>NZ_MKVC01000006.1:0-201974 GCF_001899125.1 Dysgonomonas sp. 37-18 | reverse complement strand
AGCGTCATAGGCTACAGGGGCTGTAGCTGAAGGCTGTGCTGCCGTCAATGAGGCCGATTTTTTAACAAGCCCTAAATTCGTAGTTGTTGCTGCGATATACTCCTTAAGTTCTCTCTTTGTGAAATACCATTTAGTACCAACTAGCTTGAAGTATAATAATACAGGGTAACTTGCTCCTGATAATGTTACTGTATCCCCCTCAGCAAGATTATTAATCGTATATCCTGTCTCTGCTGATATTGTAAATGACGATATAGGGTTATTATTTGTTCCATTACCAGTGAGAAAGACTACTATAGTATCATGTCCTGTCAGTGTTGGTACTAACCCAGAACCAGCTTTTAAATTAAGAGTTCCACTATCTTTATGGATACCATAAAAAGATTGTCCAGTAGGCTGAAAACCTATATCTTTTGAATTAGGAGAATAATTGAATACTGTATTAGCAGGGGATATAAGTCTTGAACTTGTGTCCGTATAACTTGCACCGGGTAGTATTGAAAATTGAGGGGAGAACCCTCCTCCAGTCAATGCAGGTGACATGCTTAATATCTTATGCGGGTCTAAAAGACCTGAGTTTAAAAGAGAGAAACCTGTTTTTTCATATGATGTAACGAATACATAGGAATATTTATCGCTTTCTGTATATACATAACCTATAGACCCACCAACGCATGCAGAAGACATTGTCCGTCCCATAGCGGCAGAGATACCACACCATTGCGTTACTATAGTATCAACACATGCAGGATATAAGGCACTGTTACGTAAGGCTGTTCCGCATCGCATACCGTCTAACATCCCTATCCTAACACAGCTCGTATTATTGCCATCCGTTAAGACACCGCCACCCAATATTAGTTTACCGGAATCACCGGCAATCGTAGCAGGGTCAACCCATGGAAATATAGAGAAATTATTAGCTGAATTTCTTCCAGCAATTACATGAAGTCTATCCCTTATAATTATAAATCCTTCATATTCTACTAAATTGAAATCTACATCAAGCTCTATATTTGTTCTTTGACCAAGTGATCCTGTACCACCTGTATTGGTTATTGATACAACATTACCTGAAATAGCTGCATCCTCTCCATATGTTCCGCAATCTGTAACGACTATTTTACCTAAAAAGCTTAGCCCGCCATCAAGTATTTTCAATCCCCAATATTTAAACATTGAAAAATCGAGATGTTGCACTTTCATTCTACCGCATTGGTATAAAACCATACCGACACCATTTTGGCGAGTGCTGTATGGTATGCTTCCTTTGCCTTTGAATGTTATTTTACCATTAAGGTTTTTCCCAAAATAATTGTTGAATCGTACCATCTCTTCTTCCGACGTGTAATCAGAAATAAATGTACAATCAAAATAGAGGTCAGTTATTTTTACATCTGCTCCGTTTGGCAATCCTCCATTGAATATTATTTTATCTTTTATCAAGATATTACCAATAATTTGAGGCGGTACCGTTAAGTATTTAATAGAATTAGCAAATAACTGCATTTGCACTGTGTCATCAGTTATACCATCTCCTTTTACACCTGCTTGTTTTGATGACACAAAACGTTCCTGTATCAATGAAAGAGATATAGACAATGTTGCATTGACAACATTAATAGTCAAGAAACCATCATCAGTACCGAGACTCTCCATCATAGTATAAGATGCCGATCCGCCATCACTCTCAGAGTAGTATCCTTTTGTGGTAACCTTATCATAATACCCTAGTTTTAAAAGTATTATATTCTGCAACGACATGTAACGGATATCATTTACAGTATTAACTGTCAATGTGCGACTTTTAGTTAAATCTAAGGCTTGACGTAAGTATAAACTTCCCTTTTTTCGATAAATTACATTATCTAATTTATCATCTGTCATTACCGTACCGTCTACAAAATTAGATACCTCTATGTAATTAACATTTATTCCCGATTCAGAGGAAACAATATTACTCCAAATACCATTCCCCGGATTTGTTGCCTGACCTGTGCCCATATATTTAATTTATTAATCAAAAAATTCTGTGTCTAAAATTGGATCATTTGGATTAAGTGTTATATTTTGATATGCCCAATGACCATCTTCAAAATATAAAATACTATATCCTTCAGGAACTACAATGTTTCCGAAATTAGGAAATACACCTCCAGTCAGACTTATATAATAACCTCTTACTATTGGATTCACTATATCGACAGAAGCGATTCCATTATAGCCACCTTCTACAGATGATATTATATTATATAGATCCTGAGCAGTGCCTAAATATCCTCCTGACTGTAATTTTGTTTGTTCAAAAAAATTAATTATATCTCTAAGAAGACCTCCGACACGTTTAGAAGTATTTTCCCCTTTCAATGAAGCTATATATATCTGAAAAGCTACCCTTAATAAAATGTCTACTGTTACCATAATCATTCAAATGTATAATCATAACTAGCATCAAATATGCCTCCTGTTGATAATTCATAAGGATTTATATTTGGCGATAAATATTTGTTTTCTACAACTTCTTTTATCTTTAATGGAATCGAGTTTGTAACCGTTTGCCTATTTCTATACCGAATATTATCTACAGAAACAAGCACTTTTACTTCAGATGCATCAGGATAGATTATATATATATCATCGCTATGCACCATATCCAAAATAAAATCTAACTCATCTTTTGTTTTAAAACCGGTTTCAACTTCTAACACAGACCGTGATTCTACTCTATCTCTTTTATCTTCAAAAAAACCATAAGCAGAAAGTGATTTCCACGAATATTCTTCGTTAGATTCAGGAACGCAATAAGCTTTTCCTGTAATATCAATATACTCGTAAGCGCCTAGTGAATTTTTGAATTTCAGCAGATATCTTTCTTCGGATAGAATGGATGGGATTATATTAATGCGGAAAGAATATTCTTCATTATCCGTAAATACATCAATATACTTGACATCTTCATACGAAAATTCATAGATATCAAGTATGATTTTTAAATTCATTGAACATAAAGTCCCTTTAATAAGAGGTTCAGTACTAACAACTATCCCATTACTTGAAATAAAATTTATATATGTACCCGGATGAATAAATATGAAAGAAGAAATTTCTGAGTGGCGTATTTTTATATTCTTGCTTTGCGAACGTGTCGTGAAAAGGAATTGATTGTTTTTATTATTTAATCGATAATTAAAAATATCCTTATATTCAGAATCATACAGCATTTTCAAGAAAGACTTACTTAGCCCCCCCTGAAAAGCCACGCCCGAAAACAACGTAGCACTATCCACAGAAATAGAATAAGACAGTCCGAAATTATCGATTGGCACTATTATATCCGAGTCTGATACGGTAGGCACATCAAAGAATTTTTGTAAGAGATCAGATAATTCCAAATCGGCACGGTACGGAGCACTAGCACCATAAGGATAAAGCGACAGCTCTAAACTTTCACCGGCAACATTTATAACAACCCTGAATTCGTCGTTCGTACTCGAACTGAAAACGAATGATACCGGATTTCCGGCGAAGCAATAATTGTTAGGTTGTTTTACGATCTGTACACTCATATACAAAATTTTTATCAAAAATCAGATTTTATGCAGGCATATAAAAGGACAAAAAAACATCAACTTGGACGTGGTGGAATTGCTTTTGCTACGAAATAGTAATAATAGGTTTCTATATAAATTGTATCACCCCTATCTTGAGAATTAGCATAATACACATGAAGAAATTTTCGACGTATTCTATATTTTCCGTAACCTAACTTTTCACCGTCAATAACCTGTTGTTCGGTAGGAGGCAAATACCACAATCCTTCTATATTCGGGTTCCGATCTATTACTGTAGATTCTAATAATATCAATTCTCTAAAAATATAATCCGGATATTGCGCTTGGCCTTCTGCTATCAATTTTGCCTGAAGCTTTGGAGTAGCGTCAGCCAAGTCTACGGCAGGATCTGTTACCACTTCCCACATAGAAGTTATGGGCTGCGTTTCGGGCAGGGCATGATCGCTATTCAGGTCGTAAGGACGATAAAGACGTGTTGTTCGCAGCTCCATCGATACCGTTTTGCGAGCACCCAGTATATGATTTACCTTATCGATCAATAACGGATGATTATCGACACTGTACTTGGCTTTGTAGTCTATATTGGCTAACTCATACAGCGATTTGTCGATATCAACTTTAACGACATTGTTAGAGTGACGCAAGAAGGCATCGTATTGTTTATGAAAACGATTAAAGCATCCATCTTCTCCGATAAAAGTTAATGCATATTGAAATATATTTCCGTCCTTATCTTCGAAATACACAGGATCTCTATATTCGGGAGAATAAGGAACATAAGGCAATACAGAACCCCACTTATAACCCCAATAGAACCGTTCGCCTGTAGCTCTGTCTACATTATATCCTTCGCCCATATCCCAGGCAAAAGCGAGTTTGCTGTTATTCTCTACTTCTACATCTTCTGAGTCTATTTTTAACTTAGAATTGAGTAATTGCGGACTTATACCATAATATATACGGTAATTCTTATCCATTGTGAGCCCTTCGTCTACACTGTTCAGTTCCTCATATTCCATGTCGGCTTTCTGATCCCAATCGAAATGAACCGACGAGACAATTTTAGGCGTACCATATACCAAGGATGTAATAGCATACAAACCTTGCTGCTTGGAATAGCATAAACCAAACTGATAACTTCCGGTGTCATACACAAAACGCCCTAACTGATACCTGTATTTCTTTATAAATTCGGCATACGTATCTTTCTCAGTCGACGAACGATCGAGCGAACGGGCACAGCTAAGTTTCAATTGCTTCGGCTCGGTATAGTCTATGTCAGGTAACGAAGACACATCGATCTGTGATGATGTTTTATTCTCGAATACATCCTTTAGTAAGGATATATTAACCGTATCCGAATCGCCGTCAACAAGAAAAATCATTCCGAACCGACATTGCATACTGGTCAGAAAATCGATTACCGTTACATCGGGTAGCAATTGCGAATAATCTATTTTGTTTAACACAAGTGCATCGGCCACATTATTAAGCACACATAACCGGCGAAGCTGATAGTGTTCTTTGAATGGGTTGGTGCCTATTTTATACCCGAAATGATTGAAAATACGATCGATCACATACCATACCCTTACAAAAGGAGTAACACCGTATCCTCCCGGAACATCGACCGGAACAAGTGCATTGTTTTGTACAATATTTATGGTATAAGGCCAATATAAGGTATTTGTAGTTTCAGGATCTACATCATTCAGCCTGGTAATATTTACGAGGTCGGCAGACGAAGAACTTTCAGGATTAGGATACGTTTCATCTTTCAAGGTGATTGTAAACAACGTAAGTTCGCTATCCAAGTCATCATCAATAAAAAGATTATCCATGTATTCTTTCATTTGCTGATAGTTCTTTTCGATAACAGGTAATCCCGATAAGGCTGTAAGCTTTACGCTTTTCATCTCCTCATACATCACACCTTCGGCAAAAGCAATGGTTACACCATAGCCTTTGGTTGTATTGTAAGCTGACGACAGGTACATCATGCCACGGCGCATATAGGTAGAGTCGTACACTATCACTGGAATCTTAGATATGGGCTTTGCATCTATATCGAGGCGCGAAGCATAGCCTAGCAAACGGCTATTGTTTGGCGTACGTGGTATCGATGTTGTCACCGACTTGCTACCTATGTTATTGAATATAGGCGATGTTATATTTATTTCGAGTGAAAAATCGGAAGGTATATCAAATATCTCTCCGGTATCTTTTTTGCGGATTACTATACTCATACCTAATCTTTAAGAGTGAATTTATTGTCTATATCCTGTTTCCGCTTCTTTTCGGCTTCCAGTTCGGTAATACCGATATTAGCTATCACACCGTTCTCGTTCAGGCTACGCAGCAAAAGAAGAAGCTCGATATCCAGGTCGGTATTACGATATGCACCGGCAGCAGGCGAAGCCGAAGGCGGTGTACTTACCGGACGATTGTTAAGCGAACCACCCGACGCATATCCGGCAAGGCGCTGAGAACGCAGTGCCCTGTTCAGATCGAGCGACTCCACGGTACCGTTGCGCTGTGCTTCGTCTATCAACCCGATGACAGGTGCAATTGTGGGGTTCTTTATGCCGCTATTAGAAAGTACCCATTCCCTACCCGATTCGCCGACAATCACCGTCGGACGGTCTACAAATCCCCTGCGTTCGGGATCATATACGGCATCAAACTTTTTACCATCCTGCGAACGGGTAACATTAATATATCCGCCTTCTTCTTTACCGGCTACGATAACACCCCTACTACCGCTCGAAGAAGAAGCTCCGCCCAGTGTCATATTCTTCACTTTCTCACGTTCGGCATTGGCTACGGCAAGTTGTGCCAAACCTGTAATACCCAGGAATGCGGAAGCTACAATTGCTGCCGGTAATGGCAAATCCGCATAAGCTCTCATTATAGATACAGCCGTATTTGCAATAATATCAGAAGCTTTTACGGCAAACTGTACATCGGCATATTTTTTTTCTAAATCAAGTTTTTTCTGTGCTTTTTCTTTTTCGAGGCGCTCCGTTTCTTTTGCATTCCCTTCGGCGGCAGCAATACGCACATCGTATTCAGCTTCGAGCTGTGCTGTCTCAGCGGCCATAAGGGCAGATACGGCAGATGTTGCAGCGCCTGTAACTTGAGCTACTTTTTGTGCAAATTCAATTGCATAATTCAGCTTCATATTCCATTTAGCTTTCTCGAATTCTTCTTCCGTCCAACCTTCACGCTCACGGGCAGAAATAAGAGCTTGCATTTCAGAATCATATAATTCACGCATGCCCGCTATATTATACTGTTGCTTTAGTTGTAAGTTTTTGTCTTCATATTGCCGATCAAGTCCACTAAGCAATTTTAGATATGTTTCGTAGTCGATAGCTTTATTTGCCAATAAATCATCAAACATTTTCTTATCATGTGCAAAATCTTCTTCACGGGTTGTCAAGCCAAATTGTGAACGAACATTATAGCTCGTTTCCTTCATCGATTGCGCAAGAGCTTTCCGTTTAGCAATTATATCCGTTTCGCTAGCAATTACAGCGTCTCCCGCTTCACGTACGGCTTCTGTTTTTGTTCTTCCGTTTTGTATTTCAAGGTTCTCAATATATTGCGCATATTCTTTATTAATAAGCAACCTTGTTTCCGATGCTGAAATCTCGATAAGTTCCAATTCATGAGCATTTTGATCGGCGCTTAGATTCCGTTTTTCGAGCACCAACTTTTCTTTATTGATCCACTCCTCAAGATAGCGTAACGATTCGTCACGATATCTCTTCATCTCATCAAGCCTATTTTTGTCTACCTGTGGAGAGATATCAACCAGCTTGTCTTTGGCATCGGCACGACCGCCTTTGATGTCTTCTTTAAACTTCTCGTTTGTAATATTATAATCCTTCACAAACTGATCATAAATACCAATACGGGCATTATAATATTTCGCATCGCTTTCGAGTACCAACTTTTGATATTCATCTTCCGCCAATCCTTTTTTCTCGGCATTAGCTTTTATTTCCATCAATTCGTACTTATGAGCCGTTTCCTGATTTTCGAGACGTGTCTTTAGCTCCTCCTTCTGACGGGCAAGTATTTTCGATTCTTTTTCTTCTTTAGGTGGGGTTTCGAAGCCTACACGCTGGTTGTATATTTGCTGGGCAAGTTCTCGCTGTTTCTGTATTGAAAGCTCAACTTCTGTATCTTTTACATTGTTAGTGAATGGCAATAATTGCTTCCCGTTTCGAGAAAATAAAATTTGACTAAACTTATCTGCCGATGTAATAGTTTTATTGAAGATAGCATCAATTTTTATTCCTGTATCTTTCATATTTTCGATAAGGCCTTCGTTATTAACCTTTACCTTATCTTTTGCATTCTTATGCATATTAAGCCAAGACTTCAATTGCGTATCAGTCATGGCATTGAACTCATTGCGCTTTTCTATGATTTTTTGCTCACCTTTCTGCAATGTTTCGGATGTATTTCCTGTAAAATAGTCTACAGCTCTTTCTGCCGCACCCAGCTTAGCCGTAAATTCTGCTAATTGTGCGTTTTTATTAATCAATTCTTCTTCAGTCCATGGAACAAACTCCGATTTTCCGGCAGTAGTTCCCGATGTAGATACTGTTACATTAAGTTTCCCTTTATTATTTATCTCGGCGTTTAAGTCCCGGATAGCATTTTTATATTTATCAACATCCTTCTTTGCTTCTGCCAATTGCTTCGCATACAGATAAGGAAGTACAGCTTTTTGTGTTTCGATAAATTTTCGAGCTTCTTCGCTGCTAAAGCCGATAGCACGTCCATATTGATCAAATTCTGTACGTAAATGTGGCATGGCAGCGGTTATCTGCCCCACTAAGTCGAGCATTTCCTTGTGTTCATCATCCAGCTCTTTAGATTGTCCATAGGTTAGTTTTACTTTGTCTTTAAGCTTATCGTATTTGTCGATAAGAGGCAGGATATTTACATTGAGATCAGCAACACGTTTATTCTGATCATCAAAAACCTGGCTTGCTGTACGAGAATCTCCCGCCATACTGCCAACAGCATCGGCAACATTACCCGAAAACTCGTTCCATTTGTCTGATAACCATTTTAAGCCATTTCCTATTTTTAGCTGCGCATTATCCCATTTTACGGATGCTTGTGTAGCCTTGTCGGCAGAAGTAAGAGATAGGTCGCCTTGCTTCTTGAGTTCCTCTTCTACAATCTTTGTTGTAGCTTGTGTAAAATCAAGACCTTTTTTCATTTCGGCCTTCAGGCGTGCGGCTGAGATACCAAGGTTATCAAGAATAAGCGGTGATTTACGACCTAACCCATTAATTATAGATTCGGTGAGATAGTCTACCGACTGTCCTGTTTCCTGCGCTCGCTGTTGTGCAAACTTCAGATATTTACCCAGATTGTTGATAGGAATACCAAACCGATCGGCCTTTACCGTCGATTGCATCAACACCATATCGCTTATCAATCCCTTTGTTTCTTTACGGAGCGATGTAAGAAGAGACGTATTGTTTAGTTTTGTAAATGCACGTGTTATACCTTCGGCCTTTGCGGCTACTTCGGGGGCTTTTTTCAGCCAATCTACAGCTCCGGATATAAGATTCTGAAAAATACGTAACGCAGAATACGCTACCATTAGGGGAATTACTTTCTTAATGGTATTGGCTATACCATCAAAGCGTCCTTTTACTTTCTCGCCTCCGGCAGCTACTTCTTTTTGACGGTTCTCTACTGCAACAAGTTGATCGTTGTATTTATTCCACTTGTCAAGATCTTTGTCTTTTACAATATTGTTAAGCTTACCCCTCAGATATTCGGCACGACGCGAAAGCTGATTCATCGTCATATCCGATATTTTCATATTCCGGATACTATATTCTTCTGCGTAACCGAGTTGCTTTATAGTACTGTCGTTTTTTCTTATTTGCGCTTCATACCCGGCAGCCTTTTTTGTTACAAGTTCATAGTCAGCTTGTTTTTCTTTCATTTCTTTGGAATCACCAAGACCTCTTTTCCTTAACTGATCCATCTCTTTATTCAAAGCTTTCAACTGCTCAGTGTCTCTTTTGAGTAGATCTTCCAGTTCCTTATTTTCTTCTCTAAGGCCTTTTATTCCTGCTTTAGCACCTTTCGACTCAAGTTCTATCTCTTTCATTCCTTTTGCCAGCTTGTTTATATCGACGGTTACATTACCGAAACCTTCGCTCTTGACAAGTATTGTCACTATTTCTTCTGCTTTCATATTACTCAGATTTCAATTTTTATGTCCCGTATTTTACCTACCAGATAGCGAGCGAGTCCGCCACGAAGACTATTGTAGATGTATCCTTGCAGAAATCCATAAACAAGTCGATTGTAAATAGGAGCTTTCTTCTTTGTCTTTCTGTTAGGTTCTTTGCCGCGGTATTGCATGTCCAGATATCGGATATATATAGGATATGTAAGGGTAAGGGTAGTTGCATTGTCCTGAGAGGTGACGATGTAATTTCCGCCGATAGAATCAGCCAGATGTCCCGATTTTCTGACAGAAGGCTGATTGGCGACACGCTTCTGTCGGTCAGTTAGCTCTTTCGCTGCCTTACCGAAGGTCTCGGGTACGTTTATTACATATATATTATCGGTAGTTACCATACGGCTAAATTAGCCGTACGCAGGGGGGTGATAAAGGACAAAAAAAGCCTTACATTTCTGTAAGGCTTTTAAGTGATTGCTAAAAAATAATAATTAACCAAACAAGCTTCTCAGCTTTTTAATAAGTCTAAATAACCATGTTCTACAGAGTAGTTTTCTAAAATCTTCGGTGTACGATCGCTCTTTGGCGTAAAATGCTTTATCGATCGATATATCGCTATCCATCGGATATTCTTTTCCTGTATTTTCTTCCACATCGATAAGGAAGCCGGTATTACACCATCCTATCTTACCCATAGCATTACGCACACGGGAATAATCGCCTTTGCGATCGAGCACAAAAACGACTTCGTTGCAGGTACAAAAAGAAACTCTTTTGGTACGGCCAAATGGTGAAGGCCATAGGTTCACTTCCTTTACGTCGTAGCCGTCAACAACAGTGTTTATTTTCTTTAGCATATAGGTTAAATTTAGCTGTTGCAATATACGAACATTAAACAAACTACACAAATATGTGTAGTTTAAAGCAAAGAAAACCGCCCCGATTATCGCAACCAAAGCGGCATCTAACAACACAAATCAACGAAAAAAAGTAAAACAAAAACAATGAAAAAAGTAAAGGGCTTATTTTCCTCCCAGCATATCAAAACCTTGTCGGCGTATGATAGCTGTCCATCCATAGGAAGGAACATTCTCCGACGCCCACGGCGTGATTATATGATCGGCCTGAAAGTTTTTTAACCAAGGGATGCAACGCTCTTCATTTATCATAAAATGACGGATATCGCAAAGGAGGCTCAAAGCCCTGTTTGCTTTTATAGCTCGTTCGGCAAGATCGTTATTACTGTCGCTGCTCGGATAAGCTACCGTAAAAGCGATCAGGAACGATTCGCGACGGTTGTTTATATGGTCCATTTCATTTTCTATCTGCCCGTAATCGACAAACAAAAAGCAGTCCGAAAATGAATTAAGACTCGTTATAACAGCTTCCTTGTCTACACCGAACACATAATTTTTGATCTCCGGAAAAAGCGATTGATTCGGAAGGGCATTTACCTCCTGCATCCAATCGTTATACTCCGGCATATCGCTACGTCCGTTTGTAAATAGTTGCAATACGCCTTCTTTCTGCGGAAAGCGTGCAAAAAACATAAATATATCTTTAACCAGGTTTACCATAAAGCGATAAGTTATTATATGATTTTCTGAATAGTATCGAAATCCAATCCTGTTTTTTCGGCTATATCGGTAATCTTCATTTCTGCGCTATGCATGGTGCGCACGGCGTCAATTTTTTTCTTACGCAATATTTCCAGATATTCGATAAGCGACATCTCCCCTACGGTGTGTATATCGCCGTACCCATCTTCCGACAGGGTATATATACCGTCTTTGAGACCGACTGATAGTTTATTTCTTTGCAGATCCTTTGTATTTGTTTTCTTCCACAAAATGCTGAAATGTGTTTTGGTAAACAGAAACAGCACAAAAGCCTGAAAACAAAGCGCCACAGCTTCGAGCACAGCCACAGGGAGCTCAGCAAACAGCGAAACATTATCGTGAGCCCACTCCGACGAATAGCCCGCCGGCTGATAGAGCGTAGCGGCCAACAATGGCAATAAGCTACGGTTTTTCTCTATACCGTTCAGGCACTCGGTAGCATCTACATACTGACGGGCAGTAAGTGATGTAGACAACTGATCGCATAGCGTGTTGATCGTATAGCCGACACATGAAACCTTGCCGATGGTGATAGTAGGCAAGAGCTGTGCAGCAAAACAGCCATCGATCACGTATTTGTAATCGCAACGGCGAAGCAATCGTACCTCGGGTGTATCGGGCAGATATTTAGGTTCGGTCTTCAGCGCTTCTTTACGCAGCTCAGCAGACAGTCCATTCCAAAGTTGGTCAGGATATTTAATATTGAAAATAAATGTGATTTTCGACATTAGGATATACAGGTTTTGCGCAATGGTATCTTTATGCCGCGCAGGGACATACGACATATCGATATCGAGCACATAGACAACAAACCGCAGGCGCACATCCGAAACCGAAAGCAAACCCGCAGCATAATCCTGCAACAATCCAGACAGATACACAAATTCATCAGGCGACAGGGCATCCCAGCTATTCGGCAATGAATAAGGCTTGCCTTTAATCTCGATATCTATTTTTTTAGAGCATTCCATAGTACTTGTTTTCTTCTTCATTCAGGTTAGTACCCACATTCACATCTATAGATGTATCGGTGAGTGCAATATCGATATTGCTTAACAACGACTGTGCGTCGCCCAAAAAGTCGGCGGCCAGGCTGCTGATGGCTTCACGCTCGGTATTCCCGTTGCGAGACAGGGTATTATCGTCAAAGTAATTTCGCAATGTTGGCGGCAGCTCTATAATATCAAATTGCTTGAGTGTGCGAGCCAGTATGGTATACACAAGTGCCGTATTCAGGTTGGGAAGCAGATCGGTACGGTCAGCTATTTTCTCATAGTATGAGTTGAACGTTAGCAGCAGTTCTTTCTTTTGGATAGGCACGGTACGGATGAAATACAGGAAAGAGCTGTCGATATGATAATACGACTCGAAATCGAGTACCGTTTTTATCTTCAAGTCTTTCATCTGTTGTGCTATCCATGTATTTTCCCAGTCATAAGATGGCGTACTGCTGATAATGGCAAGAAGAGAGTCCATCGCATTGTAATAGTTGTCTATATACTGGCGTTTGATGGCTTCGAGCTCATACTTATAGGTATCGCTTTTCTTATTTTGACGGTTAGTGACAGCGATAAAGATACTCTCACCGTACATAACACGGTTAGCCCATGCCGAACGTAGATATAAACGTGCATCGGTATCCGATTCGGCGACTATCATATTCCATATATTTTCGGATATAATGCCCCGGATCATCTTTCGAACCGAAACGGCCGAAGCATTAAGCGCCTGAAAGGTAGCACTACTCTCTACATTGGGCGCAGAATCTCTAAATTCGGCGAGATTCAAGAATAATTCGTTTAGTATATAATTCGGCATGGGATAATTGTTTTTTAAGAAATACGTTGTCTATACAATATAGAGTCTACATTGATATAAAGTCCACAGGTTTTATTAGGGCAAATAATATAATCACCGTCGCGCGGATCTGATTGAATATCGGATTTATCATATATAAACTCGCAGCAGCAGCGACTACACGTACATCTTTTTCGAGATACTTCTTTTAAGTCTTTACCTTTTTTTAGTATTTCCATAGGTTTATTATTTTATGCCTGCGGTGCATCCAGGCGGTTATTTTGTGACACTTCACTTTGACGGCTCGGTATATCGCGATAAAAGCCTATGCGGTATCCGTCGTTATATTTTTGCGGGAAGTTTACTTGCAATGCGTAGTTAAACGCTTCGCTACATATTTCGTCATCGGACGTAAGCGACGACAGGTAGACGATATAGTTATAATACACGTCGGCTCCCGACTTGGATATAACACCATTCTGAGAGATACCCGTAATAGAAGGATCGAGCCCCATAGACGAAACGAGTACATTATCTACACGCTGATCGTAAGCGATCATTGCCTCGATATATTCCTTATATTTCATATCGATAGTCTCGAAACGCCAACGCTCTTCTTCCTTGGCCGATGTGCGGAACGAATACGAAACGAAGCTTTTGCCCTGATTGCTTTTTCCAGAAAGAAACTCTGTGGCTTTCTTTATTTCAGCGTTCATATAGTTTATAAGGAATGCTTCACTATAATTCGTACCTACATCGATACCGTTATAGGTGAGTAACGCCTTGCTATTGGCTTTACGCTGCTTATTCTCTTCACATATAGCTTTAATCTGGTTACGCTTCGATGCAATCCAGGCATCAGGAATAATGATATGTATCTTTGCCGATAGCGAATTTTTGAGGAAAGAGTTGATATACTCGGGGCTATCATTGGCTCCGCGTATCCAGGGTTTCGTACCTTCGTAGGTCTCATTGCATCCGTAGAAATCGCCTACCGACGTTTGCCGGTGATGCGAAATAGCTGCATACTGATAGTTTTTTACTTCAGCAATGTCGAAACGCGGATACACCTTAAACTTGGTTGTAGCCAATCCCCAGTTACCGAAAGCGATATAACGGAAATCTTTGTAGGTAGGTATATCCTGGGCAGCGTCGAACGATTTGGAAGTGGCCAGGCGACAATGTTTGTTTTCTACAAGTTCGAGGCCTGTGATCGGCAGACCGAACCCGAACTGAGAGCCTATAGAGAAACGATGTTTTGTAAAGTAATCGTAAAAGGTGTAGAAATGGCGTATAACATTGCGCCCAAAATCTGTATACGAAGACTCTATACCGTTCTTTTGCCACGATTCGAGCCAACTGAATACTTCGGGATCACGAAACCATTTGCGCTGAAGCTTACCTTCGGTATCGGTGGTGATAAAGTAACCATGTGGTCCAAGACCATAGAGAAACTTTACTTGCTTGTCTATCAATCTCGGGTGCAAGCGGTTGCGCTTGATGGTATACTCCTGCTCTTCACACTGCAAGTTATGATCGCCACGGGCATATACGTTATATCCCTGAATATTGAGCCATCGTGGTATTACGGGTTGCATTACCGCACGTTCGAAACCCGGATCGTTCAACACCGAGCTGCCCATCGGGCGATCGCCCAACTGAAACGATAGGACGGTATCTTCGGCTACCGAAAGTCCGTAATTGCCAAGGTAAGATATTTCGCTCATACAGATTTTACTTTTCTTAGTTTAAAGTTGTCTACAGCAAACCCGATATAGCGTACAAGCATCCTGTAACAGGCCTTCGGATCTCCCTTTTCGTCGGCATACAGAAAGAAATTATCGCTGTCTATCGCAAACTTATCTTTAGGCAGTTGCGAACGAAACGTACAATTTTCTTTTGTCACAAGCTTTGCCGATGCTTCGCCCTTCGACCGTGAATAAGGGAAGAAAGCAATCGTAAACCTGTTTTGAGGCTCGGGAAGCTGCGATACTTCACGTGCCAGGCGTACGGCTTCGGATATGCTGATTGTTTCCATACAGCGAAAATAGAAGTTCTGTATGCGGAGCGAAAGGACAAAAAATCAGTTTAGAATATACCGATTTAGAATAAAAATGCGAATGATCGCCATATATGTATATACGTGCGCGAAAGTTTACGTACGTCGAAAAAAAATTTTTTCGTTTTATAAAAAGGTGTTTTTTACGACCAACATACCAACACGCCAACAAGAGAGCCGATTCAGAATAAAAATGCGAATGATCGCCATATATGTATATATACGCGTAGGATTTTTTCGGCGGCGGAAATTTTTTTTCGATTTGTTAAAATAAATTAAAAAAGTGCGCCTACCTTCACAGGCAAACGCACCGGCTAAAATCAATAATATAAACATATTAAACACACACGGAATATTTTTATTTTGTAGCTCTCAAAGAATCCAGGTCTTTTCGTAGCATGTGGTTTTCGTGCAGCATCTGAAATATTTCGTTCTTAGATTCGTCTTCAGACATGTCGCCGCCTATCTTGAATAGCAAATCAGAAACTTTGTCCAGGTGATCTACATACATCGATATCGCATCGTTATTGTCATTTTGCAGCTCCTCAAGTGCCTCTAATACCTTCGTTGAGAAGTTTACTTTTGTGTTCAGTATTGCACATTTAGCCATTTTCGCCCCCTTTCTCCGGCTTGTTTTGCCGAACAATGATTTCTATTGTATACTTGCTGCCTTCGAATATATGCGTATCGCAAAGGCTCGATTTGGTACGAAAAAGCCTGAAATGTTCGTTCGGATCGAGCCCATTTTCGACGCTATGTATGCGCCTGATGTATCTGAAGTACGAGAGTATATAGGCGATCATAGAACGAAATGCCATGCCCTGGTATGTAGGCGCGGTTTTTGATTTGGTATTTTTAGTTGCTGTTTTCATAAGTATGTTATTTTGTTTTGTTGTCTATTATCTCATAATTTTCAGGATAAACCACACAGTTTTGTGTAAATCCGTTGTAGTAAGTATCGAAGAATATAGCTCCGTTTTCTTTTCCGGGTGGCGTATGGATTTTTATCACATCGCCCGCCTCTAATCCCAATCGGGTTAATTCCCAGTCTAATACACCTGTAAGTTTTATCATAATATCAACTTTTTACATTCAAAATCAGATAGTCCATAAACGATACAGGGGTATAAGAACATATATCTTGAATAGCTATACGCTTTCCGTGCAAATAAATTCGAACGTCTGTTATACCCTGAACGAAAGCCCGATATAGATAAGAGTAGGCGTGCAATACTGTGTTTTGTAGACATGTACCTTTTATATTATTAGTCACAGATCGCCCGCCCTTGGCGAAGGCTATATCTATTTCTCTTAAATCTACGCTATCAGGTTGCACCGACGATACAGGCGATACGGGTATATCTTTATTTGCTTCTATTTTCGATGGAGTCGATACGGTCGTTATCGACAGATCCGCACACCGCAGGTCGCCCCGCTCTATCGATGTGGCCGATATGGTTATTATCTTATCCTTATACCTGTCGTTGATAGCAAAGTCATGCCAGTCGCCCCCGGGCATCGCCGTAAAAGGTCCTATATATTTTACTTCTATTACGCCGTGATTGGTAGCGTATAGATAATTAATTCCGATGGAAAGTGTTGAAGTTGTCATAGCTGTAATTTTATTTGTTAACGAAAGCAACGACTTTACCGGTTACAGACTCATGCCGGCTAATCCAAGTAATACCGTATTTTCGCAAATCTTCCCTATGGCTTTCAAGAACTGCATCGGAATAGCCAGGCAAATAACTATCCCTAAGCTTATATCTATCTGGTTTTCTGTAACGACATGCAAAATCTTCTAAATTAGTACAATCAGAAACTATATACTTTTCAAAAAGACCGTATATAGTTGTAGTTTTCTTTATAGGCGTAACACAACTCTCAACTGCACGCTCAAACATTGTTGTACTTTTCTCTACACCATCATTCATATATGTAAAATCGTACATTGTATATCCAGAACCTTCGTAAGAACCAACATAAGTAACTTCTAATACAGTTTCGCTATTCATTTGGTAGTTATACCTTGACCCTATTTCTAATTCCGTTGTTTTCATAACTGTAAAGTATTATTTGTTAGTTGGTAATGGAAAAATAAATTCGTTACGGTGTACCGGTTCGTGATCAGACCCAACGTAAAACAACCCATTAGCAATACCCTTCACTTGCTTTTTGCAGTTGTAATAGATATCAAATACGTATTGCCCGACAGAAGGGATTTTTATTTCATCTTCTTGTGTCTTTTCAACGATCACACGATCAGGACTAACCGAGAACCAATAACAATCTATATCGAGATATACACAATCTCCGTATTTGTCAGGAGTATGAAATCCTAATATTGTGTGACCCTCAAATTTTACGCCGTAACCATTTATGAATGTTACTTTCTGACCTACTTTCAAATCTACGCCCGGAAGACTAGTTAAAACTTCTACATTCTTGCTTTTCACCCAGTTTTTGAACTCCTTTGCGTGTTCTGCATTTCTTTCTTGTCTGCTATTTAATTCCGTTGCTTTCATATCTGTTTATTTTTATTGATTTTTCGAACTATTTATTTTTTATTGATAATGTTAGCGATAGCTAAAGAGATAGCCGATACGGCTAGTAATCCCATAAATGACTTTTGTTCTACGATACCGAAATCGATAGAAAAGATCATTGAAGACAAAGCTGCGACTAAAGTGATGATACCGACTAAAAAAAGAATTCGTTTCATGATGTTTATTTTTTATTGATTTATTATTATGACACAAATGTAAAGCTATCACTTTTCAAAAACAAATAAAACGAATACTTTTTGCTTTACATTAACATTATTTATGATAACCTATAGCTTTACAAAGCTATAACTATGTAAATTTGCAATGTATTAACAATGTATATCTATGGGTTTACGGATAAAGGAGCTAATAAAAGAAAAAGGTCTATCAATTAATGAGGTGGCTGAAACGATGGGAATATCACGGGTTGGATTATCTCAGCACATAAATGGCAATCCATCGGTTGAAGTATTAGAGCGTATAGCGAATGCTATAGGTTGCAACATATCGGAATTATTCACAAAAACAAAAGAGGGGGAAATAATAGGTATTGTTCGATACAACAATAGACCTTATGAAATAAATTCAATAGAAGACATAAAAAAAATATTAGCTGAAATAGAGGATAATAAGAAATAATTCATAGTTTCACATAAAATTTAAGTGAACATGAAAGACTATTATTCTATATTAGACATATCACGGAAAACTACAACAAATGAAATATTAGCTGAATACATCAAAAAGTCTCATTATAATTATAATATAGGGTATACAGATTACGATAACATGCGTGAGCTAGTTCGAATTAATGATATTTTAGAAGCTAAAAATTTTCTAACAGATAGAATTAATAGACTAAAATACGACATAAAAAGATACGGTTTCTTCGAATATGTAGACACAAACTTTTCAAATCAATCTCAAATAAATGAATTTATAGATATACTAAAAATAGAATTAATTTCTCTTAATGAAGAAAAAGAGAAAAAAGATAAATTAATATCCAATTTAGAAAAAAGAAAAGAATCTTTATTATCAGAATTAATAAACGGTAAAATAGATGCTAGCGCTAAGCTAGAAATAGAAATAGGTAAAGTCTCTGATCTATTTTTAGCAAACAACAACTTAGAAAAAGAATTAACTAATATATCAGACCAATTAAAAAAACTAGCAGACCAATTAGATATTTGCGAAAAAGAGAACGAAAAATTAACAAAAAATCTACAAATAATAGACGATCAAAATAAAAGATTATTGAAAGTTGCAAAAAACCACAAAGAAAAAATATTTAAGATTGTTATTACTTTAAGTTTTTTCTTCATGTTCATAATATTATTGGTATATATAAACAGATGAAATATTTCATTGTACAACATTAGTTGTTAACTGTATAGCTTATGATAATACCTATAACAAGAATAATAACAAGTACGTATAGCACAGATAAATAAACAGAAGAATAATCTTTTTTATATCTCTTTTCAGATACAGGCCTTTTAGCTTCTTTGGTTTTTAATGTACTTTGATCCGATTTAACGGAATCATTCCCTGATATTTTTTCTCTCGAATATATACCAGTACCCGGAATACCTAAATTTTGATATATTCCGGACTTTCCAATATTCACACTAGCACCTCGGATACCGACAGTTACACTAGCACCTTTTTTGCTTAGATTAATATTAACACCAGGCATAAGTTTTACCCGTTTTCGATAAGAAAATCCCATAGTATTTTATACTTTTCAATAAAACTTCAACATTTACAAAGAGAGCGATCTACATACACTTTATTTCCTTTGCTGTTATAATAATAACATCCCCCTTTAGATCCTTTATACAAACTATGACCATTATATGTACCGCAGCCAGAAGATCCGTTATAATCATAATCAGAACTACCAGGGGCACAAGAAACAAATAAGAGTACTAATAGTATTGATAATAATTTTTTCATGGTATTTATTATAATTTATTATTTATTAGGAGCTTCTTTCATTAGTTTATATGCCCTATTGATCTTCTGTGCATCTTTCTCTTTTATATCTATATCTACATATCCATCAGTGGTGTATATCCTTAGCTTAGTCAAATAGCTATCTTTAGCAAATGCTTCGATATCACTACCATCGTATATACAACTAATACCTAGTATCCCACTCATAGATAAACCGGTAACGCCATCACCTTTGGCAGCAATAGCATAACTAATTGATGTAAGTGTTATAATAGAATTATCGGACATTTTAAACATTAGCTTCGACCCTTCTTTAATAGATAACATTTCACATGTTACCCACTTCAAATGGAAGGTTTCCACGCCGTCCAGGCTTATAAATCGAAACATTAAATTATCCTTACCTGTGAGACCATTACCAGTCTTAAACTTTTCCCAGTTAGTGTAAATTGTTTTAACCCCGGTAAATTCGTCTATCTCGTTTTTATCGATCTTTTGTGCACACATAAGAATAGGAAAGAAAACCAACAATACAAATAACAATCTTCTCATAGTCTTTTTATTTAAGTTTTTGTAAATGTATAAAATAATTAATATCCATCCTATAGTATATACCCTGGTTTATACACATCTACACGTTCACCGTCCTAACATAACCAACGATAGGCACCCGACTTCAAAAAAAAATGGTAAAGCCACCTATATATAGGGCCTTGTTTTTTAATGAAAAAAACTAGAAATGTTAAAAACGATCAATTTTTAACAATAATGTTAATTTTAACTTAATATCACATTTCCCGACCAAAACCCCTCTTGAATTGCACGACGACAAGTCAGCGTTCGCGGCTATTTTCTTTCGTGTAAAAATTTTTATTTTTTTTATTTTTCAAAAATAGGATTGATCTTCAAACATTTAATATTTGAACCGATGTAAACAGCCCCCTACTTTATGGTACGAAAACAATATTTTATAATGAAAAACAGGCTACATTATCGTGTTTTCAGGTAAATTATCAGGTATTGAGCTAAATTCGGACGGTAATAAGTGCCCATAGCGCCCATAATAGAAGTAAATAAGAGCTGATGGTAACTGAGTAGATCTACCAGCCTGCAACTTCATAGGAACTTTTTTCTCGGAAGACTTATCGAGTTCTATTTTTCCATCTGCGCTCTTCTTCATAGGGCTAAGCAGAATAGACGAACATAGATTAGGACACTGATTTTCGCAAATATAAGGACGTGGAAAAGCTGCAAATTTATTACTGAATATATAATCGAGTAGTTTCTTTTGCTGCCAATAGTATATAGTTGGCTGACCCTCGTTCATAAGCTCTACATAAAAACCGTATCGCTCCAGTTCTGCTTTTAACAGCCTGGCATCTGTAGTTATTTGTTCGAGCTCTTCTTTTGTTTTATTACCGGCACGGTCATAATATAGTTTAATTCGTTTGTTGCGGGCGTCATCACCAAAGAAATCATAAAAGTCGAGCGCCAGGTGTGTTTGATCGGCAGGAGAATAGCAAGTGAATTCTTTTATCGTACGTACCTCATGTCCGAAATTACGTTCTTGTGATACTGTTAGGCTTTGAAATTTACCGGGGTCGTATCCTAGCAACAATTCATCGTCCGGATTATAATATTTTAGATATCCCGCAGTGATACGAAACCCTCCCATGAGATCAACCTTTAGTAACATATCGTTTTTGTAACTATCACTAAACTGATGAACTTTTGGAACATAGTTTGCAAAGAAACGATCTACAACAGCACGTATACGTATGGCACAAATAGCCGTTAGAAACTCTTCCATATCCATCAATTCTAATTGTTGTTTGAAGAATCCCTGACCTAAAAAATTTTTATTTACCAAAGAGGATGCACGAATGTAAAATGAAGCCTTTTTACGCATATCACGAAGACGACCTTCCCAAAGATGCAATGTTTTTATAGCTTTTTCATATCTAGGGTATAAAGGTGTAAGTTCTGACATTTCGCGACGCTTAGATTTTACTTCATTCTGCATCCAATCGAAATGCATTTTTATAACCATTGCATCATTAACAGGTTTAGCCACAGAAGCAATTTCATTTATAAGATTCATATCCATATTGGTTTCATATTCCTCATACCAGTTATCTTCACCCAGATCGACACGAGCCGTATCGGATACCCCCGTTATACCTTGGTATAAATGATGGTTGCGAACATCACGATTGTCGCTACCACGAAGGGCAGGAAAAAGCCTTGTTTTTAGTTTTTCACCCTTATTGTGCTTCATTTCTTCAATAAAAGCATGCACACCAGAGCGCCCGGCTACAGAGTCAGGCTGATCAGAAGAGACCAATTGTAAGTTAAAACCATTACGAAAAACAATAGAATGACGGGCATTAAGAACAGGGTAACGTGGGCGTGAAAAATGTTTTGGTAATTTAGATGTTCCAATAACATAATCAACACCATCTTCAAGAATACATCGTTGTCCTGCACATATAGTTTTATTAAAATAAGAAATAAGGTTAGGCACAATATTAGTCAATAGAGCTGCGTACGTATTGTGCACAAGAAAAGCTAACTCTCGAGGCATAGCATCTGCAACTCGCAATATACGAGGCCCTGTTATTCCTTCAGTCTTACCACCACCACGAGCAATTTCTGCTATTAAAACATTGGGATCAATAAGAGCGGCACGCATTTGTGCCATATTCATATAGTAATCTTGAGCCCATTCGTATTGTTCATTCTCAATCATAATTTAATCGCTTTCAATTTCTTCGTAAGGTGTTTCAGGCAAGTCCGCATCTCTACGAAGTCTCTTCTTTTCTATTTCATCTATAGGCAATGAATCAATATGTTTTATATAAAAACCTTCATTGTTTTTTCGCGCAATTTCTTTCATAGATTTTGATTCAAATCCATAATCAACAAGAGAAATATCCGGAGATAAAAGTAACACAGGAACAAAACCAGTATTTAAACTTGCTGCAATACTTGATTTTTCACGGCATTCTTCGGCAGCTTTACGAAAGAGATATGCAGATTTGAAATCTTCGGCCTCAATAGCTGCTTTTGCATCATCTTCATATTTATTCGCAAAATCGATATACCAAACTTTATCTGAAACTATATTGTCAACATGGAAATACTCTAAGGCAGCATAAATACGCTCTTGACATGTTCGAAAAGAAGGTTTCTTACCAAACTTAGCAGCTATGCGCTTCATTAAACTTCTTGCAGCACTTGAGATATTACGATCTTTATCGTATTCCTCATAAGCCATAGATATTTCCTGTAACCATTGCTGTGTCTCAGGAGGAATACCTTCTGAGTTTCCCGTTTCGAGAAAATGAGCAATTATAGCCGGATCGAGTTTTGATAATATTTCGAAATGCGTCATAGCTTATTGTTTTCTATTACAGATTCAAATACGGCTTTCGTTTCGGTGTGCTTTTGCAGAAGAGCTTTATCCGTATCAAGTCTATCGATGCGTTTATCGCTGCGTAGATAAGATTCATATCGTGCAATATTGGCGCAACAAAGCTTGTATTCGTCCATAAACTTGGTATGATTGAGTATAAAAATTTCTTCGAGGCGTGAATAAACACTGCGGTGCATAATCAGCGGGTGTTTCTGAAGCCATTTTCCTGTATCGTTGAAAGATTGGAGTTCCCGAAAACAAAGAAGATTCCTGATGCGTAATTCTGCCAAATCTTTTACAGCCTTTTCAGTCGGCTTTTTATCGAGCAGTGCATCAAGAACCTTCATCTGATTGTGCGTATTTATTCGATCTGAATAAATAAGCGTAGCCGTTTTAATGTCATCGTCAAGATAGTTATACCACTTTATTTTCGGGTATTCTTCTTCTTTGAGACGCTTTTTTTTTCAACGGTAGCCTTATTGTTCAGATCAGTTTCTTTAACTGCCAATTCGGCCTCCTTTTCATTCAACAGGTCTTCTTTCTCGGACAGTTCAGTTTCCTTGTCATCCAAGTCTGATTCTTTGCTAAGTAACTCGTCTTCTTTTTCTTCGAGTTCCGACTGCTTTTCTTCTAGCTCTTCTGATAGATTCGTCTTAACAGCTTCTTCTTTTGCTTTTTTATTAGCTTCAGCAGCAGCTTCAGCTTCTTCCTTCTCTTTTTTTGCATTTTCACGAGCAGAAACAGCCTCGGTTGTTAATTTTACATGATATTTTTCGCTATCAACTGCAACTAACTCAATTTCGGAAGGGAAAACATCTTCATCTACAGGCCAATCGAGTGTAGCAACTAACAAAAACAGACCGGCAGATATAATTTTGATAAACTCTTGAATATCTATACTCTTTTTCGGATCTGCTTTTTTAATATAATCAGCAAAGCGTTTTTGCAAGATCTCTTCCTGTGATTTTTGAAGTTTTTCCTTTGCAAATTTTCTACGGAAAGCTATAATATCAGTATTTGACGTTAGCGTCAGCAACTCATACAATACATTGTCAGCATATTTCTGTTCTTTACCTGAAGGCTTGACAAGTAATTCGTTTTTAGGGTCGATACTTGCCAACAATGCGAGGTCTGCTTCCAGGTGGGAAGCAGCTCGCAATTGGTTGTAATGACCTCTTTTTTCTCTATTTAAAGGCATAATTAAATGTTTTTATATTCGACCAACCTCTATAAGGGTATTAGCGTCAAACACTTTCAGATACAGCTCTTTCGTTTTAGAGGCTGTCCATGTAGCGCCATCGACAAGCAAGAAAGGATCACCATCGGCTACAGTAGCCGCATTTGTAGTTCCGTCACCAATCAGGGTAATAATACGCCCTATATCGGCTACCGTAATACCCGATATAGCAGATATCGCATATGTAGCGGAAGTGCCATTTGGTAAAATATATCGATTGTTTCCTGCAACGATAGCCAAAGTGGTAGCTCCCGCAGTAAGCGTAATTGGATTTTGACGAATGATATCACCGATATAAGTCCAAGGTTGCTGTATTGTCTGTTGGGTAAACGTAAATGTAACAGATCTGCTTTCAGCATCATTTTTATTATCGTATGTACTTAGCGTTACAGCCTTACAAGGATTACCTATACCTTGCATAATTCCGCTTTCACATTCCTGATATATAATAACAAACTTGGTTCCGGCATATTCTTCAATAAAATTAAGAAGCTCGGCACGATTACCACCCATAACAAGCGTAAACGTATTCGTTCCGGTAATTGTAATAGCGTTAGCCTCTTTGGTACCATTACCTAAAAATGTAGGGATTGTATGTGCCTCGAAATAGTGCATAAACTTACCGGACTTCATCGGTATAGTCGTGACCTCTCTATTTACATTCATAGTAGGGAATGGAACAGTATCGTCAATATCGGATACGGGTATAAGCCATACTTTATGTCCTATCGCATTAGGAGATGTATGCCGGTCGCTAACATCGTTAATAGATACCATAGCACACATTGCCAAAGATCCTGTTCCGGCTGTAACAATTACATTTTTTACGGCATTTTCGGGTTCAGAAAATGCGCCATAAGCAGCAAGTAATCCAAAAAGAAGTCCTATCATCAAGATTGCAGACTTAAATAAAGATGCTTTCCTTGCTTTTTCTTTTTTGGTCACATAAGACATGTGACTATCTAAATTAAATTGTCTCATAGATAAATATTTTATGAAATATTGTTTCGTTATGGAATAAAAGCAGGAGGCCGAAGCCTCCAAGCTTTCATCTTCGATTATCGTACACCCGGAACATTCGGTTGCAGTACCGCATTTATCGTGCGAGTACCACCGACCATACGTTCGAGTTCTAAGAATTTTGTTTTATCTGCATTCAGAACAAGCATTATATAATCGCCTACAGCGGTAGGTGTATACGCAGCCGTAATTTCAGAGAATTTGCCTGACTTAGCTATTGTAGTAGCATTTGTAAGACTTCCACACTCAAACTTATAACCAACACCCAAACGTGCATTAGAAATATCAGTGAGCGCTTTAGCTGCTGTATTAGCCTGCGTAACAAACCAGAACCCTGTTGCACCATCTATAGTCGTAGCATCGGCAGCAACAAAAGCAGCCGGCTTATTCATAAATATGCGTTGACGCAGGAATTTGTTATTATCCAAGTCGGTCTTAGAATTAAACTTCATACCTACAAAAGAAGCGGCAGTTCCTTCTTTCCATACAGACCAGGCCTTGTATGTTTCCATTGCGCGCTCAAACTGAAGAGCCAACATTTCACCCGGCATATATTCTATACACTGTAAGTTACCAGGCTCTTGTACCAAAATCAACGGCAAAGTACCTAAGTTCGGTAACCAAACGATAGGTGTATCGATATCCGGAACTTTCGCCATCATACTGTCAGGTCCTGTAAAGTCAAGATCCTTTCCGTATTTGGCACGACAGTTCTTTTTCCACCAAAGTTTGTGATTGTCGTTCAGGATAACAACAAGCTTATTGAAAGGAACCGTATAGTCTTCGGTAATGGCAAGTTTGATATCTTCAAGCATATCCTGAACGGTTTCAAGGAATGTGCTTTCGTCATATGCCATATAAGAATCATCATCGTGAAGTTTCAATTTAAACTCATGTGCATAGCGGATAAGGCTATATACAATACCTGTAGAAGAGTTTAGGTAGTGACCGGCTTTACCTGTTTCGGGAGCAACGTATATACCCATGATACGACGATGGTTTTGTTCGCTGATAGCCTGAGTCATCACGTTAAGTATCTGCCACTCGATCAAAGACCACTTCATAGGATCTGAACCCTCAGTATTCAAGTAACCGATATACATCCGTTCGATCTCTTTCATCGGTTTGAATTTCAACTTGATCATCGCGTCATCTACATACGCTAGTTCAGGTTGAAGTTCCATTTTACCTTTATAGATCTCACCTTCTTGCCAAGCTTGAGAAACAGCATCGAAGAAAGCCGAGAACATTACTTCGCGATCCTGGATGCCATAACGGCGAGGGAACACGTCGTAAATATTATACATGGTAATCAGGCGAGCGATGAGAGCATCCTGACGGCGCACTAAATAAAAATCGGGAAGATTGGCTGGATCGAGACCTGAATAATCGTTGGTGAACGTCATCAAGCGTTCAGCGTTCAACATATTATTGTTCTTGAGATACGCATAACGTTTCTTCAAGCTATCGCCGTACGTTTCGAACTCTTGTGTACACGCTTCTATTTCCTGTTTTGAAGGATCAGGATTCTGTATAGCATACGAAGGATTGGCTGCAATTTTGTTCCAACGTTTCTCTAGGGAGAACATCGGGTGTGCAATACCCAGGAAATGCGTTTTGTCGGTTCCGGGACCAT
Source organism: Dysgonomonas sp. 37-18 (assembly GCF_001899125.1). Classification (NCBI taxonomy): domain Bacteria; kingdom Pseudomonadati; phylum Bacteroidota; class Bacteroidia; order Bacteroidales; family Dysgonomonadaceae; genus Dysgonomonas; species Dysgonomonas sp. 37-18. The sequence continues at coordinate 174,885 of NZ_MKVC01000006.1, read as the reverse complement.
TGATATTCAGAGAAGGCTTAATTTCATCTTCGGGCTTATCTCTGTTTGCCTTAGCGGCTAAACCCTCGATAGCTATAGCCATTTTCTCAACGATAGCAACCGGGTCGATATTGTCTGAAGGTTTTGGAGATCCTTCATTTTCAGATTGAGGGTTATCGCCACTATCAGAAGAAGACTCAGGCATTACCCTGTTTGCAATAGCAAGTATTTGCTTTTTTTGCTCTTCTTCTTTCGCCTTGGCATCATTCTTTTCTTTTAATACTGCTTTGAGATCAGTATTAAAATCACATCCAGGATTTTGCGTATTGTATTCCTGGGCTATATTTTTCCAATCATCATCCGACAACTGATCAGATTCAGCCTTATCAGTAAGGTTAAGTTTTTGGAAAATACCTTTTAGAGCTTGAATAAAATTTGGCATTTTAATATATTTAAATGTAAGACATAAGGGATTTTCGGTTCCTTTGGAGTTGTGCCCATTCCTTGCCCATCGTATCGGCTTCGTACAAGGCTTCTTCGAAAGTAGTTAGGCCGTCTATCAGTTTATTATCGATAGCAGGCGGAGAGGCATAATAGGATTCACCCCGGAATACGGGATCATCGTCGGGAAGATCGTTTAATTGTGGACGGGCAGCACGCACAGCAGCTTCGAACTGCTGTTGGAGCGGATCTAATTCCTCACGGATAAATTGTTCCGGCTTTCCGTTGTATAGATCTTCGTATTTTTTGTTTTTAAGGTCTGATTTTGTAGCTACTTCGCGAATACGTTCAATACCGAGTTTCTCGAAATAAGGCATAAAGTTGAGACTATCGATCAGCGTACCGATACTGCCTATGAGATCGTTTTGGGTAGATGCCTTTATAGTAGCGCCATGTACACCAATATAATAAGCTGCACTGGCAGCAACTTTTTCTACAAAAGAATAAATTGGTTTCTTTAGAGACTGTAAAGTCTCGGCCACCCGATCCATATACCAGGCTTCGCCCCCTCCCGACTTGATATGCAGAAAGTGAGCATTAACCATCGGATTAGCTTCGGCGGCTTGCAGATCCTTTACAAATTGTTTAGAGGAAAACCACCAACGCGAATCGGATAGTATCATTCCCATAATGGGATAATAAGCAAGTGACCCCGGAGTTACTTCTTGCGAAGCGTAGTCTGTGGTGACGTGTATTTCTTTTTCCTGGGTAATAGGATTGACAACACCGAAAATAGAGGCTACCTGAGTCTTATAAGAAGGAAATTGTTCTTCGGTAACATGTGCGACATCGATAAATTTCATTACCGACACTAATGCGGAAACTATTTCGGCTTCGTTGCAATAGAATCGCGCAGATGGAGAAGAAAGAATGGATACAAGTTGTGTATACGGATTCATACGCTGTTATTTACACACAAAAGTGTGCAAACAACAGCGGTATGTAAAGGACTTATATAAGTGGTATAACGGGCGTTTGAAGGGAAACGGAAAGGGTATCGGACTGTATTCCGGGAGTGATATATGCGACTACCGGATAGTCTGTAGATCCGTAGATAGTATATGTGCCATCGGTATAATATATAATGAGAACACAATAGCGGGGATAATTGTATTTTGATGCAACAAGAGAACTAACCTTATCTATAATAATGTCTTGAGATAAAGATAACGACAAGCCTGCATCTGCATTATCGGGCTTAGGATCGATAGATAACACTTCCGAAAAAAGTGTATCTACAGAAGCACCATCAACAGGCACAACAATATTGTTTGCAATAGAAGCAATATCCGTTATCGGAATTATATAGAACTTAGAACAAAATTCTTTCATAAATTATCAATTTTCAGGGGACAACGGTGCAATAAAAAATATAATAAAAAAGCGAGTTTTTAGGGGACAATGGTGCAATAAAAAATATATCAAAAAATCATGTTTTCAGAGGACAACCGTGCAATTAGATTTTTCTATTCTTTTTCGATAATGCCTCTTTTTTAGCATATCATAATTTTTGGCAAAATCGATTGAATAACGATTACAGAAAGATTGTATCAAATCTTTATATTCAGCGTCGGTATATTCTTTGGTTATGTCAACAATATTAAAAAATAACTCGTTGAAAAAATCTTCTATTTTGCTTTCCATAGAACGCTGTACGGAAGTAGGGATATAATAATATGTCTGATTGCAATTTATTCGTTTATCTTCGCGGCCACCCATCCATAAGATATCGAGTGTTAGTACATTCTTATTTGGTAATTGACGAAAATAATGAGTACAATCTTCAGGAACTTTACATAATTCTGAGTATATAAGATTTCCTAAAAATGTGTTTTTACGCACTTTTAGAGGTTGTTTTTCTTCTCCCATCTGCCGAATGACAAAATTAAGAAGATACTCAGGAAGGTTTATTTTTATAAATCTGGCATTCATAATATATACATGTTTTCAAATTATAGGAAGGTATTTTTTTGTACCAACGTACCAACATACCAACAAAGACTATTAATATTTTGCTAAGTTACTGAAATCAAACAATATCACAAAAATTAAATACACAAAAATGTGCACTTTCAGCATACCAACAGAGCCAACAAACACAATTTTCAACAAAAGCATACCAACAAGCCTAAAAAAGCATGCCAACATATACCAACAGAAAGCCAACACACCAACAAGCCTATTATATATTAATATTATTTTCTAAATAATTAATATATAATATAATACGCCGTTTTTGTGTTGAAAAATAATTTTTTTGTTGGTATGTTGGTATGTTGGCAAGGTCGAGTGAAAAATATTTTTCAAATATGTGTGTATATAATTTATTCTATATAGAGAGGGGGTGCGGGGGAGATTTTGATAAAAAAGAAAAGACATATCCGAAGACATGTCTTTTTTAAACTTTCTGAATACTCTCAAGAGAGAATCATCAAAAGGTGTTCACTCTCAGCAAACCGTTTTATCGCTCCGTCATACTGCCGTCGCTCCCTGAACGGTTCGCTTTCGTTCACGAAAAGAAAGGCCGGCAATATGCCGGCCATGTATACCCTGAGTGATTAAATGTTTCAGAGAGGGTCATTCGGTTGTTTGTGATATTTCTTCATCGAACGCTCAATACAAGCCTCTCTGTTTCTATAGTAGTAATCTCTTCCGTACTTTCTGTACTTCTCAGGATTTTTCTTCCTGTCTTCTCGCACTCTTTTATTTCGATCTGTTCGTATTTTGCTTTCTCTATCTTGAATACGTTTACAAGATTTGCATACTCCGTTATATCCGTCTTTACTCCTTGATTTAAAACCAAAATTGTCTATTGGCTTCTCTACTTTGCATTTTGCACATGTTTTCATAATATCAATACTTAAAGTCGGTGAAATGAATAATTTTCTTTGTGCAAGGTTCGTTAAACCATCTGAAGAAGTCTTCTGTAGCGTCGAAACCGTCGTTACGTGAAAAGTCGTGAATTTCTGCATTGTTTAGTCGGCGACCATCTACAAATAGTTCAAAAATTATCTTATCATCGCCATTTAAGATAGACCTTAAAACCTTTATTTCAGAATGGTATAATTTGTATTCATGCGAATCAATAGCTTTTATTTCCAGTATTTGTGTATATATACATTGACCTTCAGCAAAGCATCTATAATTAGATGTACGTACACCATGAGCATGCTGTATCATCATTCCAGGCTTCCAACGTCCGTGTATATCGTCACGGATAGTGTGTTTCTTTATGCCTTCTTTGATCTTCTGCTCAAAGTTTGTCGGCCTGCCCCACGGAAATTTTTGTTTGTATGATAGTATCATGGCTGTTATCTTTTATAAATATAATACTGGCGAAGAAATCCTCTCTTTAAAAAGGCTTGATCAGTCAAAGGTGTAATAAATTTGTTAAATCCTTCGATCAGTGCATCCCATTCATACTTCAACATGTCTTTATCAGCTTTGTGTATGACTTCGGGAAAAGGATAAACAAGGTCGAACTTTTTAGCAATTACCTTCATTAATTTATCTTCTATTGTTTGATAATCGGGCATCCGATGTTTTATAGGGCTAGGAAGATCGACCAAATAAGCTTCGGCAGCGTCATGTAACAAAGCTTCTAGCTTATATTCTTCAGGTACCAGGTCGGCACACAAAAGGCTGTGTTGTGCTACGGAATAGAACTCGGAGCAATGGCCTCCAAAACGACAGAGCATCGACAAGGCATGCGCTATATCTTCGATACAGATCATATCTACAGTTGGTGCAAATACATTCATGTAGAGCCCTGAATGAGTGCGTATCGTGTTTGGTTGCGCTACATTTTGTTTATAGGGTGGTATCATTTGTTTTTACTTTATTCTTGTGAAATAAATACTTCTAGTGGCTTGGTCTATATCAATATCGAACGAGCGTTCTGTACCAAAGAATTTTCCAGATTTAAATTTTTCAATCCATTTATCGAATTCGCCTTTTTGAGTTTCACCCTTTTCGGGGTTAAAATCTTTCTCGAAATCTGAATATAATTTATCTAAGTCTACAAGTAATTTGTCCCACTGATGGCAGAATGCACCCCAGTTTAAGAGTTTGTAGGTAAGTCGATGTGAAACAGTATAATTTATAGGTTTACTTACAACTAGATCTACTAACTCGGCCATTTTAGAACTTACCTGTTTAGCCATCTCAGGTATTTGAGATTTCATATCCGATAATGTTTTGCTTATCTCTTCATTTTTCGGAATATTCTTATCGTAGAATGATTTCTGACATTCTTTACAACAGAAAAATAGTCTTTCGTATTTATCCGTAAACAGTATTGGTATTTTAAAAATAAAACCTTTATTCTGCGCTTCACAACCGATAGCTCCCCACGCCTCGGTAGACGTGGAGAAAAGAAAACGGTTGCATTCGTTACAATAGATATCTTTTGTTTGATTAGATAAGTGTGTCATAGTCGTATCCAAGTTCTTTAATTTTTTGTTTTGCTTCTTTGATATTACGCTTCCATCCACGACGGTCTCCTTTCACTTCGGGTTCATTGTTGTCGAGCATGTATTGAATGTCTTTTATTTCATCAAACAGATCCTTAACTTCGCTATCAATATGATAACAATCAGGACAAAGCATTTCATTCTTATTTAATTCTGATTGGCGTGTTGAGTTTAACTCAACCCATTCTTTGCATTTATCGCACGGTACAGGCATTTCCATAATCATTCTTTATTTTCAGGTTTTACATCCGTTGTTTTGATAAATCGGTATACAGTAATAGGAAAACGATTGTTCTCGTCTGCGTATTTAAAATCCTGATCGGTAACGCATTTATATCCTTCAGCATCGATAAATATTAAATCGCGGGGATTGAGTGTTTCAAAGCAGGAATAAAGAGAGCTATTAACGTATATTTCGTAACTCGAGATTTCGCTTAACTTCCGGGCTCGCATACGTATTTTATTATCGGAAATATATTCGTCTGTTTCTTTTTCGGATCTATCTACATTGGGGTAGACAAGATAGGTTATTACTGCGAATATGATTAATATTCCAAAAGCCGCAAACAACGGTCTCGGCATAAGATCTCCGATTATAATGACTAGATAAAATACTACCATCACCACTATTAGTATAATAGCGGAAGCAGACATGGATATTAAAATTTTATTTGTTTTCATATTGTGTTCAATTTTTATTCTTCATCTTCCTCGATTACAAACTCATAACCATTCCATTTTATTTCGTATTCTGCACCATGAGCTTTTAAATGAGCTTCATGTAACAAACAAAGACCTATACTTTTACCTGTCTCGTCATGTAAATACGCCTCATTGTTTTCTTTTTTATAGGCATCTATATCCGATATGATTACCTCTAATATTTTCCTAGTTTCCTTGTTATCGAAAACATCCATAGAAAGAAATGTCCCAGAACTATACATGTCTTTTTCAGAAACTAGATTCTTCTTTAAAAAAGTATTAAAAACCATTAGGGTAAGTACTGGACTGGCATAAAACTCTTTTGTATAGATTGGATCAGATAGCGAAATCAACTCAAAAGATTCATCTAAAGCATATCCTGATAAAGCTCTACCGTTAATATCTATTTTATATAAACCAGTAGTAGTTTCATCATTCTTTTTTATTGAGTATTCTCCAATATATCCGGATTTTTTTGCCTGATCTGCATTATCAAATACAGGTATTACTTTTGTTATTACTCCTATCTTACCGATATACTTTTTAATAGGACAGGATGCAATCTTTACTTTGTCATTGACTTTAAATTTTGTTTTCATAATATAAATATTTATTGGATTATTGTTATATCTTTTGCTTTATCGAAATCTATCAAATCGTATATCTTAGGATGGATTACCATTGAAATTTCTCCGTTATCTTCTTTTGTTAATCGCCATCCATACCAATGTCCGTCAGTCTCTGTTTTAATTCCAAATTCATTCAATTGCCGAGAGCTGATAGCAAATATTTCTTTATAAAACCTACCTTCAATATTCTTTGCAGCTTTTGTTCTTCGATTTATCCGATAACCGATATTTTTATCTTTATCGAATTCTTGCTTATATCCGGGAACTTCTTTAGTAACATCCTCGAAATAACAATGAGCAAAACTATAGTCGTAACAGAATGAAAAGGCATATCTAAACCCAAGTCCAGATCCTGCTTTTATTTTACACCCGGTTTCTTCTTCTATAATTTGTATTGCCTTCGTATGCATAAGTTCTTTCTTTTCGAACATTTTTTGCACAATACTAGCTACTTGGCTACCTTGCTTAAATTGAATTTTCATTATTCTTTATTTTAAATTTTAAATATCTTCTAGTGGGCAATTAGGATGTATTTTTTTCTTTTCGATATATTCTAAAACAGACGGCAAGCTTTTCTGTAATCTACAGTAATAACTAGTATAACCATGTCCATATTCTTTTCTTTGCATAGGGCAATCAGCGCAGGATTTTACAGTTAAATTCAATTTTTTCATAATCTATTGTTTTTGTATTTAAATAAAAATGGAATATCATCATCAGTAAGGTCCGAGGCAATTAAGACATCTATACGTCTAACCATTTGAATATAATCATCCTTAGAACATGGTTTATATCGTGATATCTCCGGCAATCTCGAAGGATTCAGTTGTAGTTTACCGGCTCCTTTTTTTATCACGTTATATAATCGATCTCCTTTTTTAGGATTAGTAATTCTTAGTAATATTGTTCCATCTTCAAATATGCCAAGGATAACTGTTTTGTTATATGTGACCTTCTTATAATACAGCGGATATCTTATTTCCGGGAATATGTTATTCATAATATCTAATTTAAAATGGCAAATCTTCATTTCTATATCGTATGGAAAATACTTGCATCTCTATTTGTCGGTATTCATTTACGGAAATAGCCGAGTATCCTAATTTAGAAAAGTCGTGTGGTGTCAGCCAATTAAGCATAGAATAAGTTCTAGCTTCGGGTTCTCTATAGAAAGTGGATTTTTCTTTTATTAAAAGATCGATTCTATTAATATGTGTAATAAGTTGAATAGCAACTACTTTCTTTGACGTTGTTTTCTTAAAAAAATATACATTATAAGCCATAATTGTTTTGTTTTTAAAAAGGTAAATCATCTTCGTTCTTTTCACTAGGAGGAGTCATTTTGAACATGGGTGGTTCATCATCGTTCTTTGGTGGTTCTTGATGTTCGATGCGTTCCAGGTCTATCTCGAAAAGCGTCTTCAGCATGTCGTAGTTGAACATGTGAGCAGATCCTGTTCGGTCTTTTTTCAATATTTTCAGATCAGCACGATTGTTTATCTGGCCGCCGTTGTCGGTAGCTTCGATGGTACCCCGTTCTATATATCCCGTCTCAGTCCAATTGTAGCGAACAGCACGATTATACCCGAGATATGCAGGGTTTGACTTAAAGTTCATAACAAGCGTTTGCATAGGTGCAGCCGCATCTTTCCCTACGAAGTTTTCGTAATCAGAGTACACAGCATTGAGGTCTATATATAGTACATTCATTCCTGTTTCAAGATCGAGCAGTTCGGTATCCTTTCCTTTTACCACACGGCGAACAGATGTTTCAGGTTTGATACGGAAATCACGTCCCGGAACAGTCTTACCACGAGTAAGTAAAGTGTTGATCGCATTAAAGAAGGCCGCCAATTTGTTTGTAGTTGCTATTTGTTCAAGCTGCGACACAACCTGTGTAACACCAAGCTCGAAAAACGTATCGTATGTAAATGGCAGTTTTAGGTTAGTATATTGTTCTATCAGCTTGCATGTTGCTGTAAGTAATGCTATGGCGTTGATAATACGGGTTAGTCCGTCGGTATTTGTAACGCTTTGTTTTACTTTATCTTTCAGAAGCTTTACTTCTTTGTCGAAGATTGTCAGATATTCTTTTTCGACCAGATCGCGAAGAGAAAGTATGTCTGTAAGAACATTGCAAAGCCCTATCCGCTCGTGTTTTTTAAGCGTGTTGAAGAGTTCTGTTTCTTCTTCTGTAAACTCTCCTTTTTCCACGTAAGGAACATCACGAAGGATACAACGGTTTGAAAGCGAACCGTCGTCTTTTTGCGGAGCTTCCTGTCCTAATAAAACAAGCGGTGTATTTATCTCTGAACTGGTCGTTGTTTTAGTAGCGGTATCGGCTACCTTGGTGCGCCCTACCCCATCTAACACGGCAGCCTTCAGTAATTGAAATACCTGATCTTGTATTTGCTTATCGTTATATTCCTCGAGTACCAGGACAATATTTCGCAACTGTTCCATCAGCATGGTAAGCGACGCAAAAGAACCTGTATTTAGGTTAAACAAAGGCATATCGACATCCATAAATAAATTGCGGATACTGGAAGCTACCTGAGATTTACCTGAAGAAGTAGGACCGATGAAAAACAATGCGGTAAAGAAACGGCGTTCTTTGAAAATGAAATCACGAAAAGCCGATGTAATAGCGTACAATATAGCCCATTTGCCATTGTTATTTATCTTGTATACTTCATCCATCAGTGAGGCCCACTGATCGAACGTAAGGCGGTCTTTTTCGGGTATTTCTTTATATTTGAGATGCACAGCTTGTTTATAGCTATCGTCTTTATCAAAGTCGGATATGCGTATTTCGGAGAATGCCGGAAGATAGAAATTGTCATTACCATGACTTACAATACCAATTTTGTCGGCGTACGAAATTTCATATTTAGATCTTCCTGTCTCAGTATCTTTTACTTTATGAAAGATTGCATTTCCAAAAGCAAAAACTTCGGATGTATGCTGTCCCAGGATACGCAATTCGCGACAAAATGTAAAGTCATAGGAAATAGCCGAACGGATATCTTGCCATTGAGAATTTGTACCTCTGAAAATAAAATTCCCTTCATCGTATATTTTTTTATTCAGGTCTGTAAGATTTACCAAAACACTACTCTGCAACTCTACATACCGATTTAATTCAGGGCGCATGTGACGAAGATAAACAACACGCTTGTTGGCTTGAGACAACTTATCGTATACATGTAAGAGTGGTTCGATTACAAAATCTGTAATTCTGGAATAACCGTTTCCTGTCGAATTCTTATACATCCATGCTACATTTTCGCCTTTACTGTTACGCAAGGGATAGAAATTGTATAGGGTATGAATATTATTTAATACTTTATCTTCCAACACATAGGGAGGAACGGCAGAAGAGTCGTATAAGGTCGCAATATCGCCCATTTCGGCAAGCCGCTGCGCATTGAATTTGCTATTATCTTTCTTTGTGGCAAGGATAGGCTTTAGAATCTTATCGAGGGCTGTCTTATCTACACCCAGACGCTTGGCATAACTTTTCATCATAACCTCACGAGCGGCAGCTTTGAGTTCCGAAATTACTTCGGCACAGCGTTCTATCATATCCGATTTTAGCAAACCGTTTGTTTCTCCGGATATCATATAGCCATAGCCTACGATATAGAAGTTACAGAAGTCGTAATACGAATCGGAAGAGACAAAGCTTTCTTCATCTTCGGAATCATCGCTGTAGTCACGGTTCGAGTTATAAATAGATGCTTCCACCTGAATATCAAAACCCTCTTTGAATAGCATTTTTAAGGTACCCAGTTCGGACGTTTCTGTATAGGACGGTACAATATTATCTTCGTCGGCAGAAACACGGAAGCGGTTAATCTTGGTACGCAGCGACTGTATATCGTACGTCGAAGGATTTCCATAGGCGTATACAATGGGACGCTCATGCGAATCGGTCATAAATAGATCATGGTCGAACGTTAGTTCACAGACCACCGATTTATCTTTAGCCAGGAATGCAGAAGCTTCTTCGATGCCATAGAATCCGGGCTTCCAATCTTCTATAACAACCTTGTTTTTATTTAGTCCCTGCACACGCTTTTTGATATCGATTGCCGACATCTCGAACATATTGGCTAGAGACCTGATATATTCCGACTGCAAATCAGTATCGGGAATACAAGCAATACATTCGCAAATTGCATCGAGCGCCTCAATACGCTCTTCCTTTTCTTTCTTGCCGGCATCGAGAATATCAAACATGTATTTTTCGAAAGATTGTTCGCCTTGCTGTATCTTTTTAGGAAGTGAATCTTTACCGAGCTTCTTTGCGAGGTCGTCAGGGTCTAAGCCTTCAGGAAGACGGAAGCAAAGCACAGTCATTCCATACGACAGGAATGTTTGTATTTGTTTCATACTCGCCTTAACCCCTGCTCGGTCGCCATCGTATACCAATACAACCGTATCGGCAAAGCGATGCAATATTTTTACCTGTGCATCGGTAAATGCCGTGCCCGATCCTGCAACGGTATTTTGCAATCCATTTTGAGCAAAGCTGATGACATCGGTCTGTCCTTCTACGACATGTACCTTATGCGTTTCGGATATGCGTTTTTTTGCCTGCCATAACCCCCATATTGCAATACTTTTGTTGAAAATGTCGGTAGTCGGCGAGTTTATATACTTAAACCCATGCTCTGCCTGCCCGGTAAGATCACGTCCTGTAAAACCGATAACACGTCCTTGCAAATCGTAGTATGGGAACATAGCCCTATTATAGAACCGGTCGGACACATTTCCGCTTTCTTCATGCTGCTTGAGAACACCGACTGAGAGCAAGGTATCTGTTTTATATCCTTTCGACGGCAACAGCTTTGACAACTGATTGCCTCCGGGTGCAAAACCGATACCGTATAGCTTTCGGAAATCTTCAGATATCTGACGGACATTGTTTATATAGTTCTGTGTGTCGGGAGAAGCCTGATAGTTATCTTCGAACTGCTTTTGTGTGGCTGCAAGAGCTATATATTGCGAATCTTTGCGTTTTTCTTTTGCTTCTTCCTCGGGTGAAAGTTGTATTTCGGGTATATCGATATTGTGCTTCTTAGCCAATAGGCGAACGGCAGAAGGAAAAGAAATGCCTTCTATCTGTTGGACAAAGTTTATAACACCGCCTTTCTCGGGATTGCCACAGGCAAAGCATTTGCAAATCTGTTTCGATGGCGAGACGTAGAACGATGGTGATTTATCTGTATGGAACGGACAGAGGCCTATCCAGTTGACGCCGCTACGCTTGAGTGAAACATATTCGCTAACTACATCTATAATATCGATATCGTTTACCTGATCGATTATATGTTGGGGTATGGCAGTGTTTTGAGACATTTTATGCTGCTTTTAAAAGTTTATCAATAATAGTATTCATGTAAATTCAAATGATTTAGCACTACCAGAATCAAATCTCAGTTGACGAATGGTTGTTTTAAAAGGAAAATCTTCTTTTTTTACCTGATCTAGAGTATCTTTTATTCGTTTTGAATCTGTAAAAAATTTACATTCTTGGCCTTCGTGCCTAATTCTTACTATGTACCGGTTAGGTCCTTGACTTGTTTTTATACCTGATTCGTAATCAAGGATCTCTATTTCACAGTTTAAAATATCGGTAATAGATATTCTTGGTACTCTGAATATTGCTTTATCATCAATTGGCTTAATACCAAGATCTGAGAACTTCTTCATGTTTAATTATTGTTTTAATTAAGTTTTTAGAATTACAATACTTACACCATCCCAGCCAGGAACATATTTTAATACGGTAGTCTTTTGCCGTCATTATCTTTCTATTCAATTTGGCTACACATCTACAGAAGTTCTTTTTTATTCGCTTACGCAGCATCGTATGTGTATGAAAGAACACATAGCCTATAAAGTCTATTCCTCGAGATACGATAGGAAATACCTGATAATTAGATTTCAGTTTCAACTTAAGATTTTCGGATAAATAGGTTTGTATATCGATGCGAAGCAAATGAAGATCCTGTTTACTATCTCCGAGAATAATTAAATCATCTGCATAACGATAGTAATATTTCACTCTTTTTACTTCTTTCAGCCAGTGATCGAAATAAGAAAGGTATAGATTAGCCAAAAACTGAGAAAGATAATTACCAATAGGCATACCCGGAGCAGAATCGATAATCCCATCTAATAAAGCAAGAAGCTTTATATCCTTTATTTTCTTCCGGATTATCTGTTTCATAATATGATGATCGATCGAAGGATAGAATTTTGTAATATCCATCTTCAGGCAATATTGCGTTTGTTTCCGATTTTTCATATCGCGCCTGATATGCTTCCATGCTCCATGAATACCTTTGCCTTTTATACTCGAGTAAGAATGAGAGATAAATACGGAAGTCCATAGGCTTTCAATAATATTCATTATTGCATGCTGAACAACACGATCACGGAATGGTAAGCTGTAAATAGTCCGTTCTTTGGGATCACGGATTGTAAAAACATTATACTCTGAAGTAATATATGTTTGTTCGATCAGCTCTTTTTGTATCCGCAGGATATTATTATCCAGATTGGACTCAAATTGTATTACACCTTTCGATTTGGACTTTCCTGTTTTCGCTTTACTATAAGCAAGATATAGATTATCTAAATCGTAAATTCTTGTATATAAGTTTCCTATTCTCTTCATTATCATTATCTGTTACAAAATACACCACATTTAGTTGCTGTATTTATTACCGGATACATATCATTCGCCTCAAAAAGCATTGATTGTGCTTCTTTCTTAAATTCTCGCAGATTTGGAATACATGGTATAATGTGATAATATTCTTCCCTTTTATCTTGAATATCTTCTTCTAAAGAAATAATCTTATCGAATTCATTTGGAGACATAAAAGCCATTGCTTTATATTCCTTCTTTGTCTTATAATAGCAATTATAACATCCCCCTCTCTTCATATAGGGAGGAAAATTAGGTGCTATACCCGCAGCATTTAATATCTCGTAACACATCCTTCTATCTATACCATCATCAGCTAAAGGGTAAGAATATTGAACGAAAGGAAGTAGTCCATGATTTCCTGTTCTCAAATCTTTTTCATCCGCATTCAGTCCAATCATAATTTCTACACCTTCATCTTTGAATTGCTTTAGATAGTTGTCTATCGGTTCAATCTTGAACATACGTGTACAAAATCTTTGATTGAATGATGGAAAGAATTTTGAGTACCTTATATAGTCATCAAGACTATCCCATTCCTCATTCTTCACTCTAATTATTTTAAAATCATTATTATGAAATTCCCTTATTTTGTTTTCAACGGTATTGAGTCCGGCATACAAGGCTAAATGTTCATTACCTGTATCAGCAAAAATGGCATTAGCTTTATTTCCGTATAGTATTGCCATAGTACGGCTTTCTACCCCCCCTGAAAATGATATAAGTTTTTTCATATAATTATATACTGCCTTTGTTTCTTATCGGATCGTTCGGTTTCCCTACCAGAACCTTTTGAATTGTTATTTTTCGCCAAGCGGCGGGGCTTTTGCTTTGGTTTATTACTTTACAATTGTGGGAACCCGACCCCGCATTCGCATTCGTGTTATCGTAATTCGAGTTCTTGAAAGCGAACGCAGAAGGACCACGGGTTCAAAGCAAACAGCCTTATTTGATTGATTATTTGAGTTGAACAGCTTCCCAAACTTCAGGAAATGTTTTGCCGATATGATCGGCAGCGACTTCGCTTAGCACGCGAAGGCGGGAACCCGACCCCGCAAACGCATCCGTGCGAACGTAAAGCGAGCACACGAAAGCGAACGCAGAAGGACGCATCCAAAACCAAGGTATCCATTTAGGTTGGTTGGAGTCAGACCAATCTATTTCACCCAATCCGCATTCTTTCTCAATTTTTCGGGCTGCTTCGACTATTACCTTTGCGTTATAGTCAGCTTCCTGATGTTCTCGCATTTTTTCGGGATAGACTGTAAAATCAATTTTAGGAAGCTCGGTTTCTCTGTATGCATCCTCTATAGAGGATAATCTTTCTTCAAGTAATTTCTTTAATTCTTTCATTGTGATATATTTGAGGATTTGTTTAGGATAAATATTCTTGCCAAAGAGAACAGAAGTGCGTTCCCGAATAGTCGCTTATACGCTCTTCGTGATACGAAAGGCGGGAACCCGACCCCGCATGCGCAATCGCGTAATCGTAATACGAGTACCGGAAAGCGAACGCAGAACGACCAGAACCCGACCAAGAGACAGGAAACCATCGGCGTTGGCCATTATAGATATCTGTAGGCTTACCTTCATTCAAGGCAAGTGTAATATCCTCTAATTTCATTCCTGCAATTTGTTTTGGAGTTGCACCGGCTGCCAATAAAGCAGCTTCATTTACCGGTTCTTTTTTCAAGTAGGCACATGCATCTTCGTAAGATGTTACTAGTTTTGTGATGTCTTTTTCCATTGTTTCTTTTTTTTTATAATTTATGACTCTAAATATTCGCGATAGATATCAGCATGTTTTGTTCCCGCAATATTTGCCAGCTTCTCGCTTTTGAACGAAAGGCGGGAACCCGACCCCGCATCCGCAGTCGTGAAAACGTAACCCGAGTACCTGAAAGCGAACGCAGAAGGACCACCATTTGTAGCGAAATATGGATAGTGGCGATATTCGTCTTCGTTGTATATATCCATTTTTTCACCTTCGTTATAAGCCTCAGTCATAACCACACACCGATAGTATTTCTTAAAATGATTTCTCAAGCGTTCAGGAAGCTCTGTAAACTCCGGTATATCCGGTAGACCTGTTTCGGCTAACATATCTTCCCATCCGTTAATACGCTCGGTTATATCCCGATTGAAAAATTCTTTTCCGAATTCAGCCTCAAGGACTGACTGTACTTCTGCAGAAGACTTATGTAATCTTATAATCTTCTGTTCTAATTGTTTTTGATTCATAATTTTATTTTATTTGAATGGTTATTTTGTTTCATTTAAATACTCGATTATCGAATCTTCCCTCGATAGATCTTCACGATATTCCTCAATAGCACGACTGTTTATCCTTTGGAGGTCTTTATATATCTCTAGTTCTTTATGCTGTAGATACAATAAGCATGAGAGAATGATAACTAACAGGAATAGTCCTATTAATATTAGTTTCAGCGTATTATTTTTCATCTAAAATCCCCCCCTCAAATGTTAATTGTAAGCAATCTACATAATCAACATACTTCATACCGAGGTGACCGCACACCCGCTGACATTCTTCGCCGGTTAGTTTCTCAAGACCCTTGTAAATCATCCAAAAACGCTTCTGCCCTATTTTCACGGCACGGAAGAACTCTTTGTTTGGAGTAAAGAGAGACGGATCGGAAAACTTAGCCCGGAGAATACGCAGTAAAACATTATCTTTTACTATCGATTTCGGATTCTGACGTTCGCGGTGCATTTTTAGCTTTATCGCATTTTCGCTACGCTGAAGATAAGCACACAGCTCAGGCATGGTTTTTATATACATATTCAGATACAACCAATCTTCTTCTGCCGGAGACCAAGGTCTTTTCCTTGTTTTTATTTCTTTACTCATTTTAGGTTCTCATTATCGTTGTATAATTCTCGGAAAACTGATAATCGCCGTGCCCTTCTGAAATGAATAGGCATACTGTTTTTATCATTAGATCTTTTTCTTCATCTGTATCCAGCTTCTCACTAAGTGGAAGATAATAGGTCCATCCTTTAGGTTTCGACATCAACCATTTGTAACGACTATATAAAAGCTCAAAAAACTTAGTTCTGCCCATTACATCTATATAATGGTATATCCACTTATAGTCGTTCATTCGCATGTGAGTGTAATCGGGAGTCATGGGAATAGGCTTAATAATAGTTTAATTAAAAGGGTTATTCCAAGATCGCATAGCAGGCTGAAAAGCAATGCCAGTATACCAATGTATATTAAGAAATAGGGGATCTTGCTTTTAGGTTTCATGGCTATTCAGCGTTAAGTCGAGTATTGGTTTACGAGTACCTGTCCTCGAAAAGCAGATACCCGATCCAAGCCAGTAGTAACTTTGTCCGGATATTTTACCGAATACCTTCGCTACATTCTTTCCTTGCATTCTGATCTCATCGATCTCTACATTTTTAGCGTCTAACAGGGTTTCAAATTGGTTAATTGATGCCATAATCTTTCTTTGTTTTTTTGTTTACAATAATCGCTTGGTAGTGCAGCATACGGCTGCGTGTCAATATGTATCTAATTAGTTCCCCGACGCTTCGGAGAATAGGTTTTTGTCTTTACATTCAGGTAAATTCTCAGTTTCAGATCCTGACTTCAGGTACGTCTTGGTAAACATCTTATGGGTTTGCTTATGCATTCGGTATAAGCCACAGGTAGCGCACTGATCAATCTTATATACGCTTTCAGGCATCTGACCTTCCCACTTTATATTTTTATTCCATCTATGCCGCATAGGATTTTGTTATTTGAATGCCTATTGTATTTACCGACTTTTCTTTTCTACGCCGACGTATACGGTTCTGACCTATATTTTGTACCGACTGTGTAGAGAAAGGTTCTTGGATAGAAATAATATCGTTGTTAATTACCTCAAGAGAGATGATGAGAATAAGAGCAATCGCAAAGGCTACATTCTTAAAAGCTTCTACCTGGTCGGATATTCCAAACTTTACGCCGCAAAACCATAATGTGAGATCGGATATTTTATTGATGCCCAATCGTTCGTAGACATTCTTTATCGTTGTCTCTATCGTATATAAGCTTCGGTTAAGCGCGTCGGCAGCTTCCTTTTTAGAGCCGTGATATATCACAGATTCTACGATTTCAAATTCCCGGATAGATATACGCTTCATTTTACGACTCTTAATGCAGTAGCGAGGATTGTTTCCTCCCCTTCCATCAGCGCTAAAGATTTTTTCCATATAATGCGCTGCCTCGGAGTAAGCTGACTCTCGGAACGGATAGATTCATCGAAAGCATTATAGAACGTGGTTCGAGAAGTAAATTGTGCTTCAACCATCAACCGAGGCAAAAGGGCGTTATCCATAATATAAGCTTTGATCTTGTCTCTTGCTTTTTCAAATTCTGAACATTCTTGTTTTTTACCCATTTTTTTGTATTGATTTTATTTATATTTACATCTTACTTTGTACATCGATTGTTCATCTTCGAACAATTACGATACAAATATGGTAAATATGTTTACCATATACAAATTTTATGAGATATTTTTTATTCATTTTTGGTAAATATTTTATATCGTGTTGAAAGATAGACTATTAAAAATAGCAGAACATTACGGGCTAACGCCGAATAAATTCTCTGAAATCATAGGCATGAGCAGAGCATTTATAAAGAATATAAATGAGGAGATAAGTACAAAACCAATGCGTAATATATTACTCAAGTTTCCGGAGGTAAATATCGTGTGGTTATTGACCGGAGAAGGTGAAATGATCCTTAAGAACACAAACGCTGAAATTGAAACTACCGAAAAAACATCCCCTGAATTTTTGCTCGAATACTTAAAAGAAAAAGATAAAACGATAGGCGACTTAAGGGAGGAAATAGGAAGGTTAAAACAGGAATTACTTTCACACGAACAACGAGAAGGAAGTTATGATTTGGATGTTAATGATAGAAATGCTGCGGAAAAAGAGATAGAATATAAGAAAAGTAAATAATTGGAATATGGCTGATATTTTAAGAGACATACTAAAGAAACATAAGATTCAGCAATCTGTCGTTGCTAAGGCATTGGGGCTACAAAGGGTTAATATCAACAGATACGATAATATGATAGAGCGTTCGGTAAAGGAAGTGATATTAATATCGAAAGCTACAGGGATTCCTTTCTCCGAATTGATAGGGATAGATAGTAAAGATATTAAAAACGTGGATCGTTTTTTAAAGAAGCTAGGGAAGGTAGAAAAGAGTATAAATGAAGAGCAAAATGAAAACTAAATAATAGGATAACCCTTTTAGATAGAAGCATTAGCGATCTTTTAAACGGGTCAATAACGGGTCAGAAGATCAAAAAATCACAAATCTTACAACTGACAATCAATAACATACAAAGCCGAATCCGGTAAATAAAATCCGGTCTCCGCAACTAACAAAAAAGCAATCTCAAATGAGATTGCTTTTTTGTTATATATATTGATTTTGGAATATTTTATAATGCTTGCAATGTATGATCAGTGAAACCCAGCATTGAAGAATGCAAGAAACATCCATTCATCATTCGACAGAAATCTAATACTCTGAAATTTTTGTTTTTCTTCTCAATAAATTATACAACTTCTCTGTTGAAAGTGATATTGTAGTCCAATTGCCAACGGAATTATATTTACATACTTGAGTTACACTCCCTGTACTAAATCCAATAGAAATATTACCTACATAGCAGGTCGCGAATTGTTCTGTATAAACAGGATTTGTTACAATATCGTAGATATAATAAAACACTGAATCTTTCTCTTGTTCTGTTATGTCAAAATATTCTTGTCCTCTATCTATAGGCTTATATTCGATGACAGATTCATTGATTCTTACCTCTTTAAGGTCACATGTATCTCGAACTCCATAATTCTCATATTTATCAATAACTATTACCTGATTTTGAGATTCAATTCTAAGAGTTTTCCAACATATAGATTTTTTTTCTCTATTGCCTATCATTGATTGATCTTGATTTTTTTTTACAAGATATTAGTATAAAAATAAGCATAAAGATAGATGGTAGCAATACAGTTCTCATATCATATTATTTATATCATATGGAGTCTCAATCTGGAATAATTCCATAACAATCACCCTCAATTCCCAAGCAAATCACTTTTATAGTCTAATAAAGCATTCAATAAGGAACAGAAAACACTAAGACTTCTCATGACAACTACTATAAAAACAAAAAAGGAAGCTAAAAAGCTTCCTTTATATTTTGTTATCCTGATAATTCTAATTAAGCAGGATGAATTGCTTCAGTTGGACAAGCATCAGCACAAGTACCACAGTCAGTACATGCATCTGGATCAATTTTGTAGATGTCTCCTTCTGATATTGCATTTACAGGACATTCATCGATGCAAGTACCGCAAGCAATACAATCTTCATTAATAACGTAAGCCATGATTTTTGTTTTTTAATATTATTACTAACTTTGATTTGGCAAATATAATGAGTTTTTTCTGTATCTAAAATAGATAGGATTAGATATTATTAATATTTATATTGTTTATATCTATTTACGAAAGGCTCGCTCAACATTATTTACCTGGCAATAAACTCATTATGAATAGTTTTTGTTTTACATCAATAAGATGAAGAAATTACTATTTTTACGCTTTCTAGATTAAAATAAGTACTTTGCAATAACTAACAGCAAATTACGTTATTAGAAATAAATACTGAATTTTGAAACAGCAGAAATTAATACTATTATACCTATCTTTTATTGTCCTGTTCGGTATTAATATGCAGGCACAGACTCGTAAACCGCAAAACTTACCTTTTGCAGATCAAAAGATGTATCATTTAGGCTTTATGGTTGGATTCCAAGCGCAAGACCTTATTATATCACATTCGGGCTATGTGGGAGATAACGGTGAAGCTTGGTTTACGGAAATACCGTCCTATTCGGTAGGGTTTAGTGTAGGTATGATAGCCGACAGATATTTAAATCAATATTTCAATCTTCGGACCACACCTTCTCTACATTTTGGAGAAAGGCGTTTTGTTTTTAAAGAGCAAACATCAGGCAAAGAATACGAATCAGCCTTGAGAAGTAATTATTTAACATTACCTCTTTATCTCAAATTTAGCGCAGATCGTACAGGTAATTTCAGACCCTACCTGCTTGCAGGGGTATATACAGCTTTAAATATCGGACAAAAGAAGAATGATATACTCCGTTTCAAGTCGATGGACTATGGTTTGGAATTTGGCGTTGGGTGTAATTTGTATTTACCGTTATTCAAACTATGTCCTGAATTAAAATTTTCATTCGGACTAGCGGATGTTGTAAATAAAGACAGATCAGATCTATCAGATAAAGATTTAATTAAATATACTCAAGCGATTTCATCGGGAAAAACACGAATGATATCACTTGTGTTTAACTTTGAATAATAGAGCGATCATTTTTGATCATAATCACTATACCGTTCTTCTATATAGGAGATTCTTTGGAAATGAATACTACAGAAAAAAAGACGATCGGAAAGATGATTCACTTGTACTGTAAAGATAAACATGGTACAAGTCATGCGTTATGCTCATCTTGCGCTGAACTGAACAATTACGCACAAAGAAAGTTAACGAAATGCATATTTGGTGAAGATAAACCTACATGCCAAAACTGTACAGTTCATTGCTATAGTTCGGAAATGAGAGAAAGAATAAAAGAAATCATGAAGTACTCCGGTCCACGAATGCTACTTCACAATCCCATTTTAGCAACTAAGCACTTGATCAAAGGGCTGAGATCACCTAAGAACGCTTATCCAAGAAAACACGATTCGTACAGCTCAAAAGATAATAATCTAAAATAGTCATCGCCGCCATAGCTTCAACAATTGGCACTGCACGAGGTAGAACACAAGCGTCGTGACGTCCACGAGCCTTAAGGTCTGTGCTATCTCCATCTTTATTTACAGTCTCCTGATGCATCAAAATTGTTGCCACAGGCTTGAAAGCTACACGAAAATAAATATCTTGCCCGTTTGATATTCCACCTTGTATACCGCCCGAATGGTTTGTCTTAGTTCCTATCTTACCATTATCGTTATAGAATACATCATTGACCTCCGATCCTCTGTGATTTACATCGAATCCATCGCCGTATTCAAACCCTTTCACCGCATTTATACCAAGCATAGCACTGCCTAAAGCGGCATGTAACTTATTAAATACAGGCTCACCTAATCCTACAGGAGCACCCTTTATAACGCACGAAATAACGCCGCCAATAGTATCCCCTTTCGACTTAACCTCTTCGATAAGTTCTATCATCAACTGCGCTTTCTCCGGATCGGGACAACGTACAGGTGTAGATTCTATAAGTAACAGATCATAATCCTTGTATAGTTTTTCCAGCTTTACATGTCCCACTTGCGAAGTATAAGCCAATATTTCTACTCCTAATTGTTTCAACGCAAGCTTAGCTAATGCCCCGCCTACACAACGAGCAATAGTTTCGCGGGCCGACGACCTGCCTCCTCCACGGTGATCACGTATACCATACTTCTGAGAATATGTATAGTCTGCATGAGAGGGACGATAAATATCTTTCAGGTTATCGTAATCTGACGAATGCTGATTATTGTTTCGAATAAGAAATCCTATCGGTACTCCGGTCGTTTTACCATCATATATCCCCGATAAGAACTCTACTTCATCTGCTTCTTTGCGAGGAGTAGTTATCTTAGATTGTCCCGGACGACGGCGGTTTAGTTCGTTTTGTATAAACTCCATATCGACTGTTATCCCTGCAGGGCAACCATCAATAACTCCTCCGATACCAGCACCATGAGACTCTCCATAAGAAGTAAGTCTGAATATATTTCCAAAAGTATTCATCGATAATCTTAAATATGATAATAATACAAATTTACATGAAATAATTCAATAATCGAGCAGATATATTAAAAGAGGGCAATTTCCCTTTCTAAAATGAAAGAAGAAATGCCCTCTTATTTTCTATATATTGAAGATAGTTTTCTTAGTTTTCTTTATTCTCATCCATCCTCAACACCTTTTTGTCTTCGTTCAGATAACAATTGACAGTGTCATTGATATTATATATCCTATAACTGTTGTCATAAGACCATGTACCCTGAATGTATACCCGCAATAAATAAGCCTCATCAGGTTTCTGACGTTTTTCTTTGGCTATTTTTTCGTACGATATCGGCTTAAAGTATTCCACTTTGGTTATAGTCCCATTATCTGCATCCCTGTACCTCATGTGCTGCCTTACAGCATCACCCATTTTCTCCAGATTGTTTTGATAACTCAAATTACAAGAAGTCAATCCGATAGACAATAATAAAAAGAATATGTACTTTTTCATATTTTTCAGATTTTGTTATTCAAAATTACAGAAACCGAATATCAGAAACAAATAAAAAGCAAAAGTTATTTGTCAAAAAGAAGTAGGAACTGTCTTTTTATCATTTTTTTGTTACTAAATTAGCGATTCAAATGTATTCCAATTTAAGGGTTGCCTGAAATGAGCAAAAAAGGTTCGGAGAAATTTTCGCTAAAAAAGCGTTCTAAATCGGCTTTATATGCACTAAACGGTTTGAGAGTATTATTTTTGGAAGAGCATAATTCCCGTATACATATAGCTATTGTAATAGTAGTAGTTACGGCGGGATTTCTTTTGAAAATATCAAATACAGAATGGCTTGTTATATGTATTCTGATAGCGTTAGTTTTTAGCCTAGAGATAATAAATTCTGCCATCGAGAATATATGTGATTATATATCACCTCAGTGGAACGAAGTTATAAAAAAAGTAAAAGACCTTGCCGCAGCTGCAGTTTTTGTATCGTCTGTAATATCTGTCATCTGCGGAGCTATTATTTTCTTACCCAAATTGTATAATTTATTTACATAAATTTCAAATACCAATAAATAGTTTCATTCAATTAACGTTCTTAAAATGAAAAAATTAATTTACTTATTACTACCCTCTCTACTTTTCATATCATCCTGTAAAACAAAACCTTTAGAGCTGAATGTTATGACATTCAATATTCGTTTGGATGTTCCCAGCGACAGTCTTAGCAGCTGGCAATACAGAAAAGAAAATGCCGCTGAAATGGTTCGGATGAATGATGTGGATATACTCGGCATGCAAGAAGTTTTGTTAAACCAGATGAATGACCTGAAAGAACGCCTGCCCCAATACACAGCAATAGGCGTAGGACGTGAAGATGGTGCAGACAAAGGAGAATTCAGCCCCATTTTCTATAAAAAAGATAGATTCTCGGCTATAGAGTCCGGCACATTCTGGGTAAGCGAAACTCCAGAATTAGCAGGTTCTAAAGGTTGGGATGCATCATACATACGTGTGGCAACATGGGCCATCCTAAAAGAAAAAGCTACGGGTAAAGAAATATTTGCTATTAATACACATCTTGATAACGATGGATTGATTGCCCGAAAAGAAGGCGGAAACTTACTATTAAAGAAAGCTGAAGAGTTGGGAAAAGGTCTGCCGATAGTACTTACAGGAGACTTTAATGATACTCCGCAATCGGAAGCGATTAAGAATATTACAGATGCTTCAAAGACCAATCACTTGTTAGACAGTAAAACGATTGCTCTAAAAACATTAGGTACAGACTGGACATTCCACAACTTTGGCAGACTAGCTGAAAGCGAACGTCCTCTAATTGATTATATATTTGTGAGTAAACAAATAAAGGTACAAGATTATGCAGTCTTACCCGACACTTTAAACGGAACTTTCGTCTCCGATCATAAGCCGGTACTTTCTAAAATAATTATAGAATAACACTTTAAACATTAATAATATGAGGAAGTCTTTTATTTTTATCGCTTTACTAGCCATAGCCGGACTTGTCAAAGCACAAACAATGGAAAAACTACCTATCGATCCGCAGGTTAGATATGGGAAGTTAGAAAACGGACTAACATACTATATCCGTCATAACGCCTACCCTGAGAAACGAGCTAACTTTTATATCGCTCAGAAGGTAGGTTCTATGCAGGAAGAAGACAATCAGGCAGGATTGGCTCACTTTCTTGAACACATGGCTTTCAACGGGTCAAAAAACTTTCCGGGTAAAAAGACTATGTTAAACTATCTGGAGTCAATCGGAGTTAAATTTGGTGCAAATGTAAATGCATACACTTCGTTTGACGAAACTGTATACAATCTGGATGACGTCCCCGTAGTACGTGATGCGATCATTGACTCATGCTTGATGGTATTGCACGACTGGTCTGGATTTATCGCTCTGAAAGATGAGCAGATTGATGAAGAAAGGCTTGTAATCAAGGAAGAATGGCGTACCCGTAGCGGTGCTCAATACCGTATATGGGATAAGCAGCTACCTGTTATCTTCGAAGGAAGTAAATACGCCGACCGCATGCCGATTGGCAAAATGGAAATTGTAGAAAATTTCCCTTATCAGACATTACGTGATTACTACCACACATGGTATCGTCCCGATTTGCAAGGAATCGTTATTGTTGGAGACATTAATGTAGATGAGGTAGAGGCTAAGATAAAAGCCATGTGGTCTGATATCCCCAAACCGGTTAATCCAGCAGAAAGAGTTTACTTCCCTGTTCCGGATAATGATAAACCAATTGTATCTGTTATTACCGACCCCGAGGCTGTAAGAACTCAAGTTACTCTGTATATTAAGCACGATGTAATACCGGCTGAGACCAAACAAACTCAGGAAGGCCTGATTATTAGCTTCATAAAAAGCCTTGCTTCGAATATGCTATCAGATCGCTTAGAGGAAATATCTCAAAAAGGAGATGCTCCCTTTGCTGCATCCTATGCATACGATGGAGAGTTCTTCGTATCGAAAACAAAAGATGCATGGACCACTATTGCTCTAAGTAAGGAAGGAAAGGTTGATGAGACTTTAGCGAGCCTGATAAGAGAAAATGAACGCATCAAAAGATTCGGATATACTGATGCTGAAGTAGAAAGAGCGAAAGCTACTTTATTGGAACAATATGAAAATATGTATAACAACAGAAATAAAGAGCTTAACAACAGATATGTTCAAGAATATGTAAGAAGCTTTACCGGCGATGAAGGCATACCGGGTATCGAATACGAATATGATTTCGTTAAGAAGTTTGCTCCGTTTATTAATGCTCAGGCGATTAACGCTGTTGTAAAACAACTGATTGCGGATAAGAACATTATCATTACCGTAACAGGCCCTGAGAAAGAAGGACTTGTATATCCTACAACAGATGAGTTATTGAATGTATTTAAGAAAGTAGAAGCCGAAAATATTACAGCATACCAAGAAGCCGTATCCAACGAACCTCTTGTAAGCCAATTACCAAAACCGGGATCTATCGTAAAAACCGAAGCTGACAACACCCTAGGGACTACGATATGGACACTATCGAACGGCATGAAAGTAGTTATTAAGAAAACAGACTTTAAAGATGACGAGATACTGATGTCTGCTCATGCTTATGGAGGAACTTCTATAGTTCCTGACGCTGATATCTATAATGCAAATATGGCTTCAATGGTTCCATCAGTAGGCGGTATTGGCAATTTCAGCTCTACAAATCTCAAGAAAGTATTGGCTGGCAAATCAGCGAATGTAAACAATAATATATCTGCTTATACACAAGGGTTCAATGGATCTTCAAACATGAAGGATTTGGAAACAATGCTTCAGTTGACTTATCTATATTTTACCGCTCCACGTAAAGATGAAGGCGCATACTCCAACATTATGGATTTGATCAAAAATCAGCTGAAGAACCTGACATCCGAACCTTCCTTCATCTTGAATATCAACAAGACTAAAGCCATGTATGGAGACAACCCGCGCATGCAAGTTATGTTGTTAGAAGATGCAGAAAAATTGAACTACGATCGCATTATTGAAATATACAAAGAAATATATGCAAATCCGGGTTCATTTGTTTTCAACTTTGTGGGTACAGTAGACGAAGCTATTCTGAAACCATTAGTAGAACAATATCTTGCTTCGCTACCATCAGGAAACAAAGATGCCAAATACAAGAATGTAGATTCGAATATACGTAAAGGACACGTTGAAAATGTTTTTGAACAAGAGATGAAAACGCCAAAAACATCTGCATTCGAAATGTATAGCGGAACTCTGAACTATGAGCAAAAAAATCAAATTGCATTATCTGCACTTAAGCAAATATTGGATATTGTATATGTGCGTACAGTAAGAGAAGAAGCCGGCGGTACGTATGGCGTTGGGGTACGCTCTTGGATCTCTCGCATTCCGGCAGGTCAGAGTGTATTGCAAATGTCTTTTGATACTGATCCTGAAAGAGTCGCTTCAATAACACCTATTATCAGCCGCGAAATAAATAAGATAGCTGAGAACGGCCCTGAAGATACAGACTTCCTGAAAGTAAAAGAATATATGGTAAAGAAATTCCAAGAGGATGAAAAACAAAACGGCTATTGGGTGGGCATATTAGGTTCTAAATATTTCTACGGAGAAGATAACCATTCAAGTTATCTAGCGCTTGTGAACTCCCTATCCAAAGATGATATCAAAGCTTTAACTAAACAATTGGTATCTCAAGGAAATCATATAGAAGTAATTATGAACCCGAAAAAATAAAAGCTGACTTTTAGAATTCACTTCAAAATAAAGAAAGCCGTCTGAGAATATCAGGCGGCTTTCTTATTTATATCTTCAATATCTAAATTACTGTCAATATCTGTAATTCATTATTGCACTCTATGAAAATCAGAATTTATTTCAATAGATTTTCAATCTTGTCTACTAAAACAGATTTCTGTGCTGCACCAACTTGTTTATCAACCACTTCACCATTTTTAATAAAAAGTATAGTGGGGATATTACGAATACCATATTTAGAGGTAATCTCGTCATTGTTATCCACATCTACTTTACCAATGGTTACTTTATCGGCATATTCACCGGCCAATTCTTCAACAATTGGGCCGACCATACGACATGGGCCACACCACTCTGCCCAAAAATCAATAACGACAGGCTTGTCCGATTTTAGAACATCCTCAAAACTTGCATCTGTAATTTCTAAAGCCATAACTTTTGTCTATTTGTTTATATATTTTATATATTAAGTCTATTTTGTTTTTTCCTCTGCAAAGGTAAATAATCTATTTTAGATATAAAAATTTCAATTTACCTTAAAGACAAAACTTTCATTTTCTACCAGATAATCAATAAGTTCCTGTTTTACATTTATTTTATAGCTTCGTGAGAACAAGTCTACTTTCATATTTCGCTCTCCGTCTACTACTTCAAAATATAACAATGAATTACCCGGATTGTTTTTAGTTAAAGTTGATAATTCTTCTACCATCTGAGTATTCATGTCATGCAGAGGCAATGTAATAGTTATCTTCTCTACCAAGGTATCTTTTATGTCGGGCAACAAATGAATTGAATTAATCTTTAGCTCCATCTGATTTGCATCGTACTTACGCCCTTGCACACGCCCCCTTACAAATACATATAAACCAGGACGACCATATTTACTAAAATTGATATAATCATCGCCAAAAAGAGGTATCTCTCCACTACCTGTAAAATCCTCTATACGCAATATCATATATGGCTTCCCATTTTTGGTGATGCCCTCACGCATTCCACTCACCATCCCCCCAAAAGTAACTTCTTTATTTTTCAACGCATCCTTATCTTCTATTTCAGACATACCTACATTACATACATAATTTAGGATGATCTTGTATTCATCAAGTGGATGGGCTGATAAATAGATACCGATCAGCTCCCGCTCTTTATTCAAACGTTCCAGGTCTGACCATTTCTCTACTTTTGGAATTTCGGGACGAGCAATATCAAACGAAGCATCGTCTCCAAACAGGGAGTTTGCTGCTTGATTTTTATCTATCTGAAATTTATTTCCATAACGAATAAGCATATCAATAAATGTTTCACCTTTACCATTCATTCCAAAGAATTGCTCCCGCGTCATTCCCGGAAAGTTATCGAATGCTCCGGCCAAGGCTAAAGATTCTATGTTCTTCTTATTACATGCACTAAGATTGATACGCTCTACGAAATCAAAGATATCTTTGAAAGGGCCATTATTTCTCCTTTCTTCTATGATATTCATTACAGCCCCCTCTCCTACACCTTTCACGGCTGCTAAACCAAAGCGAATATCTCCTTCTTTGTTCACCGAGAACTTAAGGTAAGATTCATTCACATCAGGACCAAAAACATTCAAATTCATGGCTTTACACTCATCCATAAACTTAGTTATTTCCGTAATATTAGATAAGTTCCGAGATAGAACCGCAGCCATATATTCGGATGGATAGTTTGCTTTCAACCAGGCTGTTTGATATGCAACCCAAGAATAACATGTCGCATGAGACTTATTAAATGCATACGAAGCAAATTTCTCCCAGTCGGCCCATATCTTATCCAGTGTCTTCTTTTGATGTCCGTTCTTTGTTCCTCCCGCAATGAATTTCTCCTTTAGGGCATTCATCTTATCTATAAGCTTTTTACCCATGGCCTTACGTAGTTCATCGGATTGTCCACGTGTAAAATCAGCCAATAGACGAGAAAGTAACATGACCTGTTCCTGATATACGGTAATACCATACGTATCATTCAGGTAGCGCTCCATTATCGGAATATCATAACTGATCTCTTCCTTTCCATGCTTTCGGGCAATAAATGATGGAATGTAATCCATCGGTCCCGGGCGATAAAGAGCATTCATCGCAATCAGGTCTTCAAACTTGGAAGGCTGCAACTCTTTCAGGTATTTCTGCATACCGGCAGACTCAAACTGGAATGTACCTGTCGTTTTTCCCTGACTGTATAGTTCATATGTTACAGGATCTTCCAAAGATATACTGTCTATATCGATATCTTTACCTGTTGTATGTTTGATATTTTCAATTGCCTCTTTTATGATCGAAAGGGTCTTTAACCCCAAGAAGTCCATTTTGATAAGTCCGGTTTCTTCAATAACAGTACCTTCATACTGAGTAACCAAGATATTTTCTCCGGTCTCCTTATCTTCCGCCGTACTAACGGGTACAATATCTGAAATATCCTGCTGCCCGATAATGATACCACATGCATGTACACCTGTATTGCGAACATTTCCCTCTAGCATCTGCGCATATTTTATTGTATCGCGCATTATCGGATCGTAGCTGTTTGCTGCTTCTTTCAGCTCGGGAACATATTCTATCGCATCTCGTAGTGTGACTTTTTTCTTATCAGGAATACGATCAGGAACAAACTTTGCCAAACGATTAGATTCAGACAAAGGTAGTTTTTGTACTCGAGCAACGTCTTTTATAGCCGACTTAGTCGCCATAGTTCCATATGTGATAATATGTGCCACACGTTCTTGACCATATTTATCTGTCACCCATTTCAAGACTTTGCCTCGCCCATCATCATCAAAGTCGATATCTATATCGGGCATTGATATACGGTCGGGATTCAAGAAACGCTCAAACAGGAGGTCATATTTAATAGGGTCTATATCTGTTATACCCAAACAATAAGCTACTGCCGAACCCGCAGCCGAACCACGTCCCGGACCTACAGCAACCCCCATACTGCGTGCGGCAGCAATAAAGTCCTGAACAATTAGGAAGTATCCCGGAAACCCCATGGTTTTCATTGTATTCAACTCAAAATCGAGCCGTTCTACGATCTCCGGGCTTCGGTCTTTTCCATATCGTTTATCTGCTCCTATGATTGTAAGGTGTCGCAAATAGTCTGATTCCAGCTTTATACGAATAACCTTATCATACCCACCCAAACGGTGATATGCTTTTTCTCCGAATTCAAGAATAAGGTCTTCTTCGGAGTACATAATTTTATACCCTTCTTCGGTTCCAAATGAGGCATCGATCGTAAAGAAAGGCATCAATGCATCCGAATCTATAGAATAAAATTCTACTTTATTTGCTATCTCAAGCGTATTGGTCAATACTTCAGGATGATCTGCAAAGATTTGATTCATCTCTGCTGTTGTTTTCAACCATTCCTGTTTTGTATATCTCATCCGTTTAGGATCGTCAAAATCTTTCCCGGTACTCAAACATATCAGTCGATCGTGTGCATCGGCATCCTCCTCATCTACAAAGTGAACGTCATTTGTTGCGATTACCTTAACTCCGTACTTTTCACCGATACGAAGCAGTTCTTTATTTACCTTTTCCTGCAAAGGATATGCTTCTGCATTTGCATCGGGACGGTTTGTCTTATGTCTCTGCAACTCGAGATAATAATCTTCCCCAAAGAGATTTTTAAACCACTGAACAGTTTTTTCGGCCTCTTCTATATCATCGGACATAATCTTTTTAGAGACTTCACCCCCAAGACATGCTGTAGAGATAATAAGTCCTTCATGATATTTTTCGAGCAATTCTTTGTCGATACGAGGACGCATATAATAACCTTCTGTCCATCCGTACGAAATCATTTTGATAAGGTTTTTATACCCAGTAAGATTTTTGGCCAAAACCACCAAGTGCCAACCACTCATATCCGGCTTGCCTTCCTTCAGATGTCTGCTTCGACGTGCAACATAACATTCGCAACCTATAATGGGCTTAAACTTCTTAGCCTCTTCTTCCTTTATTTTGGTTTTTAAATCCCCTATCTGAATCGAATTATCTGATTCTTTATCTGCCTCTAATTTCTTTATTTCAGTTTTTAATTCCTTAATAGCAGCATCATATTTCGAATTTTTCTTTTTTACGTAATTGAAAAACTCTTTTATCCCAAACATTGCGCCATGATCGGTCAATGCAATGGCTTTCATTCCATCACCAACCGCCTTATCTACTAGCTTTTGAATACTAGCCTGACCATCAAGCAGTGAATATTGGGAGTGAACATGTAAGTGTACAAAATTATTCATATCTCAATCTTTGCTTTTTCACAATTTGTAAAGTTACTATAAATAGCCTGCCTTTACCACAAAAATATGTATCAGTTTTCAACAAATAATATACGTTAGGTTTTATACCCTTGTAGTCACCAAGATAGAGATACGCTGGCAGCTAATCATAAAACCAGAACATTCTGAACATGACGTAAACAACTAACCAAAAGCACCTTAAAATAGACAATACAATAATTAAAAACATCATTTATAAAACATGTGGTCAGAAATTATAAATACTGACAGTTTATTAAATCTATTCATATATTTTTGTAGCAGATGCTAAATCAGACTAAACAGCTTCCTAGCTTTAACTGAGAACATTCTCATTGAATTAACAAACTTTACAAAACGTGAAAATGGTAAGATCCCTAGGATTTTACCATTTTCTACATCTTACACTACTCAAATATCTTGTGTTTGATTTCTGATAAAGTAGAAATTCAAATTTATACGAATATGATTTTATAATTAACAATATATTGGTACACAGGAAATATATACCTAAATTTGTGTGCACAAAACTGACCGTATGATCAAGAAAAACATATTATTACTTCTCTTATTTATAACATCTCTTGCTTATTCACAGCAAATAAAAATCACAGGAAAAGTTACCAGCCAACAAGGAAAATCGTTGGAGCATGTTTCTGTTTCGGAGATGAATAGCCGCAATGGAGTAATAACAAATGAGAGAGGCGAGTATGTATTATCTATACAGCCTAAAGATTCGATTAAGATCATATTCTCTCTGATAGGCTATCAACGTCACCAATATATAATCCCTAAAATGAAAAGTGACCTGATACTGAATATCACATTAAAAGAAGATAATAATACTTTAGAAGCCATTACTATAGAAGGGCAACAAACCGTTACCACAGTTATTGAACGAATCGACTACTTAGCAACCAGACGAGCTTCAAATCCTTGGGAAAGTATAGAATCTCTCCTCGCAACGATGGGGGGAGTAAGCTCCACAAACGAACTGAGTTCACAATACTCGGTACGCGGAGGGAACTTTGATGAAAATATCGTATACGTTAATGGGAATGAGATTTATCGCCCTCTCTTAGTGCGTTCAGCTCAGCAGGAAGGGTTAAGTTTTATAAATCCTGACATGGTGCAAACCGTCGGTTTTTCTGCCGGAGGATATAGTGCAGAGTATGGAGATAAGATGTCATCAGTGCTTGATATTACATATAAAAAACCGAAAGAGTTTGAAGCGTCTGCCTCAGCCGGACTTCTAGGAGGAAGTGTTCATATCGGTAATTCGACAGGAAAATTCTCTCAGATTACGGGAATTCGTTATAAAACGACTCAGTCCTTACTTAGCACTTCTGATACTAAAGCGGAATACGACCCCTCATTTATTGAAGCTCAAACATATATAACGTACGAATTATCGCCCAAATGGGAAGTTAGTATGCTCGGAAACTATGCGCACAATACTTATGAATATAGGCCCAAAACTCGCAGTACTAGTTTTGGTACGCTTACCACACCTCGTAACTTTACGGTATATTTTGATGGATGGGAGAAAGACAGATTTATTACTTACCAAGCAGCGTTGACACTAAAAGGTAGAATAAATGAAAATCTAAATATAGGTATTACCGGCTCTACATTCTCTTCTGACGAGAGAGAGCGTTATGATATAGAAGGCAACTATATATTGAAAGAGCAGAACATTGTAGAAGGGAATGAAGCCTTTGACGAATCTTCACTGTTGGGGATAGGACGATATATTGAACATGCACGCAATCAGGTAAAATCGGAAGTATATACAATCAGTCATTTCGGAGACTTTAAGATAGGAAGTAACCTCTTGAAATGGGGGCTCACTTATCAACAAGAAAATGTAAGAGATAAGATCAAAGAGTGGGAAATGAGAGATTCTGCGGGTTACTCTCTGCCAAATACAGGAATAGATGTCAATCTATATTCGAACCTGAAAGCAGATAACAAAATCAAGCCTTCTCGTTTTTCCGGATATATACAAGACACTTATAAACTCAATACAGACAATGGCTTATTTATCATAAATGCCGGATTGAGAGCGAGCTATTGGACTTTCAATGAAGAACTGATAGTAAGCCCACGTGGAGCTATAGCCTTTGTACCTAGTGGAATCGAAAACTTCTCGATACGATTAGCGGGAGGCATTTATTATCAGGCTCCTTTTTACAAAGAATTCCAGAAAATAGTAAATGTAGATGGGAACAATGTTATCGAGCTGAATAAGGATATTAAATCACAAAAATCGATTCATGTCGTACTAGGAAGTGATTATTATTTTGGAGGCGGGGGCGAACACAACTCTCCTCCGCTGAAATTATCAGGGGAGATCTACTATAAAAAACTATCTAATCTGATTCCATATACAGTAAACAATGTAAAGATACGTTATTCAGGAGAAAATAGTTCCAAAGGTTTTGCTCTAGGGATGGACATGAAGCTGTACGGAGAATTTATTCCGGGTGTAGATAGCTGGATTAGTCTGGGAATAATGAAAACGCAACAGGAAATAGATGGACAAAAAGTTCCTCTACCAACGGATCAACGTTTCAACTTTGCCTTATTTTATCAAGATTATATGCCGGGATATGAACGCCTAAAAATGAGCCTTAGGGGACTATGGTCTCAAGGCTTACCCATTTCTGCGCCATACAAAGGGTATGAAAACGGATATTTCCGCACACCGGCATATAAGCGTGTAGATATCGGTTTTTCGTGGCAAATACTAGGCGAAAAATTCGCTATACGAAATACAAATTCGTTATGTAAAGCACTAAAAAACATCTGGCTAGGAATAGATATCTTTAATATATTCGACATGCAAAATACAAATACGTATTATTGGATTACAGATATCTACAACCACCAATATGCCGTACCAAATTATCTGACCGGACGCCAACTAAACGCAAAACTATTAATCGAATTTTAGCTTATTTAATAAATTCAATTCAATCATATAAGGTTAAATAATATAACTTTACTATCAATCAAAAACGAAGATATTATGGAAAATTTTTCATTAGCAAATCCCGTAAAGATTATATTCGGGGAAGGAATGATCAAAGAGATTACAAACGAAATACCTCAAGGCAGTAAAGTGTTGATGACTTACGGAGGAGGCAGTATAAAGAAAAACGGAGTGTACGATCAGGCTGTAAAAGCTCTAAGCGGTTACGAATGGCATGAGTTTGGAGGAATAGAACCAAATCCACACTATGAAACCTGCATGAAGGCTGTCGCTGTAATCAAAGAAAAGGGTATCGATTTTATATTATCCGTAGGTGGCGGATCGGTTCTTGACGCTACAAAGTTTATTTCTGCCGCAGTCTATTTCGAAGAGGGTGATCCGTGGCAGATACTGTCTAAAGGTAGCAAAGTAAAGAAAGCTATGCCTTTTGGTGACATTATTACATTGCCTGCTACAGGATCAGAAATGAATAGCGGAGCTGTAATTACCCGTGCCGAAACTCAAGAAAAACTTGCATTTGGTTCTCCCCTCACCTACCCTAAGTTTTCTGTACTTGATCCGACTGTAACATATTCATTACCTCCCCGCCAGACAGGGAATGGAGTTGTAGATGCTTTTGTACATGTAATGGAGCAATACCTGACATATAACGAAGGAGATTCTTTGCTGCAGGATAATATGGCTGAAGCTATTGTAAAAACATTAGTCGAAGAAGGGCCTAAAGCCCTGAAAGAACCTAACAACTATGACGTTCGTGCCAATCTGATGTGGGCTTCAACGTGGGCACTGAATGGCTGGATTGCCTGCGGTGTGCCCGAAGACTGGGCTACTCACATGATCGGACATGAACTTACAGCTTTCTATGGACTTGATCATGCCCAAACTCTTGCTATTGTATTACCGGGAGTAATGACAGTACTAAAAGATCAGAAAGGAAGAAAGATCACTCGTCTTGGAAAAGAGGTGTTTGGCATCCAAGGAAGCGATGCAATAGATAGAACGATTAAAGCAGTGGAAGACTTCTTCGAATCGATGGGTGTAAAAACTCATCTGTCTGACTACGGATTGGGCGATGAGGCTATAGATAAAGTAGCTGAGCGATTAGGAAACCGTGGATGGAAACTCGGAGAGTGTCATAACATTACTTCTGATGTAATCAAAGACATTTTGACTTTAAGAAAATAAGTCGCAAATATAGAAAGTAAGCCGATAATTATATCGGCTTATTTTATAATCAGATCTTCGGAAACCTCGCTTAAATTATTTATTATTAATTCTTTTAGCTTTTCTTCCGGCAATATTACATTAAAGTTACCCCAAAAATTTCTGTCATATTGATACTTAGTATCTGAGAATATGTTTTGAGTAGGTATTCTTTCCTTTCGGGCAAATGCATTTACATCTGTTGTATCTACCATACAGTTTACCATTTCGAACCACAGATATAATGGAGTGCTAAAAAGCTTTCGCTTCCTTTTCATCTTAAATTCCAGGTCTCCACGAATATGGTTCACATAATAAATACCATCATTGGATAATTTATACGAGACATTGTACCGAGCCTGTTGTAATGTTAGCCGAATATCCTTATTTTTTTTTCGAACATAAAGATCTGTAGCCTGTTGCACAAACTTGGGATTGATCTCGAAATGAGCTTCTATCAATGCATAATTCTCTGCGTCAATAAACAATTGCCCTTTAAACAAAGGTTCATCTATATATTCTTTCTGACAGAATGAAATAATATTCACCCTTCTGCCATCTACAACTGTAATATCTGTATGCCCATACTCATATTTATTTTGTTCTTCAGGCTTCAAAAAATCAGGTAAGTTCTTCACCAAATCCAATATCAGACAAGAATTAATACCGGATTTCATTTTTGTAAAGATTGTATCACTTTCCTGAATGCTCTTAATACGACGCATCTTTATAAGTTTTACCTGATCAAGATTTACATTTACATCATAGCCGGTCTTATACATTTTAAGCACCGCCTCAGTTACATCTATATTATTTTTTTTATGGTCTATACCCTCTCTGTAGAAGGTTGTAAGATAAACAGGCGAGGTTGAGTAGTTATTCTTACGATTCTCCAGCATACGGTTGATCTCTTCTTGAGGCTCAACTACTCTAATTACGACTTCTTGTAATGGTATTATTCTGGGCTCGAGAGCAAAACGAATATGCTGTCCGGCCAATAGTCCTACTTCCACTTCCTGACTTTCGTAACCTACATGAGTAAACTTTACCTTGGAGTGACGAAGAGAATCAGGCAAAATCAATTTGAATTCTCCATCCTGATTAGAAATCGTTCCTATTGTTGAGTTGCTGATTCCTACTGCGCTATAAGCTAAAGGCTCATCCGTGATCTGGTCGTATATTGCACCACTAAAAGTAAAGAACTTTTTTTCTACACTATCTACTTTTTCTATTGAAATTACAGTATGTGCTTTTGTCCGATCTGCAACTTGTAACAAGATATGATTTCCAACAATGGAAATCTTTAGTTGATTATTCCCGGTGATCGCATATATGGCTTCCCGCAATGTATATTCGCCTTTTGCAATCTTAACCTTCTTGTCATTGTTTATAATCTGGCTATCATAGATAAATAAATAACCCGACTTGTCGGATACTTGCCTCAGCAGCTTATATACACTCTCTTTACTTTTTGGTAATTGTATCTTCCGATTTAGCACTGCGCCATCATCTGCCTGTAAAATCACTGCTACCATCATTAGCAATAACGATACAAGAATACGATGAAAGGTATTTTCAGCCGTATATTTCATGGCAGTTAATATATTATTTTTGTGATATAGATATCACATTATCTTGCTGTTTAAACTGCAAATTAAGAGCCAGACAAATCAGTTCAGCCATTGTGTATGGAGTATCCCCCGAAAAGGTAACTGTCAGTAGGCGATCTTGCAGTTCGGGTGACACAGTTAGCTGCTCTGCATCGGAGTTCATATTTATAACTCTCACAATATCCGACAATCGCTGATCTTTAAAATGAACCCTTTTAAGGTACGATTCAAACTGTGAAACATCTGTGGTTTTAACCTTATGTAGATTATCAGATTCCAAAAGGGCTGTTTCTCCGGCCCTTACATTTACTGTCTGCCCGTTCAATTTTGAAGTGACTCTTACTTCTCCACGCCGTACTGATAAAGAAAATGAATTTTTATTTTCACTCTTCACATTAAATGAAGTGCCCAATACTTCAATAATCGTTTGCTGAGTTTCAATGACAAATGGCTTACTTGGATTTCGACTGATATCAAAAAATGCATTTCCCTCCAAAACGACCTCTCGTTTATCATCCGAAAAACGATTCGGATACTGCAAAGATGCTTGATCTGAGAGATATACTACCGATCCATCTTCTAAAGTAGAGATCAGAGTTGGAGCATCCTTTTCGTTATTTATTGTCAACATTTCCTTATGGCTGGTCTTTTGTCCCCATATAACGAATACTGAAATGGCACAAATACATAAAATTGCAGCCGCAGCCCCCCATCTTACCAAAGATGTACGTATGCTTGCCTTTTTCGCCATCTTATTCTCCGGCACCAATCCGTCCCGATCGAGCCGCATATAAAGGCGATCCCAAGCCTGATCTGTAATCTTATTATTTGTTTCTTTCAAATTCATGATGCGTGTGTATATTTTTCTATTTCCTGTCTTAATATCTGATATGCCTTTGTCATTTCTGCCTCCACCGTTTTTATTGACACAGAAAGCAATTGTGCAATTTCTTTATATTTACGACCTTCCATCCGATGCATTCTGAAAATGCGAAGTCGTCGTTCCGGTAACTGTTCTAGCGTACGATTTATTATATTCTGCAACTCTTTATATTCAATCTGTTCTTGCGCTGTTGTTTCAGAGGCTTCAAGCTTCCTGCTTAATACATTTTCTCTGTGACGTTCTTTTACATACTGATGTTCGAAATATTGAAGCGACTGGTTACGTACTGCTCCATATAAATAACTCTTCATCGAACGGACAATATTCAATGCCTCTCGGTCGCGCCACAATACATAAAATAATTCCTGAACAATCTCTTCGGCTGCATCTTTACGACCAATTATGCCAAACGAGTACATGTATAAAGGCAGATAGTACTGGCGAAAAACCTGTTCGAAAGTTTCTATATCACCATCCTTTATCTTCTTGAATATAAGCACATCGTTCAGCATAATAAGTACAATCACAAGTAAGACCAAATATAATAAATCATAACGAATTTATCAGTTACTTTGTTGTTTCTTTAATTTATTTACTGCCGATTCGAGCGACTCTGTAGGTTCTATAATGTTATAGCCCTCCCAGAAGTTGGCATCATAGAAGTTACTCACTTTGTCTGATAACGAATATCTGTCGCTAAATGCTTCTCTAGCCGGAATTTTAGCTATATTATTTTCTTGCCTGTCAGTAACAACCATCTCTGATATAATTGTATAGTTGGTAGAGAACAGCCTGCGTTTATAATCACATTTGAAGCGAACTTCGTTACGAACATAATTCAGATAGCTTTTTCCATTCTGCTGCTTATAAGTAACCAAATAGGCTACCTCTTCAGGTTTGAAATGCAATCTGAATGGTTTTTTACGAAGAATGGCCTGTGTTACTTTATTGCGGTCGTCCATACTCAAATTAAACTCTGCCCGTGAAAAAGCTAATGTCTCCTGATCAATGTACAAGTTACCATAAAACAGGGCGTAAGGCATGACAACCTGAGGCTCAAAACTTATCACATAATGAAGACGTTCGTTTATCATTACACTGTTCTCCATCTTGTACTTATAGTAATGAAGAGAAGCTTTATCTAACATTATATCCCTATTCTTTACAATATCCAGGTAAGTAGATAAATTTGGACCTCCTACAAATTTAACAAGCAAGGTATCGCCGGGTTTTGGACTGAGTAGTTTTCTGCCCTTTAACACTTGTACCCTATCTCCTGCATCCGATTGAGTATATGGGGTCTTGTAGATATCTATAACAGCTTCGGAGATATTTATATAGCTTCGTCTTTTCTGTATAGTTTCACGATAAAATCCGGTTAAAAGATTTGTCATCAAGCTATTGTTATCACCTATCTTATCTATAGCTTTTTCTACCAATTGCAACGGATCAGTAGATTCGACAACGACTTCTTTCAATTTGTTCTCGTTACGTGTAAGAAAGATCGTAATATTACTCATATCCTGATCCAATAGAGGTACCCGCTGATTGAAGTAGCCTATGTGAGAAACTTCTATTGTTTTAACATTCAGGGAATCTCTGACCTTAATGGTAAATCCTCCATCCGCATTCGATATCGTACCGATACCTGTTCCGGGAACAGATATACTTACATATTCAAGAGTCTTCTTTGACTTTATATCCTTCACTACTCCGGTTATTGTAATATATCCCGGATCTTTGGCCGAATAAGTTGGAAGTGCTACACTCCAAATTATAAGGACTGTAAATACAGTTTTTATCAGTTTTAAACATTTAGTTCTCATGGCTATATTGTTTTTAATGATGATTAATAAAACCGGTTGTACTATTATGATCGTTCAAAAAATGAAAACCCTATCCTTTATCTGATATTTAACATTTAATGAATGAAGGTTTAGTCCTAAACAAATCTGAACATCAATAAAAACGACACAAATAACACAATAAACAACTAACAATATGCCACTTACAAAAATAAAAGGCTTATGATAGTAAAATCACAAGCCTTTGTTTTCCTTATACTCTTATATTTTTATTTTGCCACTTTCAGCTCGTTGATAAGACGAGGGCAGTTCATTACCTTATCTATTATATAAAGTACGTAACGTATGTCTACACTGATTGTACGTTGCAACTCTGGTTCAAACAAGATGTCACCGCTCAGCGATTCCCAGTTACCATCAAAAGCAAGTCCGATTAGTTCTGCGTTTCCATTAAATACAGGACTACCTGAGTTACCTCCTGTAATATCGTTGTTCGACAAGAAGTTTACA
Organism: Dysgonomonas sp. 37-18; assembly: GCF_001899125.1. NCBI lineage: Bacteria > Pseudomonadati > Bacteroidota > Bacteroidia > Bacteroidales > Dysgonomonadaceae > Dysgonomonas > Dysgonomonas sp. 37-18. The sequence goes on along the minus strand of NZ_MKVC01000006.1, from coordinate 134,907 downwards.
TACATTTTTCCATCCGCTTTGTTTGCATATTGTCCAAAGTCCTTACTTGCCAAATCGTCCAATATATATTGTTGCACACCGAATTCAGGATCGTTAGGAACTTGTTTATTCAATACACCTTGAGATGTTGAATAATAGTCGTAAGTAACCGCATCGGCAGGCTTATATCCACCCACAGAGCCATAGCTCAAACGTTGAGTGAAGTTAGCATCCGGGTAGAAAGCTTTATTCGGCTCCATTTCCATTAATCCGGCCATAAACAGACGGCTGCCTTTATCTATCTGAGGATAATAAGGTGCAGATGCCTGACGTAATAGGTTTAAGCATGGTTCTAAAGATTGAGCGAATGCAATTGCAGGGTCATTATTGATTGCCTCCTGATCTTCACTACTTATTAGAGCTGTAGCAGCTTCCAGATTGGTAAATTTAGTATTGTTGTAGAACCACTCGGCAAATTTATCATAGTCTCCACCAAATTCATTTGCAATCTTTGTATATACCGAAGGCAAGTATTCAGCAGGAACTCTTTCTGCATATATTTTTAGTAATGCAGGCATTACTTTACGATCGAGAGCCGGCTCATAATCTTTATAAAGCGGAGCTAAACGCTTTGTGAATTCTTCACCTTTATTTTTGTCAGGATCCATTCTATTTACAAGGAGTGCCGTATTTGCATAGCGGATAATTTCAATCCCATTGAAGAAAGTTTCGTACAGATATGTCTGGATTCTAGATGTTTCCATTGTTTCAGTATAGCCTTCTTTCACTAGCGTAAGAGCATCTCCATATTTTGCTTGCAATGCCGGTTTTGAAGCAGTCCATTGCGCAAATTTAGCCTCTAGTTGTTCTTTATCTTTTATAACGCCAAGTTTAGCAATAGCTTCGTTCATCCCCATAGCATTTTTCCAGTAGTTGGAGCTTCCTGCATATTTAGACGCATATTTGATACGAATAGCATCGCTTGCGTTCATATCTTTTCTCCAGATATCCTGTTTTGCTCCGCGAACTTCAATCCGAGGTTTATGTTCCGATTCTACCATTTGGTTGATACCCCACGATGTCATATAGCGTTCGGTACTTCCCGGATATCCAATCGTCATGGCATAATCGTTCTCTTTGTAGCCCTTCAGAGAAACAGGAACTGAATATTTAGGTTTGTAAGGTACATTATCTGCACTATATTCTGCTGCACCATTGTCTTTGTTAGCATAAACGCGGAATACTGAGAAGTCGCCCGTATGGCGAGGCCACATCCAGTTGTCTGTTTCACCACCAAATTTTCCTACAGAAGATGGAGGAGTAAATACAAGTCTTACGTCTCTGAATACCTCGTATACAACAACATAGTATTTGTTGTGTGTATAGAAAGGAATTACTTGCGCTCTAAGAAACTTATTGTCTTTATACTTTTCAAGATATACTTGCGACAAAGAGTCTATTTTTTCTTCACGCACATTCTCGCTGTCAGTAGGTAATAGTGTGGAGGTTACAAAATCTGTAATGTCTTCGGTCTTTTGTAAGAAAGCAACAGTCAAACCTTCTGCTGGTAATTCTTCCTGAAATGACTGGCTTACAAAACCGTCTTTCAAATAATCATGATCTACGGAACTAAGCTTTTGTATTGCATCGTATCCGCAGTGATGGTTGGTGAATATCAACCCTTGACGAGATACCGATACTCCGGTACAGCCTCTACCAAAAATAACTACAGCATCTTTCAGCGATGGATTAGTCTCACTGTATATGCTATCAATAGGGAACTTAAATCCCAGCTCTTTCATGCGGGCAGCACTCTGCCTGTTGAGTTCTTTCAACAGCCACATTCCTTCGTCAGCCTTTAATCCGGCAACAGTAAGGAAAATTGCTAATATTAAAAATAGTTTTCTCATCGTTTTAGTTATTATTAATTAATGATATATTTTATAATTAAATAGCCTTTAAGCCACACTTACATAATCTACTGTCTGGCTGAAAGATACAGCAAAAAGGTGACAAAAGTAACAGTTTTTATCTGCTTTTTTTAGTGTAACCTTTTATTCTCCACAGAGCACACATCCCATTTATATACAGATAATTATATTTAATTTTCACAACACGATGAAACAAGAAAGTGTCACTTATTTTTTTTATTGTTGCTAACATATTTACCAATGACAGGAATCTCTTTTAATGGTAAATCTTTCTTTATTATAACCGCTGTAAATACAACAAGGAATACCGTACGATATGCCAATCGTAAGATTTCGTTGTCTATCTGTGGATACATGGCAGCAATATAAAATGCGACAGCCAAAGCAAAGTATAAGAAAATGCGCTTCAGGTCATATTTTATAGGATAATATTTTTGTCCTATAAAATAAGATATACTCATAATAATCAGATTACAAATCAGCGTAGCCCATGCACTGGCAATATAGCCATAAACAGGGACAAAGATGATATTGATCGCAACCTGAAGGATACATCCGAAAACAGAGAAATAGGCTCCGTATTTTGTCTTATCGGTTAGCTTATACCATACTGAAAGGTTGAAGTACATCCCAAAAAATATTTCACCCATCATGGCAATAGGAACAATGACTGTACCTACTGTATAGTTTTTGCTGACTATATACTTCAAGATATCAAGATAAAACATCACAGCCAGAAAAACGAGTAAAGCAAATATTACAAAATACTTCATTGCATCGGCATACGGTTTTGTACTGCTGTTCTCCCTATCCTTGCTAAAGAAGAAGGGCTCATAAGCATATCGGAATGCCTGTGTAAACATTGTTATAATAACTGTTATCTTAAGGCAAGCATTGTATATACCTAATTGGCTGAAAGCTTCATCGGGATTATCAAATAAAAAAGGGTAAGTCAATTGCGCTACAGTCTGATTTATAACTCCTGCCAACCCCAATATTAAAAGAGGGAATGAGTATATCAGCATACGTCTGATCAGAGCATTATCAAACTGGAGCTTCACATTCTTCATTGTTGTCGGTATCAATAGTATCAATACCACCAAGCTAGACAGCAAGTTTGCCAAAAAGATGTATCCGATACCGATCTCGGGATGAAAGAATTTATTAATAGCCAGGTCCGGATAATTTTTGTATAGCCAAGGACATAGAACCAAAAACAGAAGATTGAAAAATATATTAAACCCTATAAACGTTAGCTTCAATGTAGCAAACCGAATCGGTCTTTTCTGATAGCGCAAATAAGCAAAAGGGATTGTCATAAAAGCGTCCAGTGCCACTACAATAGCCATCATCCAGATATGTTCCTTATGATCGGTATATTCCATCCATGACGAAATAGGATTGATAAAGGAAAAACAGAATAGAATAAACAGCAGAGATGTTGTAGCTAATGAGATTAAAGATGTAGCATATACTTTATCAGGATGCTCTTCTTTCTTGTTCATAAAGCGGAAAAATCCCGTTTCCATGCCGTAAGTCAGCAAAACCATGAACAACGCCGTGTAACCGTATATATAGCTTACCTTACCATACTCGATAGTATCAGTAAAAATATAAGTGTGTAAAGGAACAAGCAACCAATTAAATATGCGGCCAACAATACTACTCAATCCATAGATTGCAGTATCTTTTGCTAAGCTCTTCATTCCACTCCCTGCCATATAGATATATTTAGTTGGCTACAAAAGTAGTAAAAATAAATCATGAGTTGTATTTTATACCCTGCTAGTTAATTCCATATTTTTACTCGTCAAGACACATTACTTAACCCCCTGATAGTGGCTACAATAGATGCCTAAGCAACTATAAAAAGTGAAATTAAATAATCATTTTTTAATATTATAAATTACCTTTGTGATAATAATAAATAAAAAAGGAAGTCCAAATGAATTATTATCATCTGTCTATATTGGTACATCGTCAGGCTATCAGGTATGGTAAGAGAACAGCTCTGAAATATAGGAACCCGTACGAAAAGAAATGGAAGAATATTTCATGGAATAAGTTTTCGGACAATGTAATGAAAACAGCCTGGGCAATGGCTGAAATGGGTGTAGAAGAAGGCTCTAGGATCGCTGTGTATTCTCAGAATATGCCACAATATCTTTTTGCGGATTTCGGTACTTTTGCCAACCGTTGCATTTCGGTACCTATCTATGCAACATCATCACCCTCGCAAGTAGAATATATCGTAAAGGATGCCAGTATACAGTTACTGTTCGCCGGAGAGCAGTTCCAATATAATAATGCATTTAAAGTGCAACAAAATTCACCTGTATTGAAGAAAATTGTTGTATTCGATAATAATGTGAAATTCCATCCCGATGATAAGACTTCTGTCTATTTTGATGATTTTATCGCTACCGGAGAAAATTCGCATACAGAAGTTATCGTGCGAGTACGCCTTAAATCGAGAAGAGAAGATGATATAGCTTGCATTATATATACTTCGGGTACAACCGGCGAACCGAAAGGAGTAGTATTGCCACATTCGTGTTTCTCTCAGGTTTTCCGTATTCACGATATGCGTCTGCCTATGACTTCGAATAAAGACCTGTCTATGAATTTCCTTCCATTGGCGCATATTTTCGAACGGGCGTGGACATATTACGCTATCCATAAGGGAATGACCATTGCTATTAATCAAGATGCAAAGGAAATACAAAAATCAATAAAGCAAGTTCATCCGACTATCATGTGTAGTGTTCCCCGATTCTGGGAAAAAGTATATGCAGGGGTTCACGAAAAAATATCGAGCTCCAAAGGTCTGATGAAATGGCTATATACCGATGCCATCAAGACAGGGAAAAGATATAATTTGGACTTTAAAAATAAAAATCTACGAGCCCCGCTTGGTACTCGTATAAAATTTGCTCTATATAACAATACGATATTTTTCGTTCTTAAGCTGGTTATCGGTATCGAGAAGGGAAACATATTCCCTTGTGCAGGAGCTCCATTATCTGATTCTATAATTGAGTTTTTACAGTCGGTAAATATTCCAATAATTGTGGGTTATGGTCTTACTGAAACAACGGCTACCGTCAGCTTCTATCCTGATAAAGAATTTGTTATTGGATCTATTGGCAGCGTAATGCCGGAAGTTGAGGTTAGGATTGATGAAACAAACAACGAGATTCTCGTAAAAGGAAAAACCGTGATGCGAGAATACTACAACAAACCAGAAGAAACAACTAAAGTTTTCACCGAAGACGGTTTCTTCCGGACGGGAGATGCAGGGAAATTGGAAAACGGAGTGTTGTACATTACCGAACGGATCAAAGACCTGTTTAAGACAGCGAACGGAAAATATATCGCACCTCAGGCTATAGAGACACGCGTAGCCGAAGACAAGTTTATCGATATGATTGCAGTTATAGCCGACGAGCGTAAATTTGTGAGTGCACTTATTGTTCCCGATTATAAAGCATTGGAAGAGTATGCTAATGAACACCAAATAAAGTATGACAAAGTAGAGGACTTGTTTTCTAATGTAGATATCCTTCGCATGCTGGACGGACGCATAGAACTCTTGCAAGCTCATTTTGCACCATATGAAAAAATAAAAAAATACAGGTTGCTGGCCGAGCCTTTTACGATGGAAGGTGGTGAATTAACCAATACACTCAAAATAAAGCGTAAATTTGTAGCAGAAAAATACAAAGATATTATCGACAAAATGTATAAAGAATAGAATGTTTAGCAACAACTAATTAATTCTTTCGAATAGCTTAAAATTACGTAATGGCCGGAATTTATATTCATGTTCCTTTTTGTAAAACAAGGTGCATATATTGTGACTTCTATACACGCACAGATATGTCTCCGAAGTATGACTATGTTTCGGCTCTTTGTGAAGAGATAAAGCTACGTAAAAACTACATTGGAGACGAAGATGTAAAGACAGTATATTTTGGAGGAGGTACTCCATCTCAGTTATCTGAGAGTGACTTCCTCCGTATATTTGAAACTCTACACCATGAATTCAGGATAGCACCGGATGCCGAGATAACAATGGAAGCTAATCCCGATGATCTCTCACCTCAGTATTTAGCAACCCTTAAAGAAAAATTACCGTTCAATCGCCTGAGCATAGGAATTCAAAGTTTTGACGATGAAGAGCTCAAGTTTCTAAAGCGCAGGCATTCTGCCGATAAAGCGAAAGAAGCTGTCAGAATCTGCCAATCGCTAGGCTATGATAATATCAGTATAGACCTCATGTATGGTTTGCCGAACCAGACAATGCAGATTTGGGAAAGAAACCTCGAAGAAGCAATTGCTCTCGATGTACAGCATATTTCATCTTATCATTTGATCTATGAACAGGGCACAAGGCTCTATCGTTTATTCAAAATGGGAGACGTAAATCCTGTTGATGAAAACCTGAGTGTAGACATGTTTTCACGAATGATAGAGAAACTTACCGCTGCAGGGTTTGATCATTATGAGATCTCTAATTTTGCCCGCCACGGATTATATTCAAAGCATAACAGCTCGTATTGGCTTGGAAAAAAGTATCTGGGACTAGGTCCTGCCGCCCACTCTTATGATGGGCAAAACCGCTCGTGGAACGTTGCCTCTATATCAAAGTATATAGAAGGGATAAGGGCTGAAAATCTAAATCTGGAAATTGAGGTATTAGATGAAAACACAAGATACAACGATTTTATTTTAACAGGTATGCGTACCAAATGGGGAGTAAACCTCTCTGACCTTGAATCTCTTTTTGGCACTAAAATGAAAGCATTCTGCTTGAAAAACGCACGAAAATATCTCGATCAAGGTTTCTTAACCGAAAAGGATAATATCTTAAAATTAACCCGACAAGGAATCTTTATATCCGATGGAATAATGAGCGACCTGATGTGGGTATAATTTAGAGTTTCTGCAAAGGGTTTTTATCTAGCACTAATATTTAAGATGGATTAAATCAATCCTCTTGATTTGAATTCAAGATATTTATTTATAGAATCGATAGTAAGGTTTTCAGGCTTTGAGAGAATCGTATGAATTCCATATCTATTGAGTTCCTTTACGATCAGGTATTTATCGTTCCATAGCTTTTCCGCCATTCCTTTCCTGAATATATCTTCCAATCCTGCAGGGGAAGACTCCAGCACCTCGTTGAATTCAGAATTCAAGAAAAATGCAACCAACACCAAGTGATCTTTGGACATGTGGCTAAGATATTTCAACTGACGACGCATTCCATTTACGGTCTCAAAGTTTGTAAACAAAACAATCAAACTGCGTTGCGACAATTTGCGACGAACAGTAGCGTACAATCGTTCATAATCAGACTCCTTAAAGTCTGTTTTCTGCGCATACAACGTTTCCAAAATCTTTACTCGTTGACGGCGTTGCCTATCTGCCGGAAGTATTTCATCCACATTCTTGGAGAAGGTTATGAGTCCGGCTTTATCACCTTTATTCAACGCTGTAGTACTTACCATCAATGTAGTATTGATTGCATAATCCAACAGTGTCAACCCGTTGAATGGCATTTTCATAGTACGCCCTTTGTCGATCAAGCAATATACAGGTTGTGACTTCTCTTCCTGATAGGTATTTACCATCAGTTGGCTCATACGAGCTGTTGCCTTATAGTTGATTGTACGAGGATCGTCACCCAATACATAATGTTTGATCTGATCAAATTCGGTAGCATGCCCGATGCGTCGTATTTTCTTAATACCATAGTCTGTAAGACGATGCGATGCCGCCAATAATTCATACTTATGCATCTCGAGAAAAGACGGATATACCGCAACATCCTTATTCTCGTCAAATATATAGCGTCGTGTAACGAGCCCCAAGAGTCCTGCCACATAAACGTTTATTGCTCCGAATTGATACACTCCCCTTTCGGTGGGACGAAGATCGTAGTACAAGACTTTTGATTTGCGTATACCTATCGAAGTACTAAATGTCAAATCTCTTTTTTGAAATTGAAAAGGTACTTCTTCGATGATTTTGATTGCAACCCTGAATGGATATTTATTGGATACGGAAAGCGAGATTGTATTTACATCACCGTTCGATAACCTTTCAGGACAGTTACGGAAAGCTTGTATGCCCTTTGTCTGCCGATAAAGAGAAACTGTATCCAACAATAAGAATACAGCCAACACGCTAATCACCACAGTCATTATGAAAAGTGAGGCCTCGAAAATATAAGATACGAAGTATCCCAACACACATAAAGCCAATGTGAAGAAAAAACGGTTTGAGAGATAGAAACTCTTAAAGAACCATTTTATCGGGGAACTTCCACTTTGTCTATCAGTTGACATATAATTGTATCGGTAGATGTACCGTCCATTTCTTTTTCGGGTGTTAATAAAATTCTGTGTCTAAGTACAGGCACAGCAACTTCCTTTATATCGTCAGGCGTGATAAAATCACGTCCTCGTATGGCTGCCAGTGCTTTAGAGGCATTCAGTATTGCAAGCGATGCACGAGGCGAAGCCCCAAGCGTTATCCATGGGCTCTGGCGTGTAGCAGATACAATCTGCGCAATATATTCTAATAGTTGATGTTCAACCAGCACTTTATCTACCTCTGAGCGCAAAGAGTTTAATTTCTCAGCCGTCAGAACCGGACGAATACCTATTTCAGGAGATAATTCACCTCGGTTTTGCCTATCCAAAATATTAATCTCATCCACGATATTCGGATAATCGACTACGATTTTAAATAAGAAACGATCTAATTGAGCCTCGGGCAAACGATATGTCCCCTCCTGCTCTATCGGGTTTTGAGTAGCCATTACAAGAAATGGATAGTTCATTTTATATGTTGTTCCATCATTTGTAACCTGACGTTCTTCCATCACCTCGAAAAGCGCAGCCTGAGTCTTTGCAGGAGATCGGTTTATTTCATCAATCAGCACGATATTTGAAAAGATAGGCCCTTTCTTAAATTCAAATTTGGCAGACCCGGGCAGAAAGATACTTGTACCCAAGACGTCCGAAGGCATAAGATCGGGCGTAAACTGTATACGACTGAAAGCAACATCGATAGTCTTTGCCAGAAGTTTTGCAGATAAAGTTTTAGCAACACCGGGAACCCCTTCTACCAATACATGACCATTTGCCAAGATCGCAATTATCATCTGTTCTATCAGTTGATGCTGTCCAACAACAACACGCCCTATTTCGTTTTTTATCTCCTGAACACTTTGGCTCAATTCGGAAAAATCTATCCTTGATTGAAATTCTAAATCCGACATATATTTTATTTTATTTGTTTTTTACCTTTCTATAAAATTCTTCCAACAAACTATTATATTGCAAGAATATATCATTCGGAGCATAAGGCAATATAATTATATCGTTATATAAATTAAATAGATTACTCAATTTATCTCTTTCAACTCCTGATTTGGCACTCAGTACATCCAAAAAGTCGTTATTAATTTTCTCTGTCGACATGTAGTAATTCTTCCTTATATAGTCAAGAAAGTACGCATGTCGCTTCTCGGCAATGGTTTTAAAATCTTTTTTGCGATAATATAAATTACTGATTGTACCTAGAAACTCTAATGAAGAGTTTATATGTGGTTTGATGACAGGTATAATCCGTTGAGTACGTTTCGCCCTGAAGATCACAAAGAGAAACAAACCGCCGAGTATAAGATATAAAGCGATACGTAACAAAGGATTAGACAACATCGCCTTAAATATACTACTATTCGCATCAGTACCACCTTGCTTTTGATATTCGTCCCAAATAACTTTACTATTCTGTGGCAAAAAAGATAAGCACCTGAAAGCAAAATCATATTTGTTTAGTTGCAGTAGATTTACATTAGCAAAAGCAGAAGGAATTGTATGCAAATAGAAATGCCCTTTTCCATATTGTACTTCTAAGAACACTGTATCTTTTTTGTTATTAAAGGCCAATGGACGTGACACCAAGTTGCAACTATCTGTGTTAAGTCTTGTTTCACCGGTTATACCTGCAAAATTATATTTCTGATGCGGAGAATCTATTAAATAATAAGTTGTATCTGCTTCAAAATATCTATGTTTTGTTTTTATTCCTAAAGTATCCATTAGGCTCGAAGAAAAGCTTTCTGCCGAGATGAACACATTATTCCCCAACCCAACAAAATCGAGTAAATATTGCATATCTACTTTATCCAGCGTGAATTTGGTATTGATAAAAATATATGCTGTAGTATCTATTTCCGCATTAATACTTTTATACCATTCAGTAGGGTCAGAAGTCAGTTCCTCAAGCCCTTGCTCAAGTACTGTATCTATTACAAGGTCGGTATTTACTTGAGTTGTATCAGACTCTTCAGCATAGTCATATTCATCATCAGAATCTTCATAATAGCCTGAACCATACGAATCATAAGATTTGTCATAGGAGAAGTACTCTTCCATGCTCTCTTTCAAGTTATTATATATTGGTGTTCGTGTAGATCGTATATTCTTTTTGTGAAAGATATCTCCAAGTAGCTCGTATGCAATGTATGTTCCATATGGGGATGTCTTGGTATTTATAAATGTAGGTCTCCAATCTACCGGCTTAGGAGCTTTGGTTCGGGCATACGACAAACCAATCAATAAAAGGATAATCACCCCGACCAGAATTATTAGTTTCTTATCTTTCATGGTTTATCATTTTATTTAGGTCGCCCATACGAGAATCTACTTCAGTGAATTTACTCTCATCCAACTCGAATTCACCATACCATACATAATCAAAGATTAATGTAGTTTCAAGAAATTTAGAGCGCAACAAACTATTCTGTATCTCGTACTGATAACTATAGTTGGTCTTATGGCTACTCCATTCTATAATGTCCTTATCAGACATTTGTTTCAGATTTTTCAGATATAGAAAACGGACAGCCAGACGATACTCTTTGTTTCTTAATGCATTAGATATTAATGCATCAAAATTCATTTCATGCACATTTTCTGTATAGATATCTATATCCGACTTATCTAGTTTTTTCTTACCCAATAATGTTCTATAGTCAACCCCGATAAGTTTTAAGACAATCAAACATATTACAACTACTATGATGAGTAGCACTACAATACTCAGCATTCCAGATTTAGCTACCGTGCCAAGTAAATTATTGATAAAATTATTGATTGCCAACAATATCCTATCCCACCACGACAGACCTCTTTCCTCTTTTTTATACTCAAATCGCGGATCTTTTCTATATTCCTCGATCTTACTTTTATCGGGTATGCGGATGTTTACCTTCTCTTGAATATGTATGGGCTTTGTTGTTGCTGTAGAGTCTACCTGACCAAAAAGATTTATGCACATACAAACCAAGAGCATTAATATAATGCTCTTGAATATGTGTATATTTTTATTTGTATTTACCACCCTAAGGGATATGTTGAAATATTAGTATTAATATTGAGTCGGTTGGTCTTCTTCTTTATTTACACCGATCATATCTATTTCGTCTGTAACTCCAATACCATCCAATTGGCTTCTATAACTGAAGTACATAACACCCAATACTATTATAAGTATAGGGCTCAACAACATGCGAGCAGTGTAACTCAAAGAGTATGTAAGGTATATATATATTTCGCTGGTAAGAAAATCTATTCCTAATAGATTACCGATCATCGTGCCATATACCGGAAGTGTAAACACAAAACCAATAACACTAACTATAATATAAAAGACAATTAATAGACCTAAAGATATCCACCAATGATGGCGAACAAGATCAATACTCCGCTGAAAAGTTTCTACCAGACCTTTTTTCTCTACTATATATGTATAGAAATACAGAGAAAGATATACCGAAATAATCAGCCCGGGAATCAAACACAATATCCAACCTGCAGAAATCAGAATACCATAAATGATAGAATAACCAAACAAAGGAAGTGCTACTTGCTTTACTTTTGTCCAAACATCCTTACTATCTACCGTGCCATCTTTCGATTCGGCATATAATGCCATATAGCACACAGGATAAAGTGACATTAAATATCCTGCTACCATCATGATAAACCCACCAAGAAATAATCGCCAATCAAATATAGATCGAAGAATTGCGAATGGATCGTCTTCATATTCGCCAATAGATGTCATACTCATATTGGAAAAAGACAGTAAATTCATAAGAAAATATGTAGCAATAAGTGTAATAGGTATAAATACCAATATACCCTTTAAGATTGCTCCATAATTTTGCTTAATGAATGCAATTGAAGTATCAAAAATACCGCTAAAGTCACGGCTTTGATATAACCTGATCTTTTGTTGTTGTTTCATTTGTTTTTTTATTGATGTAATAAGGATAATAGATAAAATACCATATAATAAATAAGGCAGACAAGCCAATTATTATCAGATTAAAGTAAACCGGCATTTCGGTCAAACGAGTCAGATAGCTCTCGATAAAAGCCGCTACAATAAAAACGGGGATCAGTGCAACAACTATTTTCACAGCATCTTTTGCACCCCTCTGTAATGACACTAAGCGTTTGTATGTACCGGGGAATAAAATACTATTACCCAATATAAGCCCTGCTCCTCCGGCTATTACGATTGCTGATATTTCTAATGTCCCATGCAACCAAATGGATATAGCCGAAGTAAACAACAAACCTTTCTTAAAGAAGAAGTATTGAAAAACACCGAGCATTACACCATTGGAGAATAAGATATAGACTGTACCCATAGAAAATAAAATGCCACCGACGAATGCATAAAATGCAACTCCAATATTATTTGTTGCTATGCCGAAAAACATAGGCGCCTCATCCGAGCTTTTATATATAGCCATCGGATCACCGCTCTCTATATTCTCGAGAGTTTGATTTACATATCCGGGACTTAATATCTGGCTGGCAAATGCAGATTCTTGTTCTAAAGAAAATATCCCAAGCAAAACACCTGCAAACATTGTCAAAAAAGAATAAAGCATGTGTCTGCGATATTTGTACATGATAAGAGGAATTTCTTCTTTCCAGAAACGGAAAAAGCGTCCTTTCTCTTTTTTCTTATACTGATATATATTGATAAAATAGCGTCCTGTAAGTTGATTTAGATATTTTACTGTTTGCGACCGCGGATAAAACGTACGCGCATAAGATAAATCATCCGTGAGTTCAATGAAATTATCCGCTAATATTTCAGCCGGAATATCTTTTTCCTTGGTCTGGATATCTATTTCTTGCCACTTATCTCTATTTTGCTTGACAAATGCGGCCTCTCTCATCAAAAACTACAAGTTTGCATTTATAATATATTGTTTAAGCACAAATATAGCTCTTTGGTTAAAAAGAATGAAAAATTTATACTATATAATCATACAAAAAACATAAATTTGTTCTTTATTTTTAGTGTTTATGATAATAGAAGTACAAACAACCCAAAACGTAACAATAGACTACGAAACAGCCGGTGTCGGATACAGACTTTTAGCTTATATTCTCGACTGGGTTGTAATTTTAATTTGGTATTTAGGTTGGATTGGAATTATATCTCTTTTCTCCCAAGCCGGATTATGGAGTGCGTTTGATGGAAACACTGCCATGATATTTATAATTATAATAATGGCTTCCCCTGTACTTTTCTATGACTTCTTATTCGAAACATTAAATAAAGGACAAAGCATTGGCAAAATGATCGTAAAAATACGAGTTGTGAATGTAGATGGTACTGTTCCATCCGGAAGTTCTTACCTGTTAAGATGGTTATTTCGCTTAGTTGATTTTACGTTTACAGAGGGTTTTCTGGCTATCATAATGATTGCTGTTACAAAAAAGTCGCAGCGGTTGGGTGATTATTTGGCAGGAACAACAGTCATCGACCTCAGATTGAATGCACGAAACAAAGAGTTAAAGCTTTCTGATCTTGATTTTCATGAAGACTATAAAGTTACCTATAAAGATGTGCTTGACAAGTTATCCGACAGAGACATTCAAACGATTACTTCTATCATAGATGACCAACGCATGCAATACAACGAATACTTTAACCAACGTTTGGCTGACAGAATAAAATCGATTACAGGCTATGAGTATGATGGCCCTGACAGAATTTTTCTTCGAAAAGTAGTCACCGACTACAACTATTTAGCGGTACAAGAAGTATAAATGATTATCAGGTAATATTAAGTTCAATAGTCTCTCCTTCTTTTATACGCTTTAGGTGACAAAACAACAATTCACCGTTTTCATCTCGTAAGTGCATACCGTTACCTTCACAATAACGAAAGTATTTACAGTCTTTACATTCGCCTTGCTTCATCCATCTACGATCTCTAAATGGCTGATAGCGATTCGACCATATATCCCAAAAGCTGTCTTTATATATATTTCCCTGAGTAAAATTTGATCGTAGATTAGGACACGCCGAGATAGAACCATCTACAAGTACCGATGCAATGTTGATACCGGCATGACAAAAATAGAAATGATCTCGGATCTCAGTTTCATAATTGCCAACAAAACCTTCGCAACCATAACTGAGGTTTATAAGACCTTCCTTACGAGTGTGTTTTATAAATTCAAATAATTGTTTAAACTGAATCGGGGATAATTGTAGTTCCTTATGAACGACAGCTCTTCCGATAGGGAACACAGTAAAAATACGCCATGATTTAACACCGGTATCGATGAGTAGCTTTTTCAAGTCATTGAGCTGAGAAAATGTATCTGCCGTAACACAAGTAACAACATCAAATACAATATCTTTAGTTTGCGCCAGCATCGAAATAGCATTAAATGCCATACGAAAGCTATTCTTATTTCCACGCATTATATTATGTTTCTCCTCAAGTCCATCGAGGCTTATTGTCACCGATCGCAAACCGGCATCAAGAAGGCTTTTCAATCTTTGTTCGGATAAAAACAACCCGTTTGACACCATCCCCCACGGATATTCCCTTTTGTACAACTCCCGTCCGCAGGCCTCAAGGTCGTTACGCATCAATGGCTCGCCACCTGTTATAACAATCATTGTATCATGAGGAGTAACATAAGGAGTAACTTCATCTACCACTCGCAGAAAATCTTCCAAGGGCATATCCTTTTGCCTCATATCTTTGTGACAATCGCTGCCACAATGCTTGCATGCCAAATTGCATCGCAAGGTACATTCCCAAATGAGATAGTTTAATTTATGGAGAGATGTCTGATTCTTTTTATGCTGGCGAAACAGCTCTAAACCTAAACGCTTTCGGAAGGAAATGTCGTCTACACTCATTATTTTTCAGGATTAGATGAGTTAAGCTTTACAGTACCCAAATCCTTTGTCGTTTCGCCGACATACCAACCACCACTACCATTGGTAAAGCTCGGATTATCAAACCTCACAGTATCTATCACTGTTTCCAATAAGCCGTTTTTCTCCCCATCGATATCTTCGTATTTTATAACAAACTTCTGACTGGATGGAAAGTCTTGAATCGATACATTAAATAATCCTTTCACATCGGTTTTTACACTATCTACATAGCGTACTTTACCTGTATCATAACCATTGTTAATTACCCCTAGTGCAACTTTAAGCCCCGAAACTTCTTTATCGCGACTTTCCACCTTCCCTTTCACTATAAATTTAGCAGATGGAGTCCCATACTCAACTTTAGGATCAACGGTTGAGCATGAATGAAAACCTAGAAAAATGAGAACAAATGATAAAACCCTTGAATACGCAGAAAGAAGCCTAATTTTCATAATATATCTGTTTTATAAGTATAGATTTAGTTGTCTATATATTATGATGCATATAATACACAGAAAGTTGCATGAATGATTATTTCTTTGCAGATGGCTTAGCTTTTCCCCTAGCACTTACCTTCGGCTTTGCTACAGGCTTGGGACTCTCAAGTTTAGTTTCAGTTGCTACACTTTTAGGCTTCTCTGTTGCCTTGGGTTTTGCCGTTGTAGCTTTTGTTTTAGGCTTTAACTGAGTTTCCAGCTTTCCAATTTTGTCTTCCAGCTCTTCTATTTCATTTGCCTGATTGTGAATGGTGGTAAGCAACGCATTAAGTTCCTCATTATCAATAGAACTAGGAAACTCGGCTTCTACCCTTTCCTTGAAGTCACTCAACACATTCATATAGGTATTAAATGCTTCGTATGGAGATGAATACGGGCTAAATGGCAACGCATTTTTTGTTCCCATATAATAAAAATGATCACTCGATTGCAAGTATATCCAGTCTTGTAATATCCGTCTCGATTGGCTTAGGCGAACACGTTCTGCTATTTCATACAACTTATTGAATGCTTCTTCCTGTAAAGTATTACCCAACCATGCCGAAACATCTTTTTCTTCACCTACCCATGATATAGGGTGCATAGACGAAATAGAATCAACAGGCTTCATCGTCTTAAATATTTCTGATGGGGTAGCAAATCCGATATTATTCTCAGCAGCAAAACGAGGCAATACTCTCATAAATTCGAATATACCTGAGCTTTTCTTTTGGAAATTACCTAATGCTTCATAATTCATAAACAAATTGATAACCTGCTCTTCTTTTGGTGTATTAGCCACCCAGGAAATGAACTTATCGGCAGTAAGCGGATACTCATTCCAGCTATAATTCGAAAAACGAGTTGCAATATCGTCACTGAATTTTGGATTACGTAACAATAATTTCAGCTTTGGCTCTTCTGCTGCTTGATAAAGATAATTAGGACTTTTCCATCCCAGTGTTCGCTTAGCACCCTCGGTCAATATTCCTGTATAGCCCATTTCATAGACTAAGTGTCCAATTTCGTCAGAATATATCAATTCTGTGTTTCGAAAAACCTTTGGACGTTGTCCGAACAGGCTTTCTATCTTATTGCTATGTTCATTTACCTGCTTCTTGAACTCTTCAGGGTCTACCAAAGAAGCGAGAGAATGTCCTTGTGTTTCAGTCAAAAACTCAACACAACCTGTATCTGCCAGCTCTTTGAATCCATCAATAACCTCAGGAGCATATATTTCCATCTGATCTAAAGCCACGCCCGAAATAGAGAACGCAACCTTAAATTTGCCTTCGTATTCTTTTATCATTTCAAGCATCAACCTGTTGGCAGGTATAAACGACACTTCAGCCACCTGTTGCATAAAATCCTCATTGGCAAAGTCATCATAGTAATAATGATCTCCGCCAATGTTGAAAAATCTATAGCGCTTTAGCCTGTGAGGCTGATGTATTTGGAAATAGAAACATATATTTTTCATAATGTATTTTGTTTTTTATTATTGACATAGACTATTATAAATATCCCTAACCTTTTGTCCGGCATATTCCCATTTTATATTATCCACCTCTTCTTTGCCTTCTCTGCTCAGGAATTCAGACATGGCATCGTATGTACAAATAGAATATATAGCATCGGCCATACCCTCAACATCCCAATAGTCAACCTTCACCGCTTTATCTAGGATTTCGGCACAACCGGATTGTTTTGATATAATAGTAGGAATACTGCACTGCATAGCTTCTAGTGGCGAAATCCCAAATGGCTCAGAAACCGAAGGCATTACATATACATCGCTCCGCTTCAGCATTTCATATACTTGTTTTCCTTTAAGGAAACCAGTAAAATGAAATTTATCCGATATTCCTCTTTCGGCTGCAAGATAGATCATACGTTCCATCATATCACCGCTACCGGCCATCACAAAACGAATGTGTTTAGCCTTTTCGAGTACACGAGCGGCAGCCTCCACAAAATATTCAGGACCTTTTTGCATCGTGATACGCCCCAAGAAAGTTACAACTTTGTCTTTACCTTTTTGAGGCTCTATAGCGACAATCTCGGCACTTAATGGTTCTACAGCATTATGTACAGTAGTCACTTTTGCCGGGTCTTGATGATATTTCTCAATCACTGTTCGCCGGGTCAGCTCGCTCACACAGATAATATGGTCTGCGTAGTCCATACCATTTTTTTCCATTTGATAAACCTGCGGATTTACCTTGCCTCGGCTACGGTCAAAATCTGTTGCATGCACATGTATAACTAAAGGTTTCCCCAAAACATTTTTGGCATGTATTCCTGCGGGATAAGTCAACCAATCATGTGAGTGTATTATATCATAACTATGAGTGCGTGCAATCACTCCGGCCACAATAGAATAATTATTTATCTCCTCGAGCAAATTGTCGGGATAACGTCCCGAGAACTCGATACAACCCAAATCATTTGTATGCAGATAATTAAAATCGCCATAAATATGATCGCGTAGATTATAATATTCCTGAGGGTCCATATATTTCGACAGGCGCTCACTCACATAATCCCAGTATACCTCACGCCAGGCTACAGGGGTATTGCATGCTCCTATTATTTTCAGAAAACTCTGGTCTTCATCGCCCCAGGGTTTAGGTATAACAAATGTGATTTCCATATCAGGCTGCAAAGACATACCTTTTGTCAATCCATAACTGGCTGTCCCAAGCCCGCCTAATATGTGGGGAGGAAACTCCCATCCAAACATTAATGCTTTCATATATTTTAGTTCGAAACTATTCTGTAAATTAAAAAATCTAAATCATATTGCATAAAGACGTATTCTTTATCATTCAATATTCATCTCCAAACATTTTCTGGACATTGAGAGCAGTTATTATTCCGGCAACATTTATGGCATAAGAAATCTGCCCATGTCCGAAATAAGGGATACTGCCATCATACACAGAAGATAAAGAACCTATGCCATCGTTAGACATTTCATCCTCAACACCAATCAAAAGACGGTCGAGAAAAGACAATCCACTCTGCTGGAATATTTTAAGGTAAGCTTCCTGATATGCCCGCAGCAGCCACGGCCATGCCGCACCATTAAAAGCACTGTAGAGGCGATCATATATTGAGCCTTCACATCTCGGACGAAAGCCAATGCTCTTCGGACTAAGGGAACGAATGCCTTTAGGTGTAAGTAATTCTTTAGTTACTATATCAATTATACTTTTACTTTGTCGCTTACCCAGCAGTGGATAATCGACAGCTATAGCCAATAACATATTAGGTCTGACACTCCAATCTACGAAATTACCTACAACATAATCGTACAGATAGCCACCATCGTTAAGAAAGACTTCCAAAAATGATGTTTTGGTTATCTCAGCCAATAGAGCCATCTTTCTTTCCAGTTTCGGATTATCTTGATTGCGTGCTATTTCTTCATTAAACTTGAGTGCATTATACCAAAACGCATTAACCTCAACCAAGCACCCTGTACGAGGAGCCAAATAAAGTCCGTCCGAAATCTTATTATGCATCCAACTCGGATAACCAACTTTATTGTCTACAGTAAGTAACCCATTCGTTAATGGCTTCAAGTTCGGGTGATTGCCTTCTTGTATAAAGCTTACGATCTGGCTAACCAAACTTGCATATTTTAAATAAAAACGCTCAGGGTCATACACCTGAAACTTTTTAAGGGCGCGTATCACCCATAAAAGTACATCTGCATCACCTATATCCTTCAGAAATCCGGCTATTGGCTTCCCCTCCATAAATTGCTGGATTGTAGGAATAGCAGTATCAACAATCTCTTCAAAAGCATCTTTCTTGCCAACGCCTAGCGTAAGTCCTTCCAAAGCCATAAATTGCTCTCGGGCCTTAACCTCACCCCAAGGATAACCATTCAGTAAATATAGTTCATCTTTAGTGGGACGATAATAAAACTGATGTGCTGAATTTTTCAAACAGTTATAGAAAGATGAACGAGGGGTACGCTCTTTTATACCTTTTTCAAACGAGAAAACCAGCTTACTCGTATCTACGTGAATATCACTCGCTGAGAATATTACCGACTCACCTTTCTGTATGGGTAATTCAAAATATCCGGGTACATACAAATCTTCTTTGTATGGTAATCCGTGATTCATATCCTGCATATATTCTACACCTTTATACCAGTTTGGCTCAAAGACGAAATTTACAGGCTTATTAAACTGCATAAACAAATCGGGATAGCCGGTATACATACACATACTGATGCCATTTTCCACTTCCTTATATCCAAGATCTGCTATCGGATTCTCTTCCGTTAATTCGTTGACATCTCTAAATGCCAAGAAAGGCTTGAAACGCATCGTTGTAGGCGAATGAGCATCTATCAGTGTATATCTGATAAAAATAGAGTTATCCTCTAAAGAAAACATCTTCTCTTTAGATAAAATCACCCCCCCTACTCTATATATCGTTCGCGGCAACGAGTCGCAATCAAATTCTCGTATATATTTATGCCCCATCGGGCTATAATTATTTCCATCATATTTGTGTATCCCCAGATTGAAATCCGCACCATGCTGTATTACTGTTTCATCTAAGGATGATAGCAATACATGATTTGTATCACCCAAACGGGGTACAGGAAGAACGAGTAGTCCGTGTTGCTTTCGTGTGTTACACTCTACTAATGTTGTACAGTGATATGCTCCCCTCCGGTTTGTTCTCAAAATCTCACGATAAAGCGAGTATTCGAGGTTAACCATCCGCGATTTATCAAATTTGAGGTAAGCATTGGTCTTTTTATAATTGTAATCCATAATGTTACTGATAGATTTTCGGTATTTAATATGTCAACAAACAAGCGATATAAATTCAAACTCGTTTATACAACAAGCTTTTTTGTTCTTAAAGATATGAAAAATGTAAACAAAAAGCGAAGCTTTAGGATATTTTATTAACATTCCCTTATATACACTAATATTCAAATGAATAGACGCCTCTCTATTTAGAATAATTATATATAATAAACTCTTCCTTCTAAAACGCACAAATAATTATCAATAAATACTTTATACGCAAATATTAACAAAGAGTACTTTAACTTATCTCAATAAAGTATATCTATTGATAAGTATTTTATATATTTGTACTCCGAAAAAAGGTAAAGTAAAAATTTTGAAATAAAAACAAGTATATGCTTTCATTTATTACCTGGGATGTAAACCCTGATGCTTTTGCTATATTGGGACGAGAAATACGATGGTATGGAATACTTTGGGCTACCGGAGTACTGCTAACAACTATTGTTGTGCAAAAAATGTACAAAGCGGAGAAGCTGCCTGAGAAATGGTTCGATTCGTTATTCATCTATGTTCTCACGGGCCTCATTATCGGAGCACGATTGGGGCATTGTTTGTTTTACGACCCGGTATATTACCTAAGCAACCCGTTAAAGATGCTGATGGTATGGGAAGGTGGTTTATCGAGCCACGGAGGAGCAATAGGCATGACTGTTGGTATATGGCTGTTTTCGGTCAGAGTTACCAAAAAAAGTATGATATGGGCTCTCGATCGCTTGATAGTAGGTGTTGCCATTGGTGCAACATGTATACGACTTGGTAATTTAATGAATTCTGAAATATACGGAGGAACGACAACTCTTCCTTGGGGTTTCAATTTTGTACGCGATCCGCACTGGCATTTTCCAATAGCTGAAGGTGGCTCAAACGAACTGCCATGTCATCCGACACAAATATATGAAGCTCTCATTTACTTCGCTATATTCTGTGTAGGACTATATCTATTCTATAGAACAAATGCAAAAAACAAACAAGGCCTGATATTAGGGGTCTCACTTATAGGGATTTTCCTTTCCAGATTTTTTATCGAATATATAAAAAATGTACAGGAGCCATTTGAGGTTAATATGATAGCTACTTTCGGTATTAATATGGGACAATTGCTAAGTATCCCATTCGTACTATGGGGTATCTGGCTGGTGTGGAATGCAACAAGAAAAAAAGAAACAATAGAAAGCAAAACAATAAAGAAGTAGAAGTAATTTCGTATGTTAAAACCAATTCCAATAGAAGATGACCTTTACTATATCGGAGTAAATGACCGCACTAAGAATCTTTTCGAAAACTTATGGCCACTCCCTAAAGGCGTATCTTATAATTCATACCTTCTTGTAGATGAGAAGACAGCTCTTTTTGATACAGTAGACGTATGTTATTCTGATATCTTTTTCCATAAGCTGGAAATAGCCTTAAATGGAAAGTCTCTTGACTATGTAATCATCAATCACATGGAGCCCGATCATTCAGGTTCTCTGGGATTGCTTAGAAACAGATTCCCGAATGTACAGATCGTAGGTAACAAACGTACGGCTGAGATGGTACAAGGATTTTATGGAATCTCAGATGGAGTAAAAATTATAGAAGACGGTGAGGAACTGTCTTTAGGTAGCAAACATAAGCTTATTTTCAATCTGACACCAATGGTACATTGGCCTGAAACAATGATGACATATGATACTTATCATAAGATCATATTCTCGGGCGATGCATTTGGTACATTCGGAACTCTTGATGGTGGTATTACCGATGCACAACTACATCCTGAACGCTACTACGATGAGATGGTGCGTTATTATTCTAACGTTGTAGGCAAGTTTGGCTCTCCGGTACAAAAAGCTCTTGAAAAACTTAATACTCTCGAAATAAAATATATCTGTTCTACACATGGTCCAATATGGACTCTTGACGAACAGATAAAAAAAGTAATAAGCATATACGACAAGCTAAGCCGTTATGAAGGCGATGAAGGCGTTGTGATTGCTTATGGCAGTATGTATGGCAACACTGAGCAAATGGCTGAAACAGTAGCTTACGAACTGGCTCAACAAGGGATAAAAGAGGTTATATTACATAATGTATCGAAGCGTTCACATTCATACATTATACGTGATATATTCAAATACAAAGGATTGATCATCGGATCTCCTACATATAACAACAAACTCTTTCCTGAGGTAGAATATCTAATATCGAAAATTGAAGGTCGTGATATGAAGCACCGTTATTTTGGATATTTCGGATCATTTACCTGGGCGGGAGCAGCAGTTAAGCGTTTGGCTCAATTTGCAAGCGACAGTAAATTTGAAGTCATAGGCTCGCCGGTAGAAATGAAGCAAGCTATGAACCTAAATACTTATGAAGACTGTGTCTCTCTGGGAAAGGCTATGGCCGACAGACTTAAACAAGACAGATAAGCTATTCGCGCATTAAGTAGATATTATATAAAACAAAAGCCGTCCTTTAAAGGACGGCTTTTGTTTTATTATAGAATAAGTCTAAATTATTAGAACACAAGGTTTACACCAATTTCTGTTTGGCTAAGATCGAAATCGAATCCGAAATTATCACCTTTGATTCCAGCATATTTTGCATGTTGATAACCTAAGAATCCGAATTTACCTGTTAAAGTAATTTTATCTGTAACATTAACTGCTACACCCGGACGGAAACCAACTTCCCAAGCATTCAATTTATACTTTTCAGCGGCAGTCTGACCTGTAGATACCATATAATCAGTTTTTCCATAAGTATATGCTGCACCGCCATCAACAAACAGGCTACCCATAGTTCCTTTAAGAAATGACATACGTAGGAAAGGATTTACAGTAAATGCATCTTTGAAAATAATATCGGAATTAACAGAACCGTTTAATGCTGGTTTATTGTGTGCATAACCCAATCTGATACCTACTCCCATATTATTAGTAAATGCATAACCTACTTCAGGAAGAATACGGTATGATGATACTCTGTCGCCACCGTCAATTTTAGTGCTGTTGAAACCAACGCTACCTCCAACCCATATCTGACCAACATCTTGTGCTGAAACTGTTGCTGTTAGACCTAACATAATTGCAAGTGTAAAAAATAACTTTTTCATAACTTTTAATTTTTGTTTTTAATTTACCTTTATTTAATTAACTCAATCTTTTAAGATATTCTCTTATTGATGAAGACAAAGGTCTAACAAAATAGAGAACGACAAAAGGTCTATTTTGGCTTAAAGATGTTCTAAAATTCTTTTTAGGCATAACTTTGAAAAATTGTTGAGAACAAAAACAGTCTAAAGTTCTTATTATATGTTCAAAAGTTCTTTTTGACTTTTTCTATATTTCAATGAAAATAGACTATGTTTGCATTCATCTTAATCGACTTTTTACACAAAAAGAATTCAAAATATGAAATTGGCAAAAATCCAACTAGAGGATATTTCAGAACATATAGATCCTTTTGCAATCAAAAATTTTATTATATCCGATAAAGCAGTATTATTTCCTCCTCTGTCCTCCAATTTTCCGTTTATACTCGATGGCGTAGCTTTTGCCATTTGTATTAAAGGGAATGCTCGTATAAAAATAAATTTCAAAGAATATGATATAGAGAAAAACATGATTATTACAATCATGCCTCAGTTTGTCACAGAATTTATCACACGTAGTGAAGATCTGATGCTTGAATTTTTAATTTTCTCTATAGATTTTCTCACAGAAATGCCCAATATATCGAACTTCGACATATCGAGAAGTATTATGCAAAACTCTTGTATAAAAATATCAGAAACGGAAGCCAACAAATATCTGGAGTTCCACTCTTTTATTGTTAAACAATACAAGCGCAGAGATCATCCATTCAGGAATGAAATGGCAAAAAGCCTCTTATATGCAATGCTAACCGAAATAGGTAATATATATTATAATCGGATCAAAGATGTAAGTAAATACGAGTGTGATAACATGAATACATCTTCGCATCAGGATGAATTAATCTCACGCTTTTTTAATTTATTATTGCAATATCACAAAAAAGAACGATCGTTACAGTTCTATGCGAGTGAAATGTGTCTCACACCAAAATACTTATCAACTATTGTAAAAAGCAGAACAGGCAGGACAGCCTTTATGTGGATTAATGAAGCTTTGATTGCATCAGCAAAACATCTGCTAAAAACAACAACGAACACAATTTTACAGATTTCAGACGAATTAAATTTCCCCAATCCTTCTTTCTTCGGGCGATTTTTCAAGAAGCATACAGGACTAACTCCCGTACAATACAGAGAGACTTAATGCATTAGGGGGAAGAGAAAAATAAAACATAAAAACGGGAAAGAGTTTCGCGATAAAATCGAAATATCATGATATAAACTTCCTTAGTAAGGGGTTCTTTTTCATATCATCATATTTGCGAACTACTACACCCAGCCTCTCGAATAGTTGTTGGATAAGCGGATCAATATCCATAACATACACCTCTTTGATTCGCTTAGTCAACAACCAAAGAGCCAAATAATTGACGTCCTTTTTTACTAGAATATCTTTTTCGATCTCCACGACTGTATTACTGTCGGTATGCAAAACGATTATAGGTATTGTATCTATATCGGAATCGTCAATCTTATCGTTTTTAAGAAATAATGCTATTTTCATAAGATTAACTTTTAGGTAAAGTTGATAAATATATATGATCGTCAAAAGTCCTATAAAGCGGTATAAGTGTCCTAAATATCCTAAATTACTATTATTTGAACAAAGTATGTCTTCCTTATGTTTAAAATTAAGAGTATACTACACATTAATATTAAATAAAAATAGAAACATTATGAAGAAACTATTAATCGGAGCAGCAGCCGGTATAGGTCTTGCGCTCGTTATTTATAAGTTGGCAGAAAGTGGTAAGCTAGATTGTGTATGTGATGACTTAAATAAATTATCAGATCAGGCTAAGAAAAAAATAAAAGATGGTATCGATGTTGGAAAAAACCAACTGGAATATCTAAAGGAACGTGCAGCCTACAAGTCTGAACAATTAAGCGAATTGGCTGATGAAGTGGAAAAGAAAGTTTTGGACAAATTAAATAAAGCCAAGAGCTAACTCCAGAATTACTGGTTGATAAAAAACAAAAAGGAATGCTGATATCAGCATTCCTTTTTAATATAAATGAAATATTTTATTTACATATTTGTCTTTAGAAACTTAATAACCTTTTCGAATAAATAAGTTCTGTTAGCTGCACCTCGTATAGAGTGATCTTTATCCGTGAACACAAACATATCGAATTGCTTGTTGGCTTTGACTAATGCAGCAGCATAATCCATCGTATTTTGAAAATGTACATTATCGTCAGCAGAACCGTGTATTAATAATAAATTCCCCTCTAATTTGTTAGCGAGTAAAATCGGAGAGCCTGATTGATATCCGGCTTCATTTTGCTGTGGAGTACGCATAAAGCGTTCTGCATATACAGAGTCATAAAACTTCCAATCGGTAACAGGAGCAATAGCAACTCCGGCTTTGAATACGCCATTCCCCCGGCTCATACTCATTAGGACATTGTATCCACCATAACTCCATCCCCAAATAGCAATTTTACTTCCATCAATATAAGGTAAAGAAGCAAAATGTCTTGCGGCAGCTGCTTGATCGTCCGATTCGTAAATACCCAGATTCATATATGTACACTTGCGAAAGTCTTCCCCTCTAGCTGCAGTTCCGCGTCCGTCAACACAAGCAACAATAAATCCTTGGGTAGTCAGGTAATCTGTCCAGTCAACACCGTACTTATCCGCTACTTGTTGCGAATTAGGCCCACTATACTGAACCATTACCAACGGGTACTTGCGTGATGGATTGAAGTCCACCGGTTTCATTATATATGCATTCAGATCTTGTCCGTCAGCCGCTTTTACAGTAATAAACTCCTTTTTAGGTAAGTTGAGTCCGGCTAATGTATTTTTCAATTTAGCATTATCTTCCAATACTCGAAGTTCCTTTCCTGTAGCGTCGTGTACGGTAACAATCCGAGGTATTGAGATATTGGTATAACTATTGATGTAATATTTCCCATTCTTGCTAAATGTTGCAGCATTAGTTCCCTGCTTTGCAGATAATTTAGTTTTGATTCCTTTCACCATATCCACTTTGTAGATTGCTCTTTGGAGAGGGCTGTCTTCTGCAGCTTCATAAAAAACAGTTTTAGAAACCGGATCAATAGCCAATAGGCTTGTTACATCGTAGTTTCCTGAAGTTAATTTCTTTTGCTGAGCACCATTCTTATCATAAAGATATATATGAGAATATCCATCCTTTTCGCTAACATACACAAACTGATTTCCAAAGAAGTATATATAGTTTAACAATTCTGAGTCTATATATCTGCTGTTCTCTTCATGAAGGATAGAGCGGCATACCGATGAGCGTGCATTTGCAAGAAACAGATCAAATTTATTCTGCTCTCTGTTCAATGTCATTATTGCTAAATCGTCCCCGGTAGGTAAAAACTGTATACGTGGGATATACTCAACATTATCAGGTATATTCATTTTCCGTATTGTCTTCGAGTCAATATCGAATACGTTACATGTTACTTTCGAGTTTTGTTCTCCGGCCTTCGGATACTTGAACGAAAATGAAGTTGGGTAAAGTTTGTTTTCATACATCTGCATCGAATACTCAGGCACATTTGTTTCGTCGAATCTTACAAATGCCAACAAACGCCCGTCTTCAGAAAAATCCATAATACTGGTCGTTGCAAACTCTTCTTCATATACCCAATCTGTTCCCCCATTGATTATTTTACCCAATGCTCCGTCTTTTGTTATCTGAGATTCTGTATCATAATCAAACTTGACTAACCATATATTGTTGTTGATAACATAAGCCAACATTCTTCCATCTTTAGAAAAAGTCGGGATTGATTGCTTTTCTTTATTTTCAGTCAGTTTTCGAACTAAATTTCGTCTAATATCGTAATAATAGTAATTTGCTTTGAATGAATGACGATAGATCGGTTCGTAATCATTATACACTACCAGGCGTTTCTCATCGGGGCTGATTATAAATCCCTGAAATGAGCTAAACGTACATTCACGTGCCTTATTCACATTAAACAGAGTATCGGTAGGCAAACCTGTTTTGTACGAATACTTGATGATCATCGAATTTTTATTATCTGCCTGAAAATAAGATTCGCCATCGGCAGATGACACAACCGGCTGAACACCTCGAGCAGAGTATTTGCCAGAATTAATATCCATAAGGTCTAAACGTTGCGCACTTGCTGTTATTAAGAAGAAACAAGCAAGCAGCAATCCTAAAACATTTTTCATATCAATAGCATTTATTTTTGACAAATATATCAATTTTCGATGGGAGTTGTAAATGATATATCGCATTAAATAGAAATAACCTTTGACCAAGGCCAAAGGTTATTGTAAAAACACCTAAAGTAATACGTAGTTTTTAAAGTCCTATTTGTATTTTTTATTTGGTTATGTATAACCGGTATTCTCCCGGTTGGAGTGTAATATCTATAGAATTATCAGATACATTTAGCTGGTTACCCGTAAAATAGTCCTCCCATTTACCTGTTTTTCCGAAATTAACTTTCTGAGTTAATTCTGTGACATCGAAGTTAGCTATGGCACAGATAGACTCTGTTGATGATTTTAATAATATTTGTTTATATTGATTTGCTAAATCAATAGTATAGTCACTCGTATAAAAGGTAGTATTCGTATTACGAAGTTTATTTATTTTAGCAAACACATCGTAAAGATTCTTTCTTGCAGGTACATCGTAATACTCCCAATGAGGAGGTTTTTCCCCCAAACGGTCATTATTTAATTCCTCATCGTAGCCCAGCTCTCCGAACTGCCAGATCATTTTAGGTCCGGGTAATGACATCAAGATAACTGCTGCCGCTTCTGTTCGTTTTAATCCTGTTGCTAAATTTTTCACATTGTAATCACCATAGCTTTTTCCGTATGAGTTGTTTTTGAACATAATTCTTTCTTCATCATGACTTTCCATGTAAGCAACCAAGTTTGGTTTAGACCATTCTCTTTTCTTATACGAAGCCCATGAAACATCACCTTTCAGACCATTGTCTCCGGCTTCAGCCCCCCAACCCATCGTTACCTCATTGAAGTTATAATTCATATTTCCCCAAAGTTTAATTCCATAGTCTGCCAATATTTTTTCTTCATCATTGGCTGTAAGATGCTCAAAAATGACAATTGCATCAGATTTCCGTTTCCAAATTTCGGAAGCCATCCTTTTAAGTATCGTTATACGACTGTCGTCTTTACTCCATCCATCACCTTTTGTATTGGTAAAACCTTTTGTAAAGTCGAAACGAAATCCATCTACTTTGTATTCTTTCATCCAATATGCACAAACACTGTCTACAAATGCCTTAGTATACTCACTCTCGTGATTAAAATCATATCCCCAAGAATAACTGGAGTTAGGCGATGTTTTATTGTACCAAGGATTATCGGCTGTAGGGTTTTTATCGCTACCCTGATACATTCTCACCATCGGGCTTTGTCCATAGCTATGATTTAGTACCATATCCATTATCACAGCAATTCCATTAGAGTGGCATGCGTCAATAAATGCTTTATAGTCGTTAGGTGTACCGTATGCTTTGTCTGTAGCAAAATAGAATGACGGGTTATATCCCCAACTATTATTGCCCTCAAATTCATTGAATGGCATTAGCTCTACAGCATTTACACCAAGATTTTTAAGGTAGCTTATTTTTTCTTCAACAGCCTTAATCGTTCCCTGCTCTGTAAAATCACGAATAAGGATCTCATAGATAACCATATTATCTGGCTTATCAACCTTAAAAGTATTTACTTTCCAAGAATAAGAAGCCGGAGCAGTATTTACGACCATGGCTATCTCGGAAGTCTTTCCCGTAGCGTACTGTATCAAGTTAGGGTATACATTATTAGAGATATAACGATCATTATCCGGATCAGAAACTTTAGATGTATAGGGGTCTGCTATCCTTATCGAATTATCTATGAGGTATTGACATATATACTCTTTCCCTTTTTGGAGATTGCCTATTTTTATCCAGAAACGATCCCCGTCTTTTTTCATCTTATAGCTATCCGAAACCGTCCAATTATTGAAGTCTCCGATAAGGTGAACCGTTTGTTTTTTAGGAGCAAAAAGGACAAAAGCCAATGAATCGTCGCTGATAACACTAATACCATCTCTAAGACTGCCTATTGTTGGCGTTACAGGTACTTCGGGTATATCAGGATTGTTGGGACCATTATCACTGCATGATAAAAATATGCATAGTAATAGAGGGAAAAAGAATCTTAATAATTTCATGATACTAATAAGTGTATTAGGTTATTTTGGCACAATAGCCTTCTGTATCACAAATCTATGGCTTTTGATACCACTGTTATTATCCTGAATAAATTTACTTGCATAAAAAAGAATGCAAACGTTTGCATTCTAAATAATTAGTATTCCCAACTATATAAGCATGTTGTTGCGTTCGATTAAATAAGATTATAAGGAGAGTAAATATAGAAAAGGCGCCGGATCAATTAAGATTCCAACGCCTTTTGCTTACCTATATATAAATAATCATTCACTAATCCGTTTATAGTATTTCGGCTTATAGTCAGGGAAGAGATCCGGATGAAATACATAGGCCATATCTTTTAAGATATAGTCGGGATGTATAGGCAAATCTTCGTAATAACTGCTATAAGCGGTGTTACATCCATATATGTTTTTACTTTTGAATGCTTTAAAGTAGGAATATGGCTTATATTCTTTCTCAAGACTTGTATAAGTCATATCCGACGGGGTATTGTATTTGATAATCCAGATATCAGCCTCTCCGGCCTTGTCAAAAACTATTTCGAAGTTAAGTGGCATATATGATGTTGATTTGTCTTCATTCCATGGATATATTGCTCCAGCATCAGACAACATATTGGACATAAAGCTTCTGCCACCCGGCATATTCCATTTCCCTTGATAAGGTATATCCGGGAGTACCGAAGGTCTCTTAGTTACATTGGCTACGATGTCTTTAACTTCTTTATAATTTTTCTCTGTAATAGCAAACAGAGAGTCGGCATAGTGTTCTTTTCCTGTGAATAAAGAATAAAAACGAATCCATTCAGCGCGTCCCAGTGGATGAGATTCTGTATAGTCTACAGTTTCGAGTATCGGAATATTTGTTTTCTCCACATTGCCGTATGTCCAACCCTGTATTGGTGTCGCAAAAATAGCATCGGGATTCAACATAATTATTTTCTCCACATCCGGCTTGCTAGCCATCCCCAGATTTTCTATTTCGCCATTTTTTACACGCTGCTGAATTACATCCAATTTTATATACTGCGGCTCGCAAACTCCTTTTATAATATCTATTTGCCCCAATTCATTCAAAGATGAACAATGAATAGTAGAATAGGTAGCTACATTCTGAAGTGGAATTTTCACAACGACACCCTTCGGCAAATTGGCTGGCAATTCTTTTGTTCGGTCTACAAGCACATAGGTATGTAACAACCGAGTAGTGTCCCACGGGTCACGTACAGTAACAAGGGTATAATCATTATACTTTTTCACTTGAAACCCTTTGGCATAATGGACTGTATAAACAGAGTCCGTCTGTTTATGAAGAGCACTCTCATCTTGTCCGACAGGCTTTTGTTTGTTGCAGCCGGTCAAGACAAGAATGATAGTGAAAAGTAGTGTGATATTGAATGATTTCATTTTTGGATTTTATCTAATCGTAGACTAGTTTCTGACTAATTATAAAGTTGATATTGTATACTTACTAAGAAGCGTTTCTTTACTTATTGTTGTAGTCGACAAACCATTAACAAAACTCCTTATACCATAGATATCAAGCACTTTATCTTCTTGTATTGCAAATGCACTGTTAGATTTTGGAATGTCTCCATTATAATCTGGAACTAGATATAAAATTCCATTGTAAGTACATTTTTTTAATGTGCTTTTTGTAAATATAACATTACTGACAATACCTGTAATTTCAGATTGGGATGGATAATCGTCTATATTAATGAAATTACCCCAATTTTGTACAACAAAGATTCCGAAAATAGTTCTGTATCTATTAATTTCTTGTGCCAGATAATTATAGCTATAAGCACTAGGGATCAAATCATATTTCAGAATGATTTCTTCTCCATTTCTTGTGTGTAGAATTGCTGCCATATCAATATAAGGGCCTTGTCCAGGACCTATTATTCTTCCAACTTCGATATATAAATTCTTTTTTCCATACTGATTAAAAATAAAATACTTGTCCATTTCTGATAAATAATTATTCCATCCCACTGTATAACCATTTAATGTATGCGAAGCAGGCAATGAGTAATGCATTATTGATTTATTATCATAACCCGCAGAATTACTTTCTGTTGTAGTGAATTTTTTATAAACATTTTCGTAGATCTGATTATCACTCCAACCTTGTGCTTTATAATATGCGTCAACTACAGGCTTATTCCATTGTATACTACTGTAGGAATTTTGATGCTCATGAATCAATCCTAATGTATGTCCAAATTCATGTACTATAGTTCTACTGAATTCGTATTCAGGTGTATTTTCATCAAACCAGCCAAAGTTTGTAGATGGTTTATTTTGGTCTATTTTTTTATGATTAGTGCCATAATGCGACCAGGATGTATTATCACCTTTCCACTGGAATGCAACTTTTACATCTGCACTAACATTACTATTAACGAATTCAAATGTAATATCACAATACTTAGACCATTCCACTGCATATTGTTTTACTTTTTGTTGTAGATAGCTTGATCCATTTAAAAATTTCACACGTATTACACTATTGTTTGCCCATTGTTTAGAATTCAATATCCCGGCTTTAGTATTAGGCAATTCATCATCAAAAACACCAGAATAAAAATCTGCTGTACAGATATGTACTTTTTTTGCGACCTCTTCTCTTAAATCCATAGTAGTATCAAATTCTTTTTCTTGTTCACAAGAAATAAGAAACGATAGACTAAGGATTAACAATAAATACTTTTTCATAATTTAAAATTTTTAGTAAATACAATATTTTATTTTAATAAGAATATAATTCCGTTCAAATTGAGTGATCTTCTGATTTACTAAATTTTTAATTTGATTTGTAGTTATTAATCATACAAACTCATAGAAATATAACTATGAGTTTGTATGAACTTCGCTTATTTGACTGTAGGATATACTGCAATCGGATTCAAACCTTTTGTGTCAAATGTTTTAATTAATTTACCATCTGTATTGAAAACATACATATCTCCATCGGTCTTATAGTCTGATGTACCTATAAAGATATATTTCTTCACAGGATCAGATGATATACTATATGGTTTGTTCAATACAGTACCATCAGTAATAAAATTGTTAGTCAATACCTTTTCTGCTTTAGCATCGTATACGCTATATGTTATAATCTGATTCCAATTGGCATCGTATTGAGAATATATAATGTATATATTATCGTTACATATTGTCATCCATG
Organism: Dysgonomonas sp. 37-18; assembly: GCF_001899125.1. Lineage (NCBI taxonomy): Bacteria > Pseudomonadati > Bacteroidota > Bacteroidia > Bacteroidales > Dysgonomonadaceae > Dysgonomonas > Dysgonomonas sp. 37-18. The sequence goes on along the minus strand of NZ_MKVC01000006.1, from coordinate 101,837 downwards.
TAGCATTTCCTACCTGAGTTACTTCTTGTGTATCTGCATCTATTCGTTGCAATGTATTTGGAACATCATTATAATTTCCATTTGATATTACATAGATATCCCCTTGACTATCTACAACCATTTTATCAGGGTTTATAACAACATCTAGCATCTTAATCTCTGTAAAAGTCGCTACATCTACAACCGAAACTGTTTTATCATAACCAGTAGCTGTATTATAGTCCAACCCTCCTGAATTTGCGACATATAATTTTCCTTTGGATGCTCGTACATATTCAGGGTTACGGCCAACTTTTACCTCAGCTTCAATTTTTAAAGTATTCGGATTTATTTTGGCCAAATACCCATCAAAATATGTGACATATACTTTACCATCATAAGCTGTAAGATTTCTAGGCTGTTGCTTTTTTCCATCTTTAGTAGATTCTATAGTACTTAATATTTTACCCGTTTTGTCCAAAACATAAATAACAGCAGATCCTGATACTGCTATATAAGTTCTATCTCCGTAGGTTATTATATCTTGTCCTGTATCTCCCAGTCCTTTACTATTTATTGATTCAAATACATTATAAGTAACCTTTCCTGTTTGATAGTCGTAATAAGCAATATTAGCGTTGTTACTCCCACTTTTTCCACTATTTAAAATATATGATCCAGTTCCTACCAAAGGAGGTTCAACCACAGGATAGCCTTCGTCATCACTACATGATGCGAATCCTAAAACTAATGCTACAAAGAGAAATGTGTAAAAAATTTTATTTATTTTCATATGAATAAATATTTAAAAATTATAATTAGCTGATATTGTAAAAGATCGTCCCGGCATAGGATAATATTGTACAATTTGATAATTCTTGTTTGTCAGATTAATTAAATTGAGTTGGAGGCGTAAGCTATTATTGTTTAATATAAAAGATTTATTTAGTGAAATACTATGATCTGTATATGATCCTATCTCATTTTCAGGTATATTCTGATCAAGAGCGTAACGTTTGCCTGATATAATAACAGTATATGCAAAATTTAACCAAGGGTTTTCTAAACTTACCGATGCCGAACCATAATGACGCGGTGTGTAAGGGATTTGATCTTTATAGTTTTTACTATTTTTATCTGTTACATCTATAACTCTCTGATAACTATAATTGCCTGTGATATTTAATAATATTTGGGATGTTAACAATGTATGAAGACGCAGATTCATATCCACTCCGGTCATATCGACCTTTCCATAATTACGCATCTTAAAAATATTCATTGTAGGAAAAGGAACAATTTTGTCATCTACTTTATTTTTATAACCATCTAAAGACACACTCATAAAATCAATAGTCTCAGATATTTTTTTTGTCCAAGTCAATCCCACATTGTATTGTGTTGCATATTCCGGTTTCAGATTTATATTGCCCATACGTATGTAATACATATCATCAAAAGTTGGCACTCTAAATATCTTTTTATAAGACACACGAAGTCTTAAATTAGCTTCTTCGAAAGGTAAGTATGATACACTTATAGATGGCGTTACCTTTTTCTTATCTTTAGGGGAGTCTCCCATCTGAACGCTTTCGTCAACATATGTAGCTAAAAGGCTTCCGGTTACGGTTAGATATTTATTAGTAAATTGAGCAGCCAAAGCTGTGAGTGATGAAATTCTCTTCGGCTTGTCCACATCTTCAAAATTACTATTCAACTTATTCTGAAATATATCTTCAAATAAACTTATGGATAGATATTTTAGAGGTTTGTACATCATACCTACCGATGCATAATATTCATACTGAGTGATGCGGTCTTCTTGTTTATTTTCTGCTGTATTATTGGTTATTGACAAATATTTATAATGGTTGCGACTGAATTTTAATTGCCCTTTTATACTCATTTTATCATTAACTCTATTTTTGTAATATAGTTGGGAGAACAAATCCTTGTTCCATACTCTTTCGTCATTATCGTCTCTGTAGAAAATTACAGAACCCGGCAAACCTCTTTCCGAATCATAATAATTTACTTTAAATTTCAGCTCGCCGGCTTTGCCCATATTCCCATAGAGGTTTAATTCTGTACGCCAGATATCAACATCAGAATTCCTACGCTTACGCTCTTCAGTTTGATCCGCATTTTTAAATGTGAATTTATATCTTCCATCTGCTCTTTCCCATCCTGTATTTAACGAAAGAGAGAATTTCTTATTCAGTCGGTGTGCATAATAGACAGTAGGATTGAAAAGCCCATAAGAACCAGCTTTAACTTGTATATTTCCATTATATGATTTATTCTTAAAGGCAGGGTTTGATGTTATTACCTCTAATAAGCCGGCTGATGCATATGATCGTGCTGCCTGAAATATATCATCAGACTGACCAATAGAGAGAGTTATCATAGAAACATTATCCAATGAAAAACGGCTGATATCGATCTGTCCGGATTGAACATTACTCATCGTAACACCGTCATAACTAACTGCAGTATGTTGAGCCCCCATCCCCCTTATAGAAACAGTTTTCATACCTCCAATACCTCCATAATCTTTTACTGTAACTCCCGAAAAACGGCGCACAGCATCTGATACGGACAGTATTCCTATTCGTTCAATCTCTGTATTATCAATAACTTGAAGTGGAGTTGTAGATCGTGAGACAGATGGTTTGATCTGTGCAGAAATTTCTATCTCTGACAGTTTCTTTGCATTAAGACTATCATTAATCTGAGCCTGTATATGCATACAGCCTACTACAAATAAAAATATAAGGGAGAATAAAAAAGTCCTCATCTTCACAAATTATTCAATAAAATGCTTTCGATAAGAACAAAGAAAAGACTATATAATCTTGACACTGTTTCTTAAGCTCTATTCCTCGAAAGCTGTCCGAACTATTACTTTGCAGGTCTTCTGACTTACTCCAACTTGTACAGCCTTCCCATTTTGAATAACAGTGGCTATGTTGCACAAGCTTTACAGAGCTTACAGCAGCGGGTCTGTTCAGGATTTTCACCTGATTCCCTTTTAATTCGTTAACAAACGAAACAAAGTGCTGCAAAGGTAAGGATAAATTATATTGAAAGACAAAATATAAATGTTAATTCCGCTAGCATGCTTCATGCGAAAGATATTATCCTGTGTTTTATGACTCTATGCATTAAAGTTCTCCAACCTTAAGCAGCCATGATTTAAATTAATATTTGTAAATCGACATCTAATGTTGTGTTTATCTTAAAAGAAAAACGCTTACCTTTGTTTCATATTCATATATAAATGAAATGAGGAATACAACCAGAGATAAAGTATTGCAGGAAATAAAAGTTGATCAACCGGCTCAATTGCTAGATTTCCTTGTCCAAAAAGAAGTGCGTAAAAGTCGCAACGCAGTTAAATCGCTTCTTGCACATAAACAAATCAAAGTAAACGGAAAGCTTATCACCCAATTCGATTTCGAACTGAAGGCAAAAGATAAGGTCTCTGTTATGAAATACGATCAGTCTCGAAAAGAAAAAAGATTGAAGGGATTAAAGATTGTATTTGAAGACGACGACTTAATTGTCATCGAAAAAGAAGCAGGATTTTTATCTGTAGCTACAGATAAGGAAAAGTCACGCACTGTATATAATTCTCTGAATGAATACGTAAAGAAAAAAGATAAAAAAGCACGTGTTTATGTTCTGCATCGCCTCGACAGAGAAGTTTCGGGACTAATGATCTTTGCGAAAGATATGGAGCTACAGGATATTTTCCAGAAAAACTGGGACAACCTTGTACCTAAGTATTCATACATGGCAATTGTAGAAGGACGCCCGAACCCTAAAAATGGAACTGTAACATCGTGGCTTACCGAGAACAAGAACTTTGTAATGATGTCATCCCTTATCGACAACGGAGGACTGAAATCTGTTACTCATTACAAGACACAAAAATCGAAAGGCGGCTATTCACTATTGGATTTTGACCTCGAAACACGACGCAAGAATCAAGTAAGAGTACACATGCAAGAGATCGGGCACCCGATTGTTGGCGATAAGAAATATGGTGCTTCAAATAATCCGATCAAAAGAATTGCCCTTCATGCCGGGGGACTAATTTTGAAACATCCAAGAACAGGGGAATTGCTTGAATTTAAAGCCGGCATCCCTAAAGCAATGCAAATACTAATATCCGAAACACAAAAAGAAAGAAAGAAAGGATAAGCCCGAAAAAGAGGAATCAATTTAATACATTTTAGGTATGAATGAAGATATTAAGCAGATAGGTCAGCGTCTGAAAGGTCTCCGTGAGGCTTTGGATATGACGACCGAAGAGTTCGCTTCATCATGTGGTATCGATCCTGTGGTATACCTCGAATATGAAGAAGGGAAGAAAGATTTGACTATCAGTACACTGAAAAACATTGCATCGAAACATAATATAGATGTTTCTGTACTGATGTTTGCCGACGAACCTCGCATGAGCAGCTATTTTTTGACGCGCAAGGGAAAAGGTTTAGCGGTGAAGCGTGTTTCAGATTACAGCTATCAGACGCTGGCCGGTGGATTTAACAATCGAAAGGCGGATGTGTTTGAAGTTACAGTAGAACCCAAGCAAGATAGTGTAAGGATACATCATAGCACACATACCGGGCAAGAGTTTAACCTTATCCTTGAAGGACGGATGCTTTTACAAATAAATGGGAAAGATTTGATATTGGAAGAAGGTGATAGCATCTACTTCGATTCAAGCCTGCCGCATGGAATGAAAGCTCTGGACGGAAAACGAGTGAAGTTTATTGCTGTTGTGCTGTAAGCTGGTATTTTCATTTACTAAAAGATTAATCACCATTATATAATGTTGGAAAAATTTGTAAAACAAATTCATTTTACTTCAACTGAAGATTTTGCAAAGCATTATCACGTTGAGATTCCTGATAATTTTAATTTTGGATATGATGTAGTTGATGAATGGGCACGAATAAACCCTACCAAAAGAGCTATTTGTTGGGGAAATGACCAGGGAGAACACATCGATTTCACATTTGCAGACATCAAAGAACAGAGCGACCGTACAGCTGCTTATTTCCAGTCGTTAGGCATAGGACATGGAGATATGGTAATGCTTATCATGAAACGACGCTACGAATTCTGGTTTGCTGTTATAGCTCTGCACAAGATAGGTGCTGTTGCGATTCCGGCGACTCATCTATTAACAAAAAAAGACATTGTTTATCGCAATAACGCGGCAAGTATAAAAGCAATTCTGAGTGTAAATGACGAAACAGTGATAAGTCACATAAATGAAGCAATGGCGGAGTCGCCAACAGTGAAGTGCCTTATTGCATGCGGGGAAAATATACCTTCGGGATGGAACGATTTCCATAAAGGAATAAAAGAAGCGAAACCTTTTGTGCGTCCCGATCATGTAAATACCAATGATGATATTTCTCTGCTGTATTTTACTTCAGGTACAACAGGAGAACCGAAAATGGTAATTCATAATTTTGCTTACCCTTTAGGGCATATTGTAACAGCTAAATATTGGCACAACCTGCACGAAAACAGTCTGCATCTTACAGTTGCCGATACGGGATGGGCAAAAGCCGTGTGGGGAAAACTATACGGACAGTGGATAGCTGGTGCGGCTGTAATGGTATTTGACCATGAAAAGTTTACACCTCAATTGGTATTACACCTTATAGAGAAACATAAAATCACTTCTTTTTGCGCACCTCCGACAGTATTTCGCTTTATGATTCGCGAAGATCTGTCTCACTACGACTTATCTTCGTTGGAGTACGCCACTACAGCAGGCGAAGCTCTCAATCCATCTGTTTTCGAGGCATTCTATAAAGGTACAGGAATAAAGATGATGGAGGCTTTCGGGCAAACTGAAACCACGCCGACTATTGTTACTTTCCCATGGATGGAACCAAAACCCGGAGCAATGGGTGTACCCAATCCGGCGTATGATATGGACTTGATAGCAGCAGACGGTCGCTCGGTAGAAGATGGCGAAGTAGGTGAAGTTGTTATTAAGACCGACAAGTGGAAACCGCTAGGTCTATTTATGGGTTATTATCGTGACGAAGCGCTAACAAAACAGGTATACCATGATAATGTATACCATACCGGAGACATGGCTTGGCGCGACGAAGATGGCTATTATTGGTTTGTAGGACGTATAGACGATGTTATCAAAAGTTCGGGATACCGTATCGGACCTTTTGAAGTAGAAAGCGCTTTGATGACACATCCGGCTGTTGTAGAGTGTGCTATTACCGGAGTACCGGACGAAATACGCGGACAGGTAGTAAAAGCCACTATTGTATTAGCTATGGACTATAAAAACAAGGCCAATGATCACCTGAAGCGTGAGATACAAGACCACGTAAAAAAGGTTACAGCTCCGTACAAATACCCTCGCATCATCGAGTTTGTTGAAGAACTACCTAAAACAATTAGTGGAAAGATCAAACGAGCGGAAATAAGAAAACAGGAAGAAAATTAATAATACATCGATGCAAGAACATGTTTATCGGCATAGAGTATAAAACTATTATCTACCGATTTGCATATTTGCTTAATCTCTAATTTCTTTATATTTATTATGATTTGTAAAGAATAAAAGATTATATTTGCACGCCTAAAAGTGTGCATATATCTCCATTAGGCCTCATTTTATTTAAAAGAGGTGTCTGGGATATATGTGTATTTTATTAATTTTGAAGAAAATAGAAATAATATAATTAAATAACAAAAAGTAAAATCCAAAATGCAAAACAAAGGCTTTGTAATTACTTTTGCAATACTCCTAACATTAGTTTGTTTGTTTTACTTGTCTTTTACGTTTGTAACAAGAAGTTACGATAAGAAAGCGGAAGAATACGCAGCTGCATACGCTACGGAGCATGCAAAAGGCGATCAACTACTCTATGATGAGTTGTATAATAAGCAATATACTTTCTACATAGACTCAATGTCTACAGAGAAAGTTTGGCCTAAAGGTATCCTTGGCATTGGAGATAGCATTGGCTATACTCTGAAAGAATGCCGTGAGAAAGAAATTGGCCTCGGACTAGACCTTAAAGGTGGTATGAGTGTTATTGTGGAAGTAGATGCTGCCGCAGTACTTCGTTCACTTGGAGATCCCGACAATGAGGCGTTTCAAACAGCTTTAGGACAGGCTTCGGACGAAAACAGAAAAGGAAGTAACCGAGACTATATCTCTATTTTTGTTGATAAATTCAAAGCTAGTAACGGTAATAACAAATTAGCATCAATATTCAGTACAAAACTGAGAGATCAGGTATCTCCTACCGATGATGATAATAAAGTAGTAGCTGTTTTAAGAACAGAATTGCAAAGCGTTGCTGACAACTCATTCAATGTGTTGCGTACACGTATCGACCGTTTTGGGGTAGTTGCTCCTAACATTCAGAAACTAGACCGTGCAGAACGTATACTAATCGAATTGCCGGGAGTGAAAGAACCTGAACGTGTGAAGAAACTATTGCAAGGTAGCGCAAATCTTGAGTTCTGGAAAACATACAACCTACAGGAAATCCAAAACTATATTGAGTTGATGGATCAGCGTTCGAAAGAAGTGTTAGCTGCAAATGGTACTACTGCACCTGTAGCTACAGATTCTTTAGCTGCTGCAACCACAGACTCTGTAAAAGTAGAAAGCACCGATAATCTAGGATTTACAAAACCTCTTCGTTCATACTTTACAACCTTTGCAGGTGGAGCTATCGTAGGTTTTGTAAATAAAACAGATACAGCTGCCGTAAATAGAATTTTACACAGATATCAAGATTTATACCCTGGCGACCTAACATTTGCTTGGGGCTTCAAAGCTGAAGATCTAAAAGAAACACAATTTGCACTATATTCACTTCGTGGTGATGGTATCAAAAAAGGTCCGGCTCTTGATGGAGATGTTGTAATCTCGGCTAAAGCTGACCAGTCTCAACACGGTTCTGCATGGGAAGTAGATATGCAGATGAATACTACAGGAGCGCAACGTTGGGCTACTATCACAGGAGCTGAACAAGGAAGAAGCATCGCTATCGTTCTTGACGGGTCTGTATATTCAGCACCAAACGTTCAAAACAAAATTGAAGGTGGTCGTTCTCAGATCACAGGTCGTTTTACTGTAGATGATGCAAAAGACTTAGAGAACGTTCTTAAGTCTGGTAAGATGAAAGCAGGTGTACATATCGTACAAGAAGATATTGTAGGGCCATCTCTCGGACAGGAAGCTATTACTGCCGGTATATTCTCATTCTTATTAGCCTTGGTATTATTGATGATCTATATCTGCGTTATTTACGGATTGATACCGGGATTAATCGCAAACTCGGCGCTAATTGTCAACTTGTTCTTCACCATAGGTATTCTAGCTGCTTTTGGAGCGGTGATGACACTACCGGGTATAACAGGGCTTGTATTGGCACTTGCGCTTGCTGTGGATGCTAACGTATTGATTTATGAGCGTACAAGGGAAGAATTAAGAGCGGGTAAAAACGTGAAAGTCGCCGTAGTAGACGGTTACAGACATGCATTTTCTGCTATCTTCGACGGTCACGCATCTCAGGTAATTACGGCTATCATTCTAGCATACTTCGGAACAGGTCCGATACAAGGATTTGCTACAACGTTGATAATTGGTATCATTGCTTCGTTCCTTACTTCTGTATTCCTTACACGTATATTCTATGAATATATGTTCGAAAAAGGTAAATTCAGAAATCTTACATTCTCTACATCTCTTTCTAAGAAACTGTTCTTGAATACAAATATCAATTTCTTAGGAATGACCAAAAAGGTTGTTATCTTCTCTGCCATCATTTTGGTGTCAGGATTGGCTTCATTATTTATCAATGGATTGAACGGAGGTATTGACTTTACAGGTGGACGAAACTATTTGATTCGTTTCGACAAGAATGTAAATGCTGATGATATAGAAAAACTATTAGTTCCCGAATTCCAAGGTTCTACAGTTCTTGTACTAACCAGTGGATCGGCAAGCCAATCTTCTACAACAAGTCAGGTGCGTGTTACAACAAACTACAAAGTAGAAGAAGCTACAGATGCTGTAGAAACAGAGATCAGAGCTAAAATGACCAGCGCATTGAAAGAATATCTGGCACCAAATACAACAATCGACAGCTATATACAAAGTTCTCAACGTGTAGGGCCAAGTGTTGCCGACGACTTGAAGACCGCTGCCACAATCGCAGTTGTAATTGCCGTAATATGTATGGCTGTCTATATCCTTATCCGTTTCCGCAACATAGCGTTCTCGGCAGGTACATTCTTCGCAGTAGCACACGATGCTGTATTGGTTATTTTCTTATACTCTTTACTATATAAGATAATGCCATTCTCGATGGAAATCGACCAGTCGTTTATTGCTGCGGTATTGACGGTAGTAGGTTACTCTATAAATGACAAGGTTGTAATCTTCGACCGTATCCGCGAAATCAGAAACATGTATCCAAAACGCAATATAACCGAAACTATTAATGAGGCATTGAACTCAACATTAGGACGTACGATGAATACATCATTGAGTTCTATGTTGGTTGTATTCTGTATCTTCTTATTAGGTGGTGATACTATCAGAAGCTTCACATTTGCGATCTTCATCGGTATTATTATCGGTACATATTCTTCCGTATTTGTTGCTACTCCAATAGCATGGGCTATCTTCAAGAAAGAAGAAAAGAATAAGGATAATGCAATTGAAGCGAAATAAAACTAAATAAATTGTCTTTTCGATATAGAGGCTGATTAAACAATGTAATCAGCCTCTATTTTTTTGTAGAAACTTAAAGAATATATCTTTAGGTCTTCAATGAGATTATCGACAAAAAAATCCTTTCATAGTGAATATGAAAGGATTTTTCTTATATACCTAATATGTAATGTGAATATGTATTTTGCTCGTATTAGAAAGGAACAAAGTCATTCCCTCCACCTTGCATAGGATGTGGTGGCTGATCTGCCACAGGGTGATTGTTGATCTTAGATGAGAACTGCTGACCTGCTCCAAAATTATAATCGTCATCAATATTCTGAAAACGGGCAAACTCACTCTTGAACCGTAGCAACACATCGCCTGTAGCACCATTACGATGCTTTGCAATAATAATTTCGGCAAGCCCTATCAAGGAGTTACCTTTTTCATCTTCTAATATTTTATAATACTCAGGACGGTGGATAAAACATACCATATCGGCATCCTGCTCGATAGCTCCCGATTCTCGGAGATCAGACAATTGCGGACGCTTACCCTCTGCCCCTGTACGCCCCTCAACCCCACGATTAAGCTGCGAAAGGGCAATAATTGGGATGTTCAATTCTTTTGCTAATCCTTTCAATGAACGGGATATCATACTCACCTCCTGTTCACGGCTACCATAATTCATACCGCTGGCATTCATTAGCTGGAGGTAGTCAATTATGATAATCCTAACGCCATGCTCACGGACCAGACGGCGTGCTTTTGTTCTCAGTTCGAAAACTGACAAACTCGGGGTATCATCTATAAATAACGGTGCGTCGTAAAGCTCTTTTATTTTGAAATCGAGCTGTTCCCACTCGTAAGGTAGTAACTGCCCATTCTTTATCTTTTCGCCCGGTATTTCGCATGTGTTTACGATCAAACGGTTTACGAGCTGTACGTTCGACATCTCGAGAGAGAATAATGCTACCGGATATTTATAAGACACAGCCATATTTTTGGCCATTGACAGCACGAATGCGGTTTTACCCATCGCCGGACGAGCAGCTATAATAACCAAGTCGGAGTTTTGCCAACCCGAAGTTATTTTGTCTAATGGAGTAAACCCTGTTTCCAGACCGCTTAACCCTTCAGGACGGTTTGCCGCTATTTCAAGTAAATGTAAGGCTTCTTTGATGACCGGATTGATCTGTGTCACATCCTTCTTCACATTGCCCTGTGATATCTCGAACAGTTTGCTCTCAGCTTCCTGCATGAGATCGTCAACATCGACTGTTTCATCAAATGCTTTGCTTGTTACATTTGAGGAAAAAGAGATAAGTTCGCGCGCAAGATATTTTTGAGCTATAATACGAGCATGGAATTCAATATGGGCAGCAGATGCCACTTTTTCAGTCAACTGTGCTATATATACAGGCCCTCCCACTGTCTCCAATTCTCCGTCTTTGCGTAATTGTTCGACAACAGTAAGCATATCAATAGGAGCCTGACGTACAGCCAGATCTACTATTGCTCTGTATATAATCTGATGAATGGAATCGTAAAAACTTTCTGGTTTAAGAATATCACTAACAACCGAATAAGCATCTTTCTCTAGCATTAGGGCTCCGAGTATGGCCTCTTCCAACTCTCTGGCCTGTGGTTGTATTTTTCCTATATCCGGAACTAAAGTTGTTTCCTTTGGTTTGCGTTTTCCCTGATTCCTAAAATTTGACTCTGCCATTTATCTGAACTCCCCTTTCCATAAATTTTATTCAAAGATAAAATAAATAATATTGAATGGAGACTTAAGTTTTGAACAAGGAGCTGTTAATAACTTTTTTTTACGGGTTATATTTTGCACCTTTCAAAATTGTTTGCGCATCCATAGATAATATATCTTCCAGTAAGAATCCCTTCTTATTGGCATACTGATTTACGATCTGCCAGCCTATCCATGCACCTACACGCCCCGGAGATTGAGGTGATACTACTGTTGTAGAAGCAGCATCATTGGTGAGACGGGTGATAAGCATGTGATCAGTAGAATAAAGATAGTTTTCTTTTACTATTTTTTGCCAAATATCTTTTTCGTTATTCTTGCACCAAGCTGATTGTTGGGATGTATATCCTATCAGATTATCGGTATCCTCGCTTGGAAGCAGAATGGATAGTGCATACAAAATTTTACCTTCATCTATCATCGCAGACAGAAGGGTTTCGTGATCGGCAGGTTTTATAATATCACTTATCAGCCAAGCTTTGATATAATCCTTTACAATATCCTCCGGTTGCATTTGAAGGCGTTCGTATGGTTGAAAGAAACTTTGATAAGCCGGATAGTCACTACCCAAATACTTGTCAATCGAGAGAGAGATAAGATTGTTTACGATAATTACATTTGCCCTGAAACCTGAGACATGCATCGCTAACCGAGGTAGTTTTTTACCGGGAAAATTTTCTTCTACCAAAGCGTTTACCGCAGTCAACTTATCTTCGTATACAGATACGTCTGCATATTTAGTAGATACATCCTGATATATTTTGAGTAGGTCTTCATTCGCAAAGTAATCTCTAAGTTGAGGAAAAAACGTCGCTTGATCGCTAGTCTTCATGGCGATTTGCCCAAAAGCAGGAAGCAACAAGGGATATTTTTCGGTCAGAGATTTTTCTGTTGCGGCATCAGGATGTTGTATATAGTTGTATATATCTTTATCGAAGCGTATAATGGTTATTCTCTCTTGCGCCGAATGACTGTTGTCGCTCTTCACCGTGCCCGAACAGCCGATGAAAGATATTATAATAAAACCTAATAAGTAAGTTATATTTTTCATTTATTCCCTTTTAAGATTTCTTCTTTGCGAAGATAATTTATATTTTTTAATTTTGTTCCGCTTTATAAACAAACATATATGTATAATGTTATAACTAAGAATGTAACAATATATTATATATTTTGGCGCAAGTAATAAGCATAGTCTATTATAGAAAAAAATAAATCCAACGAATGATAACTATATTAGGAATAGAATCTTCCTGTGACGATACTGCAGCAGCCGTTATACAAGACGGGGTGCTTTTGTCAAATGTAATATCCAGCCAGAAGGTTCATGAAAGTTACGGGGGTGTTGTTCCCGAATTGGCTTCACGAGCACACCAGCAAAACATTATACCGGTGGTAGATCAGGCTTTAAAAAAGGCCGGAGTCAATAAAGAAGATCTGTCCGCAATTGCATTTACCCGAGGTCCGGGACTTATGGGTTCGTTGCTTGTGGGTACATCTTTTGCTAAAGGGCTATCGTCGGCACTAAATATCCCGATGGTTGATGTTAACCACCTGCACGGACATGTGTTGGCTCACTTTATCAAAGAGAATAAAGATGATGACAACCAACCACAGTATCCGTTTTTGTGCCTACTGGTTTCGGGGGGAAATTCACAAATAATTCTTGTGAAGTCATACAAAGAAATGGAGATCGTAGGACAAACAATCGACGATGCCGCCGGCGAAGCTTTTGACAAGTGTGCGAAAGTGATGGGACTGGGTTATCCCGGAGGACCTGTTGTTGACAGATTGGCAAAAGAAGGTGATCCTACCAAATTTAAATTGAACAAACCGCATATACCGGGTTATAATTACAGCTTTAGCGGATTGAAAACTTCTTTCCTATACCTCTTGAGGGATGAACTGAAAAAAGACCCTGACTTTATTGATAAGAATAAAGAAGATCTTTGTGCGTCATTACAAAAGACAATTATAGATGTACTGATGGAACAACTCAGACGAGTAGCCAAAGATTACAATATAAATGAGGTTGCCGTAGCCGGAGGAGTATCTGCAAACTCGGGGCTTCGTGCAGCTTTCGAAGATCATGCAAAACGTTATGGCTGGAAAATACATATCCCTCCTTTTGGATATACAACAGATAATGCGGCAATGATAGCCATTACCGGTTATTTTAAGTTTTTAGACAAAGATTTTTGCTCTATGGATGCTGCTCCATACTCGAGGGTAGTTATGTGAAAAGAGACAGTAGAAAAAGAAAAGGATTGCCTCGGTAGGCAATCCTTTTTCTATTTATATATTTTTCTTATATGCTCTTCTTTTCTTATGATTCTCGGCATTAAATCCGTCCCAAAGAGAAGCAACCTTGTTGTTCATCTCCAACTCGGGATTTGATTCCGCAAATTTGAAGCCACACTTATGCGCTGATGGTATAAAATCGTTAAAGATGATAGCATTTACACCTTTTCCTTGATATTCGGGCGAGATACCAATCAGCAGAAGGTCTACGACAGGATTTTTCTTACTTTTGAGATCCCTCAAGAGATTTATCCAACCAAATGGGAGGAATCGTCCACGAGATTTAATAAGTCCGCGAGAAAGGCTGGGCATAGCTATACCAAATCCAACCACCTCATCGGTATCTTCTTTAATTATTATCGATACCAAATCCCAACGAAGCAATGGCACATACATTTTCACATAGTAATCTATCTGACGTTGTGTCAATGGAGCAAAGCCATATAAAGGCTTATAAGCAACATTCAACAGTTCAAATATTTTACTTACGTACGGTGTTATTTGCTTTAAACTTTTAAATTTAAGTACCTTCAGGCCATATCGCTGCATCACCATATTAGCGATACGCTGATGTCTTTCAGGAACAGAATCAGGAACAGGTATCCGATATTCATTCCAGTCGGCATCCTTCTCAAATCCGAGGCGTTCTATCTGATCTCTGTAATACGGATAACTATATGTTGTAGACATTGTTGACTCTCGGTCGTAACCTTCAATCAGCAAGCCTTCGTGATCTAAGTCGGTAAAGCCCATAGGCCCTACTATAACATTCATACCTTTGGCTTTCGCCCACTTCCCTGCCGCATCGAATAAAGCATCGACAACCTCGTTGTCGTCGATAAAATCAACAAATCCGAAGCGTGCATTTTTTTGATTCCAGATTTCATTCGCTGTGTGATTTATAATACCGGCAATACGGCCAACGATCTCGCCATCTCTATATGCCAAGAACAATTGTTTTTCACAAAAATCGAATGCGGGATTCTCTTTTTCATTCAACGTACCCAGTTCATCCAGAACAAGAGAAGGTACATAATATGGAGAATTTTTATAAAGAACATCGGTAGGAAATTTAATAAATGCTTTTTTCAAAGCTTTATCATCTTCTTTAACCTCCTTAATGATTATAGACATAGATTAAATAATATGGAGAATAAACTTATTTTCAGAACGCAAATATATGGATTTTTTATTTATTTAATATATCCCCTTAAACTCATAATTAAATGAAATAATATTTCTTTATTTCCAAATAAATTCATTTTCAGAGACAATATAATCCATCTTTATATCATTCGTATCAACAGGGATAGTATCCAGAAGCTGAAATTCGAAACATATACCCATTTTAGGAGCCGAAACGAGAGACAAGAAGCGATCGTAATACCCCCTACCTCTGCCCAGACGTCCCATCTTTCGATCGAAGGCTACACCGGGAACAATAATTAAATCCACCTTTTTATAATCGGTAAAATTATCACCCAATGGTTCCATTATACCATACGAAGATTGCTTCAATGTGGTATTCTGAACATATTTTCTGAAAACAATATCATCCTTAACCACAACTGGCAAGTAGAAATTCTTTTCAGCACTCCAACGGTTGATAAAATCGAGAGTCTGTACCTCATCCCCCATGCTATTATAAATAAATATAGTTTTTGCCTGCTGAAATGCTCCTGTTATTTCCAAAACCGATAATACTTCTTCCGAACGATTGTATAAGTCGTCAGCTGAATATTGTTTCTTTAACAAGGATATTTCTTTTCTCAGTTTTTCTTTTTGCTGTGCTATATTCATTCTTTATTTTCTTTGTTCCGTTGGAGATATTTTGTTTGTATAATTAATTCCTTCAACAAAAATACATTTCTTTTTCTAATTTCTACTTAAATAGAACGAATACAAGAAAAAAGGATAAAAGTAGAGTTCTACTTTTATCCTTCTGTTTTATATTATATCATAACCAATCCACATTATTTATATGCTCCTTTCTTTATGGCATCAGGCGTAGCCTTATTAGCCTTAAGCAATCTTACCGCTTCTTTTATCATCTGCTCATCTCTTTGGAACATTTCATAGAAATTGTCTTCGCTGAAGAAGTTGCGTATAATAAATGCTTCGAGCTGTGTTTGAAGAAGCTTACGCGATTCATCTATCAAATATGGCTGTTTACGGATTCCCTTTGTATAGGCATAGTCTGCAAAATTATCGACAATAGGCTGTGTAGATAAATATTTTGCAGCATCAGTCCATGTTTTAAAGCTCTTCAGTTTATCTCTGTTCTTTTCGGTGTACACATAGCTAAACTCTCTGAGCAATCCTTTATTCGCTACTCGCATGTAGTACGAATTGATACCTGTCGTATCGCGAGGAACAAAAACATCGGATAAAACGCCATCGTCACCATACACAGGTCTTCCCGAAAGAGTATGGAAAAGAGGTAGATTATCGAACTTGATACTATCTCTATTGTCAAATTCTCCTCGGCTATATCTGTTATACAGATCCATGCTATATGTCTGGCGGTCTCCCTTTTCGTATGCCTTCTGTACACATCTACCGGACGGTGTATGATATCGGGCAATTGTAAGTCGCATAGCAGAACCATCGTTGAACTTATATTGAGCCTGTACCAATCCTTTACCAAACGAACGGCGACCGACGATCAATCCCCTGTCGTTATCCTGTATAGCTCCGGCAAATATCTCACTGGCTGATGCACTTGTTTCATCGAGAAGAACCACAATCTGGCTTTGCTTGCATGTACCCGAATTATCAGCATAATAATTTTCACGAGGATAAGCTCTTCCTTCAGTATACAAAATAAGCTCTCCGTTGGCAAGGAATTCATTCACCATCATTATGGCAGCTTCCATGTATCCTCCTGTGTTTTGTTGGAGGTCTACAACAAAAGATTCACAACCCTGACTTTTCAATTTAGCTATTGCCGAAATAAATTCGTTATATGTTGTGCTGCCAAACTTACTTACCTTTATGTATCCTATCTTATTATCAAGCATGTACGATGCATCCACACTCTTCACCGGCACAAAGGCTCTGGTTACTACAAATGGAATCAACTCATCACGACCTTGTCTCTTCACCCCTATTTTGATCTGGGTCTTTTCAGGTCCTTTGAGTGTGCTGTACACTTTATTTTCATTTATTCCTTTGCCCACAAACAGAGAGTCATTCACAGTTACAACTCTGTCTCCGGCCTGTATACCGACAGCTTCAGAAGGTCCGCCCGGTATGGCTTTTACAATTGTCAGCGTATCGTTCAATATAATAAACTCAACACCAATACCACTAAAATGACCTTCCAATTCGTCATCTTTGCGGTTCATAATATCTGCACTAATATAATCTGAGTGCGGATCTAATCCGGCCAATACGGTTGGTATAGCATTTTCGATCAGCGCATCTACATTTACCGTATCCACATAAGACTTATTGATATAGTCGAGTACAACGTCGAGCTTATTGCCTTTTCGCCCTAAAAATCCGCTTCCCGAACCAAATATAGAATAAGCATTTCCTATAAAGATACCAACAGCAACACTTACAGCAATGCACAACGGAAGCCAGATATAAATACCCCTTCCTCCTTTTTTAGTTTTACTACTATTATTGTTCTCTGCCATTTTGCTGTTTGTCCCTTCCCAATTGTTGTTCAAGTTCTTATCGCTTTCCATTTAATCTTCCGATCCCTCTGTGTTAGTTTCTATATCTATAAATACGACCTCTACTCCCGCACGTTCGAGAAGAGAAGCTCCATCTGTACGCCGATATTTCTGATTATACACAACCCGCGTTATGCCCGCCTGAATTATAAGTTTTGCACATTCTATGCAAGGCGATGTAGTCACATACATCGTAGCCCCAAGACTACTGTTATGCGAACAGGCTACTTTCGTGATTGCATTAGCTTCGGCATGCAGAACATATGCTTTGGTTTCGTTGTTTTCATCTTCGCAAATATTCTCAAATCCTGAAGGAGTACCATTATACCCATCGGATATAATCATTTTGTCTTTTACAATAAGGGCACCTACTTTTCTGCGCTTACAGTACGAATTTTCGGCCCAAATAGCCGCCATTCTCATGTATCGCTCGTCGAGCAACCTTTGTTTGTCATCGCTCATGAAATTACGTTCTAAAAATTCGAACACAAAGATAATGAAAAGTTCACGATTTAAAGTATTTAGTTAATTTTTATATAATCCACAAATTACCTTTTTGGGCATTGTAGAGGCATATTAAATTTTATTTATAAATGATAGATAAAAGAAGGTCGACAACATTGCTTTTTCTTATCAGAATTATCTCTTATAGAGGTCTTTGAAATAATTGAAATAGATTGTGAGCTAAAACATCGCTATTATAAAAAATCATTAAATTAATTCTACCCGAATATCCATCCAAGTGTAAAGGTAGATATAAAGTGACAGTGAAATAAGGTTCGAAAGGTGTTACTTTTGTCACCTTTCGCAAACAGAAAAGCTATCAAGACGTAATATATCAATTGGTTACAGCAAATAATCGGCAAAGCAGAATATTGTAAACATTGTTACCTTTTTATAGATAGTGATTTGAATTTGGAAATTCGTAACCGAAAGGTATTGAGTTATAAAAGTCAGTATTTTAGGTGAAACAAAAATATTGCTTTAAATTTGCAGCAAAAAATAGGATATACATTATAAGTTTTTAAGATTTGTTATGAACGACCATCAATTTAAAGCACATCCATGGCATGGAATAAATGCCGGAAGCAATGCACCTCAGGTAGTAACATGCTTTATAGAAATAGTACCTACCGATACAGTTAAATATGAGGTGGACAAAGAAACCGGTTACCTTAGCATCGATAGACCACAGAAGTACTCAAATATCATTCCTGCCCTCTATGGATTTATCCCTCAAACATATAGTGCCGACCTTGTAGCAGAACTTACAAACAATGAATTGGGAAGAACTGATATAGAAGGAGATAACGACCCTGTAGATATTTGTGTTCTGACTGAAAAGGATATCACCCACGGCGATATAATAGTGAAAGCCAGACCTATAGGAGGTTTCAGATTACTAGATCATAACAAAGCCGATGATAAGCTTATTGCTGTACTCGAAAATGATGCTATCTATGGTGCGTACAAAGATATATCGGACGTACCGCCAATGGTAATAGACCGTCTGAAACACTACTTTACCACCTATAAAGATTTACCCGGAGACAAGTCTCCTCGGTGTATTCTTACAGGCACATACGATGTCAAAACAGCACACGAGGTTATACGCCGCTCGATAAAAGACTACGATAACAAATACAGAAGTGACAAATAAGAGGAAGAAATATCTGGCTTATTTTTCGCTGGCAGCCTTAATGGTTGCCAGTATCTGTCTTATATATGGTTATCTGGAAGCACGGAATATAAAACTGAAAGAACTGACATTCCGAAGCAAAGATATCCCCAATGCTTTTGTAGGAAAGAAGATAATCTTCGTATCGGATATTCACTCCGGGAAATACTTTACAAGCAAAGATGTAGCACGTCTGGTAGAGAGAATCAATGAACGAAACCCCGACATAGTGATTATCGGAGGGGATAACACACTAAAGAGCACAACATACTCGCATCCTTTCTTTGACGAAATAAGAAAGCTAAAAAGTAAATACGGAGTATACACGGTATTGGGCAACCATGATCACTGGGAAGATGCCAAGCTAATACAGCAAGGCTTTAGCAATTGTGGCTTTCATATCTGCGACAATGACTCATACTGGATAAAAGAAGGCAATGACAGTATAAAAATCGGAGGTGTAGGAGATCTTTGGGAAGATGTGCAGATTATAGACAATACGATTAGTGATGTGAAGCAAAACAACTTCTGCATATTGCTGTCTCATAACCCCGACTACATGGAATTGCTAGACACAGACCTTGTAGACCTTATGCTATCGGGTCACACACATGGGGGACAAATAACACTTTTTGGATTGTATGCTCCCATTATGCCGGCCACCAATCATCCCGAATATATGCAAACGGGACAAAAATACAGGTATGGTTGGAAAGAAAAGGGTAAAACAAAATTATATGTTACTTCGGGCGTTGGTATGGGCGGATTTCCATTCCGTTTTTTTGCACAACCCGAAATTGTAGAAATAACGCTAGAGCAGAAATAAGACAAGAGTAAAAAACTGTCTATTTCTTACTTCCTTTGAAGTTATCGATCACACTTAAAAGCCTGTTCAAAGAGCCCACATCGTAACGTACCTGATGCCTGAGACGATTAAAGTCTAGTTTATTTACAACTCTCACCGTAGCATTATATTTCTTTGTATACGACTTACCTACAAGCCTGTAGATATTATCCAGATCCTTAGCCGGATGGACTCTCGATTCTGAGTTTATGACATAAGGATCAAACCCAAGCCTATCTTTTATAAATCGTCCTGTCAGCCGTTTGTCTATTCTCTTGAAGTGGTTCGTTTCTGCCATAAACCACGCTTCTATTTCGTGTATTGCAATTACAATATCAAAATATGGAGCATCTGCTCTCAGCTTATTCGGTAAGAAGCGTAAACCTTTTTCCAACTTCTCCAAATCATCTATGGGTATAGGATAAAGATCACGGACACCGATGATCATTTCATACCCTCTTTGTCGAAGGTTAGAAATGTTATCTAATATCTCCGATTTTACCCTATTGTCTGATCCACAATCAAAAATAAGCACTTCGTACTTCGGATTTCGAGAAAATGACGAGTTCCGAACAATCTCTTGTTTGGGTATATTAGAACCTCCACGAAATTGTTTCTGAATAATGTTAATCTGTTTATAGCCAAAGACTTCCTTTATCAAGCGATTTATAAAAATCTGCTCAGTCTGTCCTTCAACGAAAAAAGCAATGCGTCTCATCAAACGTTGTTATCCTCATCCATAATGCCAAAACCTTTCTGGTAAAAGTCTGTGGCCAAAAAATCGAAGTTATTAAGTCCCGTATATTTAAAGTCTTCAAAAGTATCTTTCGAATTTGTATAATCGTAGAATATCGATTTACTATGATCCCGACCTATTACAGACCAATAGCGAAGCGGTATTTGGTTCATAATGTAGCGATCGTTGGTGGTCATAAAGAATTGCATATTGGATTTGTTCACCTTCTTAATAACAATGTCTGTTATTTTTTTAGAGCTTTCAAAATCAAGCCCCTCTCCAATATCATCAATCAACATACAAAATGAAATATTCTTCAATTTCGCATAATGCAGCAGTATCAATAAAGACAGAGCCCGATACATGCCCTGAGACATTTCACGTTGAGAAACAGTATATTTACAATCTTCTTCAACGCATAGTCCGTAAAGTCCATCAACCTCTTCTATATCGATTTTAGAAATATCATAGCCCAAATCCTGCATGCTCGACAGAATCTCTGATATGAAGGCTTCACCGAACAGCTCTCTGCCCTTGTAGAAAGCGTGAATCAAAGTCTCCGGGTCATCAATATCTTTATTGTTTTCCTCCCCGACGTAGTCCTTCACCAATTTCTTTTTCTCCAACTGGTTTGCAAACATATAATTTCGAAGAGACCTCCCCCACTCTACAAAACTTTCGTAATAGGATTTCCCTTCGTTGTTTTGCAAAGTAATGGCCAGTTGATTATCTGACACATCTGCTTCAACTCTATTATTTTCAAGATCGATGAATATCTTCTTTTCCCTATCCAATAAGACTTTGTCATCAAACATCAGAACCTCTGTGATGATAGTCCTGTTTTTGAAGGCAAGTATATACTTATATGTGTTTTCACCTTCAGTAAAAATGATTTCAAAGTTTTCGCTAGGACTAACAGTTTGTTTCAAACTAATCTGTCCCGAAAATAAATTTGCAAT
Source organism: Dysgonomonas sp. 37-18 (assembly GCF_001899125.1). Taxonomy (NCBI): domain Bacteria; kingdom Pseudomonadati; phylum Bacteroidota; class Bacteroidia; order Bacteroidales; family Dysgonomonadaceae; genus Dysgonomonas; species Dysgonomonas sp. 37-18. Next base: position 80,159 of record NZ_MKVC01000006.1, on the reverse strand, counting down.
TTGTCTTATCAGATTTAATGTCCGGCTTTTTCCGGATGCATTTTTGCCCACCAAAAGATTTAGATTATCAAAGTAAGCATAATCATCATTACTGCCTACGATACTCCATTCGCGAGGTTCGCCCGCATAACGAATATATTTTAATGCACGAATTATCATTTGGGTCTATATTTTACAAAGAGTATAAAATTTACCTCCTCAAATATACACTTTTTTCTCTCTGTAAATAATCTTCGATGGAGAATTCAATTACAGATTCACCAGCTGATTCTTTATAGGCAAACATTTAAGAATGACTACTTCCGAACAAGTCGTCCGATATCGGACATTTACAAAAACGATAAACAACTGATTATATACAATTTACATTTTCGGCATACGACTTGATATAAATAGGTAGAATAATAAAACATTAGAAATGGACAGAGAGATACCATTAAGTGAGCAACGCAAAGAAAGACGTAAACAGATCATACGATATGGTGCTATTATAGTAGGTTTGGCAATAGTAGTTATTATCGTAGTAAATTTTCTGCAAGGTTCGATTTCTTCGAAAAATGTAATTATAGGAACTGTTGACAGAGGAACGATCGAAGTAACGGTAAATGCATCGGGCAAAGTGATTCCTCTGACCGAAGAAATTATTGTATCGCCTATCAATAGCCGGATACTGGAAGTATATAAAGAAGCGGGAGATTCGGTAAACAAAGATGAACCGATCTTAAAGCTCGAACTGGCCTCGATAGAAACAGACTACAAACAGAAACTGGACGAAAAAGAAATGAAGAAAAGCAAACTTATCCAGTCTCAAGTGAGTCTCGACAATACTATTTCGGATCTTCAAATGCAACTACAGGTAAAGGATATGAAGCTCAAACAACTACAAACTGAGCTTAAAAACGAAAGATATCTGGATAGCATCGGGGCAAGTACCTCAGACAAGGTACGCCAAGCAGCATTGAACTATGAAGTAGCAAAGCTTGAGCTCCAGCAACTAAAAGAACAAATAGTGAATGAAAAGAAAAATGCATCGGCCGAGGTCAAAGTCCAACAACTCGACCTGAGTATATTCGAAAAATCGCTGGCAGAAAGTGCCCGTCTCTTAAAGGATGCTCGTATATTATCGCCTCAGAGAGCAACGCTTACCTATGTAAATAATCAAATCGGTTCGCAAGTTTCTGCCGGAGCACAAATAGCTATTGTCTCAGACCTGAGTCACTTCAAGGTATTGGCAGAAATAGCAGACAGCTATGCCGAGAAACTCAGTTCGGGAGCTAAAGCCATAATAAAAATCGGACAATTGCAGCTGGAAGGAACGGTCGTAAATATAACCCCTTCGGTAAAGAATGGCGTAATTAATTTCACCGTCATGCTAAAAGACTCGGGTAATTCACGTCTCAGAAGTGGTCTGAAAACAGATGTATATGTTACTCATGGGATACAGGATGATGTATTACGAATTCCTAATTCGACGTATTATATAGGAGCCGGAGAATATGAACTGTGGGTAGTGAAAAACGGAGAAGCGGAAAAGAAAAAAATAAAACTAGGCGAAAGCAGCTTCGAATATGTAGAAGTGATAAGTGGTCTCGAGAAAGGCGAACAAGTAATTATATCGGATATGAATCAGTACAAGAACAAGCAAAAATTAAAAATAAATTAATTCTATAATAGGTAATATAACTTTAGGGAGATCTTTTATACTCTTCCTTCGATTAGGAAGAGTATAAAAGTAAATAAAAAATAATCATACATAAAATATCAGCACTATGTCAATAATCAATTTACAAGGGATTACAAAAATTTATAGGACGAAAGAAGTAGAAACAGTAGCATTGGAAAATGTAAATCTGGAAGTCGAAAAAGGGGATTTTCTGTCCGTTATGGGGCCATCAGGTTGTGGTAAAAGTACCATGCTAAATATCATGGGGCTACTCGATGTTGCAACCAATGGCAAAGTACTCATCAATGGTACAGAAACAAACAAGATGAAAGACAAAGAAATGGCAGAGTTTCGTAACAAAACACTTGGGTTTGTTTTTCAAAGTTTCCATCTTATAAATTCACTAAACGTACTCGATAATGTGGAACTTCCACTTCTTTATCGCAAGTCTGGAGACACCAGCCGCCGCGAATTGGCAAAGCATGTGTTGGAGAAAGTAGGTCTTTCGCATCGTATGAAACACTTTCCGTCTCAATTATCCGGAGGACAGTGCCAGCGTGTAGCCATAGCTCGTGCCATTATCGGCAATCCTCAAATCATTTTGGCCGATGAGCCTACCGGAAACCTTGACAGCAAGATGGGTACAGAAATTATGGATCTACTGTTTGAGTTGAATAACGAAGGTACAACAATAGTAATGGTGACGCACGATGAGCTGATAGCAAAAACGACTAAACGCATCGTTCGTTTCTTCGACGGAAGACGTGTAGAATAAGCCTCCGACTCTTTTTATTCTCAAAAAAATAGGCGGTATACGCCCTAAGCATTAAAGTTAGATGAATATAAGTTATTTGAAACAAGCTATAAGATCGATAAAGGACAATCCTTACACTGCGCTTATATCCATTATAGGTGTCGCATTGTCTATTTGTATGATCATATCCTTATTAGTTGCCATCCAAGCTAAGGTTATGGATCTGGAGCCTGAAACTAACCGATCAAGGTCGTTATATGTAAAATGGGTTGGAGTAAAGGAAAAGAACACAGGAAATTTCGTTGTCGATGGCTTTATGTCAATAAAAACAATCAGAGAATGTTTCTTGTCACTAAAAACACCTGAAGCGGTTACTATTTCTTCCTTTATTCATTCGCATCTGGCTACCCTACCGGGAGGAGGAAATCAGAAAAGATGTTATGTACTGTATACTGATGATACTTTCTGGAAAGTTTTTGACTTTAAGTTTATAGAAGGAAACGGATATAACAAACAGGAGTTAGAATCGGGTATCAAAAAAATAGTCATCAGTAAGCAATTAGCACGTACGATATTTGGAACAACAGAAAATATCATTGGCAAACAAATGCAATTGAGCTTTATAACATATACAGTATCAGGAGTAGTCGAAGATCTTTCGCCGATAACTGTTGCCACATATGCCCATGCTTGGATACCTTATACATCGATAAATAAAGAGCAAAACTTAGATGCTGAAGGAATAACAGGGATGTATAAGTGCCAGATTATAGCGCATTCTTCGAAAGATTTTGATGCCATACGTGCAGAAACAAATCAACAGGTGAGCCGCTATAATACAACATTAGCCAACTATAATGTAGAATTTTACGGCCAACCCGACACTCGATATGTAGAGGATCATCGGTTTGGACCGGGATATCCGGATATGCAAAGGTCATATTTATCGGATATCGGATTTATATTGATCCTTCTAATTGTACCCGCCATTAATTTATCTGGTCTTACACTGTTTCGCATGAGAAGAAGAATCGTCGAATTGGGAGTTCGAAAAGCATACGGTGCTACTAGAAAAACCCTCATCTGGCAAGTATTGAGCGAACAAATGGTATATTCTCTTATTGGCGGTGGTTTAGGTTTATTACTATCATTCATTACAGTTCATTTTATAAGCGACTATGGTTTTAATTATAATAATTACTTCGGTTTGGATATTGAGCCTCATTTTAACCCTTCTGTTTTTATAACTCCGGGTACGTTTCTTCTGACGTTTATCTTCTGTGTAATCATAAACCTTTTAAGTGCAGGAATACCCGCATGGAGAGTGTCATCTGCATCGATTGTTAAATCTTTAAGAGAAGACTAAAGCTATGTTGAAACAAATTTTCAAGATAATAATTAATCAGCGCAAAAGTAATTATTGGATAGTAGCCGAATTACTCTTTGTTTCGATATGTCTTTGGTATATAGTTGACTATATGGAGGTGCTGAGATCAGTTAGAAATATACCCTTCGGTTATAATATAGAAAACACTTATCGCATCGATTTAAATGAACGCCTTGAAGACAGTGAAAATTATATTTCTCCCGAAGAAAAAACAACGACTAGCGGAGAAGATCTATTAAGCATAATGGAGCTGATACGTCAGTATCCACCGATAGAATCAGTATCGCTGTCTATAGCGTCACAGCCTTATGCGGCTACACCTTATAGTCAGGCATATTATAAAAAACTGTCTTATAATAAAATCGGTGTATCAGCTCAGGAATATAAAGTTACCCCTTCTTTTTTTGATGTTTTTAAAACACAATCTATCACTCAAAAAGATTTAAAACAAGCGTTGAATAAGCATTCTGTGATAATATCTGCAAATGCTGCAACTGAGTTATTAAAGGGAGAAGAAGCTATCGGCAAGAATATCATTGTAGGAGAGAATGGCGAAGAAAAACAGATTACAGGGGAGTATGTACCTGTAAGATGGACTGAATACTTTAAAGCTAACCCCTCATTCTATACACTTCTGTCTGAGGAGGAAATCATAAATAATGTAAACTCTGACAACCTATCTCAAATGGAGCTGTGTATACGTGTGAAACCGGACATAAAAGATGATTTCATCGAAAAATTTATAAAAGATATGGCATCTAAGATTATGGTTGGTAATATTTATCTGATGGATGTACGCCCAAGCTCCTATATCAGAAAAGCCGCAGTAGGTCCTGAAGAGAGTACAATCTTCGTCAGAACTTTTCTTTTAGGATTTCTTCTTATCAATATTTTTTTAGGTATATCGGGTGTATTCGGTCTTCGTACACAGCAACGTCAAAACGAATTAGGACTGCGGATTGCTGTAGGCTCTCCCAAAATAAAAATACAAATGTTAGTGATTACAGAGGGATTCCTATTATTGTCAATAGTCATGATACCTACTATAATCATAGCGCTCAATTTCGGACTATTTGAACTAGTACATCTCGATTGGGTAGCATTCACTTTTTTACGCTTTATAATCGGCATATCGATCACCTATGCTATTATGGCTCTAATTATTCTTGTTGGTGTATGGTATCCGGCATACAGGGCTACAAAAATAAATCCGACAGAAGTATTGCGAAACGAATAAAAATCTTGAATAAAACAGAATAATATATGTATAAAATATATTTCAAACAGGCTTTGGGAATGCTGAAACAAAACAAGTTTATCAGTATAATCACTATTACAGGTACAGCATTGGCTATAATGATGGTTATGGTCATCATAGTGACCGACTCCATTAAGCATGTAGATATAGCACCTGAAGTAAACAGAAGCAAGACCTTCTATGTGAAACGCTATACGAAAAAGAGCAAAGATCAAACTAAAAACAGGATATGGCAAAGTACAATCAGCTACGAATTGTATAAAAATTACCTCTCGGAATTTAAAACGCCCGAATATACTACTGCTGTTGACAAAGCATGGAATGGCAACCAGTTTATGGTAAAAAAGGAGAATGCGAACGAACGTTTCTTATCGGAGATCAAAATGGTAGACGCTAGTTACTGGAAAGTACTATCCTTTACTTTTCTGGATGGAAAACCATTTACGGAAGAAGATTTCAAATCAGGCATACGCAACGCTGTTATTTCAGAAAATCTTGCAAAAAAAGTTTTTGGAAATAATGAAGCTTTGGGCAAAAATATAGAAATAGACTTTAAGCTATACAAAGTGATCGGTATTATAAAAGATGTGCCCCAGACCTTTACATACGGATACGGAGAAGCGTATATACCATATACCTCGAAGAATGGGTATAACAACAGGAGCTATCATATTTTATACCTATTGAAGGATAAAAAAGACGCAACGGCATTAACGGAGGAAATACAGAAAGCTCAACGAAAATTTGATAGTGGCGACCCCGAAAACAATATAACGTTTCATGGTCCTTACAATCAGAGACAGCTCTCGATGGAAGAAACCAGGGATATGAAACCGGATGAAAAAACAGCCAATAGAAAAATGATATTCATTTTTACCGTTTTGCTTCTCATTCCGGCAGTTAACTTATCCAGCTTTAGCATGTCTCAAATAAAAAGACGAATCGAAGAAATAGGAGTAAGAAAAGCTTTCGGAGCAAAAAAATATATAATACTGATTCAGATTTTGTTCGAAAATCTAATTACAACTTTCATAGGAGGTATTATAGGATTGATATTGTCATACTTCATTGTAATGTGGCTCAAAAGCTGGCTACTCGATGTGGGGGCAGAGAGTGCTATACCAATTCATGCTTTAATATCATACCCTGTATTAGTAGGTGTATTCTTAGCTTGCTTTGTGCTCAACCTTCTTTCGGCAGGGATACCGGCATACAGAGCGTCAAAAGCAGCCATAGTTGATTCTTTGAACAAAAAAAACATGTAACAATATGATAAAGCAAATTTTTAAAATAATATGGAGTGAGCGAAAAATCAACATTTGGATATTGTTCGAGCTCGTATTGGTCTTTTGTATCCTTTGGTTTTGTGTAGATTACATCTATTTTTTCACAAAACGTTACTTAGAGCCGACAGGCTATAATGTAGAACACGTTTACAACATCAATATGGGTATAAAAGAAGAAGGCCATGTACTTATAAATAATGGAACGGATGCTCAAAAAGATTCATTAGTCAACATCGTATGGACTATCGTAGATCGTATAAAGAAATATCCTGATATAGAATATATAAGTCTCTCTTCGGCCGCTGTTCCCTATTCGGGTTCATTTATGAGCAATAAAGCCTCTTTGGATACGATGGTTGATTACATTCAGTTTAAATCGGTTAGTCCTGACTATTTCAATGTTTTCAAAATCAACGTGCAACGAGGACAAGTAGAGAACTGGAATAAAACGGATAATATAGTTATCAGTGGGAATAAAGATAATCAATTTTTGAAGCACGATGCCAAACAAATAAAATCACTCGTAACCGGAGATAACGAAAACAAACAAGTAATAGGAGTTGCAGCATCTTCCAAGAGAAGTGAGTTTGACGAACACAATCCGATAGTTTACACATTATTATCGACAAACGACAGGGAAACAGTCTATTTTGACGGAATCGAAATTTGTGTACGGGTAAAAGCCGAAGCCGATAAAAATTTTATAGAGCGATTTACAAAAGATATGCAAGAACAAATTGCGATGGATCCTTATTTTTTATCGTCTGTGACATCTATCAGTGATCTTAGAAAAGACTTTATGAAATGGAACAAATACGATAATAACTTCAAAAGTATTTTTTCTATATCATCGTTCCTTTTCATAAATATCTTTCTCGCTGTAGTAGGCACATTCTGGTTTAGAATACAGACCCGACGTAACGAAATTGGCTTAAGAGTAGCTGTAGGATCAACCCGAATGAATATAAAAGCTTTATTCATTCTCGAAACTCTCTTCTTATTGCTATTAGCCAGTCTTATAGCCACACCGATATGCATAAACATCGCTTTGGCGGATATACTAAGAGATATTGGAGTACCATCCATAGATAGAGGGGAGGAGCCTATAAGGATAAGCCAATATTTTATCAATTATTTATTTACTGCCTTGATCCTGATTACAATATCAATATCGGCAGTACTTTATCCATCGTGGAGGGCATCAAGGATACAACCGGCAGAAGCTCTACGAGACGAATAAAACAGAAACAAAACAAAGAGTATGAAAAAGATTTTTTCTTCTATTCTATTGCTGGCTTTATTTATAGGTTTGCGAGCACAAGATACGATTACAGTAAATCTGCCTGAGGCTATTCAACGAAGTGTCTCTATCTCGGTAGATGCTGTTGTAGCCCGCAACCAATTTAAATCAAGTTATTGGGGATATAGAACATATAAAGCCGAACTGTTGCCCGAAGTAACTTTAAATACAACCCTGCCCTACTATTCTAAATCATACAATGCATTTCAGAATTCGGACGGAACATACACATTTGTAAGCAACGACTATAGTAAAATAGACGCAGGAATATCCATATCCCAAAATATCCCATTAACAGGCGCTACACTCTCCGTAGAAAGCAGTTTTCAAAGATTAGAGCAATACGGAGGCAACGGTTCTACAAGATACATGGCAATTCCGGGATCGATAACACTCCAACAACCTATTTTTGGATTCAACCGTGTGAAATGGTTACAAAAAATAGAGCCGGTAAAGTATCAGGGAGCAAAACAGCAATTGGTAGCCGATATGGAAGATGTATCTAATACCGCAATCCAGTACTACTTCAATTTGCTATTGGGACAAATAAATATGGAAATAGCGCAGCAGAATTTAAAAAACACAGAGAAGCTATATACAATAGCCGAAGCAAGAAGAAAAATAGGACAAATTTCAGAAAATGATTTATTGCAACTGAAAGTTTCATTACTAAAAGCCGAATCATACCTCACAGATGCACAAGCCTCTTTAAGTTCAAGAATGTTTCAGTTGCGTTCCTTCCTTGGGTATGGAGAAGACATTATCATTAAGCCCGCTATACCGGAAGGTCTTCTAAGTAGAATGCCGGTTTTGTCTTATCCGCAGGTGGTAACATTGGCACGAGAAAACAACCCCTTTACCCAGAATATCCAGAAAAGAATGCTGGAAGCGTCTCGCGATGTAAGCCAGGCAAAAGCAGACCGTTGGAATGCGACATTATTTGTTTCATTTGGAATGTCGGGACAGGAAGATCGTTTTGCGCAAGCCTTCAACAGCAACAACTGGAGAAACAACCAAGTCGTTAATGTTGGTATCAAAATACCGATCTTGGATTGGGGCAAAAGCAAAGGAAAAGTAAAAATAGCTGAAGCTAATCGTGAAGTAGAAAACTCTAAGATAGAAAAAGAGCAGATAGATTTCAATCAAAATGTATATCTTCGTGTACAGAACTTTAATAGTCAGTCGAAGCAATTGGAGTTGGCGAAAGAAACAGATATAATTGCCCAGCAACGTTACAATACCTCTATCGAAGCGTTTGTATTAGGTAAAATTGATGTATTAAACCTGAACGATTCCCAATCTTCGAAAGATGAAGCCAGACGTAATTATATCGAACAGATGTATCTACTATGGTCATATTATTATCAGATAAGAAGTCTGACCCTGTACGATTTTTTAGGCAATAAAGAAATATGCGCTGATTACAATAAGATTGTTGATTAACTTCAAAATCATTATTTTTATCCACTAGAACGAAGATTTTTATGATACTGATCTGTGACGACGATGCTGCTATACGTTCATCCCTTTCTTTAGTATTAAAAAGGGCCGGATATGAAACAGCGAATGTAACATCTCCTCAAGAGGCAATTGCTTTTGTAAAAGCCACATCTCCCGACCTGATCCTGATGGATATGAATTATACCAAAGGGACAAGCGGAGAAGAAGGACTTACTTTACTGAAGCAAGTAAAAATTTATTGCCCTGACTTACCTGTTATACTTATTACGGCGTGGGGATCGATCAACCTTGCAGTAAGGGGAATACAAGCCGGAGCTTTTGATTTTGTCACCAAGCCTTGGAACAATATGGCGTTACTGAACACCATTCAGACAGCTATACAGTTGAAGGAGGGAAGTGAAAAAGAGGCAGCCGGAAACAATTCACATATCAGTAGCGACGAGACTTTCCGAAATGATAAGATCATAGGCAAGTCTCCCCTCTTACAAAATGTATTCAATACAATTTCGCGGGTAGCCAAAACCAATGCCTCTATCCTTATTACAGGCGAAAGTGGTACAGGAAAAGAGCTTATAGCAGAAGCTATACACGAGAACAGTGACAGAAAAAAGAATCCATTTGTGAAGGTAAACCTAGGAGGTATTTCACAATCTCTTTTCGAAAGTGAAATGTTTGGTCATAAAAAAGGAGCATTTACCGATGCTCATTATGACAGAATTGGTCGCTTCGAATTAGCAAATAAAGGAAGCATCTTCCTCGATGAAATAGGAGAATTAGATGCGGCGTGTCAGGTGAAATTATTAAGAGTGTTGCAGGATAAAACGTTTGAATCGTTAGGTGACAGCAAGCAAAAGCAAGTTGATGTACGTGTCATTAGTGCAACCAATCGCAATCTTGCCGACATGGTATCTAAAGGCACATTCAGAGAAGACCTGTTCTATCGGATCAACCTTATCACAATAAGAGTTCCGGCTTTGCGTGAGCGGATAGATGACATTCCACTACTCGTAAAACATTTCGCAAAAAAACAAGTCGAAATAAACGGATTAGAAAATATTGAATTTACATCTGAAGCGATTAGCTTCTTGAAAAGATTACCATATCCCGGAAATATAAGAGAATTGAAAAATCTGATAGACAGAGTTATTCTCGTCTCAGGTAAAAACATACTTACCGATAGCGATTTTAAAGATCAATATACCGCAATCCCCAATTCATCGTCTACACTCCCCGACTCTATCTATCCTTTAGACGAATTGGAGAAAAAGATGATAGAAAAAGCAATGGAACTATATGGTGGTAATCTCTCGAAGGTGGCAACAGCACTAGGCGTAAGCAGACAAGCATTATACAGAAGGCTGGAGAAATATGGAATAAGCACAAATGATTAGGGACTATGAAATCAAAAATCTTATTCTGGATATTAGCAGTTCTCGTCTTTGGTTCTTTGTTAACTGTAGGGTTTGTTTTTTTTAGAACAGACTTATATAAGTTTCTACTTATAGAAGGAATAGCTATCCTTGCTATTATATTTTTTATCACACTTTACTACCGACTTATAAAACCATACCAGATTATTAGCGATGGAATGGAACTGCTAAAAGAGCAGGATTTTTCTACGCGTCTGCGTCCCGTTTCCGATAGCGAAGCCAACAAGCTGATTGAGATTTTCAATAAGATGATGGATCAGTTGAAAGACGAAAGGCTGCAAGTGAGAGAGAAAAATCATTTTCTTGATTTGCTTATACAAGCATCCCCACAGGGAGTAATCATTTTAGATTTTGACGATAAAATCACAGAGGTTAACCCATCCGGACTACGCCTGTTGAGTATAAACAATATCAATGACGTAAAAAACAAAAAGCTCGGTGAATCGGGAATAAATATAGGAGATCAACTAAGCAAACTAAAGCAAGGAGAAGATGTAGTGATACGTAGTTCGGGTATAACAATGTATCGTTGCTCCCGCTCTTCGTTTATAGATAGGGGCTTTGCACACCCTTTTATCCTCATCGAAGAGTTGACACATGAACTACTAAAAATAGAGAAAAAATCATACGAAGGCATTATCCGTATGATGGCACATGAAGTAAACAATTCGGTGGGGGCAGTAAGTTCTACTCTTAATGTTATCTCGGATATATTACAACAGAATGAAAACAGCGAATTGATCGATGTATTGCCTGCTGTAGACGCATCTTTCGACAGATGTAAGCATTTGGGGCATTTTATCAGTAACTTTGCCGAAGTTGTAAAAATCCCCGAACCGTCGGTATCCGATGTAAGCATCAATGAGTTGGCACGGTCTGTCGAATCTCTCTCCCGAGCAGAATGCTTAAAAAGGAATATAAATCTTAAATTGAGTCTGACTACCGGGAAAGATTTAGCATGCATCGACAGTATACAATTTGAACAAGTACTGGTCAATATTGTAAAAAATGCCTACGAAGCAATAGACAAAAATGGAGATATAAATATCATTACTACCTCTCAGCCTCTTTCCATCACCATTGAAGACAATGGACCTGATATACCGGAAGAAACAAAACAAAAACTATTTACTCCTTTCTTTACTACCAAACAGACAGGTCAGGGAATCGGATTAATGTTTGTTCGTGAAGTCTTGCTTAATCATAATTGCAAATTTGACTTGAAGTCTGAAAATGGTTGGACAAAATTCGAGATCTTTTTCTAACAGCAAGCTTTTATATTCATATCTGAAAGATACTATCACATCGTATCTTTAATATCAGGAGAAATAAAACTATATAAAATAGGGGCATTATACTCTTTCCCTTTTTTTCGTTCGTCCAGTTGAATAACAAATCCTTCCTGAAGTATTTTTCGTTGAAAGTTTCGCCTGTCAAGCTTTTTATTTAAAAATATTTCATGAATCTTTCTCAATTCAGTCATCATAAATTTCTCGGGAAGCAGCTCATATCCTATAGGTATTATTGGCATTAAAAGTTTGATAGACTCTTGTGCCTTTTTTATAATAAGCTCATGATCTGAATACATAGCAGGCAATTTATTTATATCATACCAATGTAATTGCTTTTTTTCTGATACAAAGTCATTTACCTCATCATACTTCACCAAAGCAAAGTAGCCCATTGTTATAAATCGCCTTAACAGCCATTTTCCATCATTCCTTACCGAGCTATATTGAGCTACATAGTCTAGATTTTGTTTCATAATAGTTCTGTTAGGGTCACTAAACAATGCAAATTGCTTTAGGAAAATATTGCTCAACCCGGTATAAAGTTCCAGTATCCTATGTGCCGCTTGATCAGCACTTTCGTCATTAAAAACAAAACCTCCTAATAGAGCCTTATAATTGTTTATGCCAAAATCTCTCAGCAGAACTTTTATTTTCCCCTTGTGAAAAGCTATTATAACACAATCTACCGAAAAGCCTGGGTGCGAGTTCTCTGCGGTATGATCTTCATATGTCAACGTCGTTAAATCTTTCATAATCTAAGTAATAGGCATCTATATCCTCTCAAAATTAATGAGTCTGTAAAATTAGAGAATATATTTCGAATAAAAATATGATTAATAATGTCAAATTGTGTTGTAAAACATATATGCGTATTTTGTACGCACATTAATTTTTTTCTTCAAAATCAATAAATATATTTGCAAAATATACATGCGTTTACATAACGCACCTAAATATAAATATCAATATTATGAAAAAGAAGTATATTCCAATATTCCTACTCGGAATATTGAGTTTGCAATGTACACAGCCAACTAAAACCGATGATTACATCCTTGTAGAAAATAAAGGTGGACCCACACTGGGGTACTCAGCAGCATCAGGTGTAAAAATCATTACGGTTGACGATCTAAAGTTTAAAGACCTCAACAAAAACGGAAAGCTGGATAAGTATGAAGATTGGCGTTTGCCTGTACAAGAAAGAGCAGAGAACCTCGCTTCACTGATGTCTATAGAACAGATAGCTGGTCTGATGCTATACAGTGCACACCAATCGTTACCGGCTAAGGAAAGTGGGTTTTTAGCAGGGACATACGATGGAAAGTCCTTCACCGAAAGCGGAGCGAATGCTTGGAATCTGACCGATCAACAAAAGAAATTCTTAAAAGAAGATAATTTGCGACACGTATTAGTTATGGGTATCCAAAGTCCTGAAGTAGCAGCTCGCTGGAACAATCAAATGCAAGCTTACATAGAAGGTCTTGGATTAGGTATTCCGGGAAACACAAGTTCAGACCCTCGACATTCGGGACAATTGGTTGGATCTTCGAATCCTGAATTCAACGCAGGAGGAGACCGCATATCTATTTGGCCTGATGGGTTAGCTATGGCAGCTACATTTGATCCTTCTATAGTGAAACAGTTCGGAGAGGTGGCAGCTAAAGAATATAGAGCATTAGGCATAGCAACTGCGCTTTCACCTCAAATAGATTTAGGCACCGAGCCTCGCTGGTTCCGTATCAACATGACATTTGGTGAAAGTCCGAAATTGGCAACAGATATGGCTCGCGCTTATATTGATGGCTTCCAAACTTCGGAAGGAGATGCAGAGATCAAAGACGGATGGGGCTACAACAGTGTAAATGCAATGGTAAAACACTGGCCTAGTGGAGGTCCCGAAGAAGGAGGCCGTGACGGGCATTGGGCATTCGGAAAATTTGCTGTATATCCGGGAAATAATTTCGAAACACATCTGACACCATTTCTCGAAGGGGCTTTCAAGTTGGAAGGCAAAACGAATAAAGCATCAGCCGTTATGCCATACTATACAATATCGTACAATCAGGCAAAAGACGGAACAAACTATGCTAATGGATTTAGTAAGTATATCATAACAGACCTTCTGCGCGACAAGTATGGATATGATGGCGTAGTGTGCACCGACTGGCTGATTACAGGAGATGAAGGAAAATCTCCGGGAGATTTTGCTGGAAAGCCATGGGGAGCAGAAAAACTGTCTATTTCCGAAAGACATTACCTAACCATCATGGCGGGAGTTGATCAGTTTGGAGGCAACAATGATAAAGAACCTGTATTAGAAGCTTATCGCATGGGTGTAAAAGAGCATGGAGAAGAATTTATGCGCAAACGCTTCGAACAATCGGCAGTTCGTTTATTAAAGAATATATTTCGGGTAGGGCTTTTCGAAAATCCGTATCTCGATCCTAAAGAAAGTGAAGCAACAGTTGGTTGCGAAGCATTTATAAATGCGGGTTATGAAGCTCAACTGAAGTCTATCGTATTACTAAAAAATAAATCGACAGTATTACCTGTGAAGGATAACAAGAAAACGGTATATATTCCTAAGAAAATAAATCCTTCTGTTAGAGACTGGTGGGGCAATATAACTCCAGAAACTGAGGCAATACCCGTAAATCTTGACTTAGTAAAACAGTATTACAATGTAACAGACAATCCTCAAAATGCAGATTTTGCTCTTGTATTTGTAAACTCTCCGCATAGCAATAGCGATGGTGGAGGTTATGATAAAGAAGATAGAAAAGCCGGAGGAAATGGATATGTTCCTATTTCTCTACAATATGGGCCTTATACAGCTACAGAAGCCAGAAGTCACAGTATCGCCGCAGGAGACCCAGTAGTAGATTCTTCTATAACAGACAGATCATACAAAGGAAAGTCTACAACCGTAGTTAATACAAAAGATTTGAATACAATATTGGATACAAAAACACAGATGGGTGACAAGCCTGTTGTAGTTGTTGTAAATGCTACCAGACCGATGATATTTAACGAATTCGAAAACAAAGTAGAAGGTATAGTCATTCGTTTTGGTGTATCAGACAAAGCGGTAATGGATATTGTTTCGGGTAAAGCAGAACCGTCGGGTCTACTTCCTGTGCAAATGCCGGCTAACATGGTTACAGTAGAAAAGCAGAAAGAAGATGTTCCTTTCGATATGGAATGCCACACAGATACAGAAGGCAACACTTATGATTTCGGATTTGGACTCAACTGGAAAGGCGTAATAAAAGATGCACGCAACCAGAAATATATAAAGAATTAATAGAGACACAGAAACTATTAGTCACCTCAATATACACATTAATTAACCTATTTAACCTTTAAAATTTTATGAGCAAATTGAAAATTCTCTTTGCCGCTATCTTGCTATGCATAACACCATACGTGTTTGCTCAAGATGCAAGTAAAGATAACACTGTTACTTTTTATGTAACAAGACATGGTAAAACGATACTGAACACCTTAGTGCAGGCTCAAGGGTGGGCAGACACCCCTCTGACTCCACCCGGAGTAGCTGTGGCCGAATATTTGGGTATCGGAATGAAAGACGTTCCTCTGAAAGCGGCTTATTCCAGCGGCTTGGGTAGAGCCCGTCAAACAGCCCGTATCGTTTTAGAAAAAAAGGGGCAGAAAGGCCTTCTTTTACAAGAAGATGAAGGATTGCGCGAAGCTTGTTTTGGTAGTTACGAGGGCAAACCAGATGAGAAAATGTGGGGAGACGCTGCCCTTAGAATCGGACTACGCAACATGAAAGAGTTTTTTGAAGCGATGAAGACCGATAACCAAGTATACATCAATGCCATGCAGGCACTGAAAGATTTGGATGAATTGGGCATGGCAGAGAACTATTACGACGTAAAAAAGAGAGGGCAGGCTGCATTTAAAGCAATTGCAGAAAAAGAAGCAAAATTAGGCGGAGGAAATGTATTAGTTGTCGTTCATGGAATGTTTATCGGGATACTTCTATCAGACTTAGACAGCTCGGGTAAATTTATCCAACCTACCCACCTTGGAAACGCATCTGTAAGCAAGGTAGTCTACAAAGATGGTAAATTCACTGTAGAGTCGGTAGGTGATATGAGTTATGTAGAAAAGGGCAAAGCTGCCTCCAATTAGTAAAAAAAAAATCGAAACACTAAAACAAACAGAATGAAGACAAATAAATATCTTTTCTTAGCTCTATTTCTTGCCTTTACAGGTGTAGGAATGAATGCTCAGGAAAAAAATAAATCGAAAAAAGAAGCTGCCGGCGAGGTCAAAGAAGGCGATCGCAATGTGATGCTTAATGCAGCAAACAATACCGGGCCGCGCGATGTTAATATCGGATTACCGGCTAGTACAGGAGGTACAACAGTGTTAGAGAATGGTATACCAACTGTATTCTTTTATTGGCCCGAACTACCACCACGAGCATGGCGTAATGATGCGTCAATTGCAAAAAGAAAAATGCTTGACTTGGGGCAAACAGCCGTTCGTGTGGGAGAAGTGGGCGTATCGTTGAGTACTTTCAACAATCTGGGTACTGATAAATTTCAGGGCAAAGGCTCGTTGAATTCAAACCACTTCGGATTAATGCGTGGAGATATTAATCTTAGCGGGCCCATAAACCAGAAAGGACTTAAATTCTCTGTCGGTGCATACGGGAGTTTCGACCCGGGTACATTCAAACCTAAAGGTATTACAAGATATTATAACGACAAGGCTCAGTTGTATAAGGCAGCTTTGACGCAGGAGTACAAGGGAGAAAATATAAAAGGGTCTATAACTGCATTCTACAAGTATGCTAATATCGACAACATTAACAATAAGTATAGTCCATTCCGCTTCGATAGAAATGGAAAGGTCTCAGAACTTGATAATTTTAAGTTAGGTCGAGACTCTTATATCGAACAAAGCGGCGTACTTACGTTGAAAGATGCTTACACAGGGCAAGCTGTAAAAAGAGATCCGGTTAAAGATTATGGAACAGCTTCACATACTTTAGATATTATCGGTAAAAATACACTTTCAAATGGACTAAACATTGACTACATACTGCGTTATCGTTATGCAAAAACAGGTATGTATACTGCTGTAATGACGGGAGTTGAGAATGTTGCCAACCTTTCCGGCAAGTTGAACTATGTAGATGACGGAAGTGCCTATGCCGGAGAAAATGTACAAAGTGTAATGAACCTGGCTTCGAGAAGAACTCCGATGAATACATTAATGGGTACAGTAGAAGTAGGAAGAAAATCGGGCAACCACAAATGGTCTGTTGGTATTGATCAGTGGTATTTTGAGACTCATAATTTCCTGACCGAATCATCTCAATATTATCAGGAAGTAGCTCCTAATCCTAGGAAACTAAAACTAATCACCAATACAAATCCAAATGGAGATATGAGGTTAAATGCAAACTATGAGTACTATGATGGCAGCGAAAACAAAACCGCACTGTTCTTCTTAGACAAATGGGATGTATCGAATGTCGTTACTTTAGACTTTGGTGCTCGCCTGCAATACTTCAACTTAAGAGGTAATTATATAAAAAGCGGCGACAGAAAAGATCAAAATGGTAACATACGTTTGATTGGTGATGCACCGAAATCAGATATTAAACACGATTGGTTGACAAAGGCTGTAATGGTAAATGCTGTAATCAAGTTGACAGACAAATTTGGTTTGCTAGGAGAAGCTGTTTACAATGAAGATGGAGCCCACTTGAACAAATATTCATCGGGTAAAGACCCTCAGTTAGAAATTTCAAAAGTTCCTGAGGCGGCAATAGGAGTATTTTACAATCACAAGTTTGTTAGCTTAGTATCAAAGGCAACATACATCAACAGAAATAATTACCGTACCACTGTGAATTTCTCAAATCCGAATAATAGCTCCGATGTTGAAAGAGCGATGACACAATACGATGTACAGACATTAGGATGGACTACGGATGTATTATTTACTCCTGCGAAAAGCTTCAATTTACATTTTCTATTGACATTGCAACAACCAAAATATAAAAATTTCAACGGAGACCTTAAATTCTCCGATGGAACAGTCTCTTCTTACGATTTTGGAGATAAGACAGTGACCGGAGTTCCAAAGGTATTGATAGAGATAGATCCTAGTTATACTTGGAAAGATTTAAGAGTTTGGGCTAGTGCAAGATACTTTAGCAAACAATATTTCAATAAACCGAACACTCTATACTTTGATGGACGTTGGGAGACATTTGCAGGTGTAAATTATAAAATCTCTAAAAACTTTGATGTAAGTGCTACTTTCGTAAACTTGCTGAATCAACGTGGTGTTTCGGGCTCTATTCCTGATGCAGACCTGATCGTTACCGATGCAGATGTGAAGAGTAAAGAAGGTACTGTAATGTCGGGTACATACATCCGTCCTTTTACAGCCGAATTTGGAGTAAAGTATAAGTTCTAACTATTTAAATTATAAAGTTATGAAAGCAAGAATTACATTAGCCATTTTAGTTTGTTCTTTAATTTCACTGAATATATTTGCGCAAGACAAAAAGATAAGAGATAAGAGAACAAATCCTGATTTATATTACTTGGAAGAATCGGAGGTTGCAAATAGTCTGGAGCTCTTACCACCTCCACCCGAAGCGAATAGCATTCTTTTCTTATACGATAAAGCTCAACATGACTGGGGAAAGCTGCAAAGAAATACCCCTAGAGGAGAACAGGCTGTGAGTGACGCACAGATAGGTGGCAATGGTGTACCATTGGCTTTTTCTGAGGCTTTTGGAATTGAAATCACCCAAGAACAGACCCCTGAAATATACAAACTAATTATCAATATGCGTGAGGATGCCGGAGACTTGGCTACCCGTCATGCTAAGGTGCATTATATGAGGGTTCGTCCTTTCAGTTTTTACAATGAACAAACTTGCCTACCCGAACATCAACACGCACTGTCAACCAATGGCTCATATCCATCAGGTCATACAGCAATCGGTTGGGCAACGGCACTTGTTTTGGCTGAGATAAATGTTGATAGACAAAATGAAATTTTGAAACGTGGATATGAAATGGGACAAAGCAGAGTTATCTGTGGATACCATTTCCAGAGTGATGTTGATGCTGCCAGATTAGTATCGAGTGCAGTTGTAGCACGCTTACATGCGAATGATTCATTTATGGGACAACTTAAAAAAGCGAAAGATGAATTTGCAACTCTTCAAAAAGCAGGTAAGGTAAAGCCTAGCGATAAGAAGTAAGTTCGAAGAATTGGGTACACGTTCGGTAAAAAGACAATAATACAAATGTGTAACTAAATAAAATTTAATATTTATTACGGAGAGAGACTACTGTTTTAGTAGTCTCTCTTTTTGTTGACTCACTAGATAACAATCAACTATAATTAATTTTATTATTTATCTATATACAAACCGATAGATGAAAAAAGGAACAGAAAAGTTACAAATAAAAAAAGTGAAATAACTGTTACTTTTGTCACCTTTTTCATTAAAAGGTATATAGATCAGAATTATGTGAAGTGTATAATAAAAGCAGCCCGATGATAATCACTATCACTCGTGCTGCCTTCTTTATAAATTGGAGTTATAGCCTATCTGTTCAGAAAGACAAAGGAATCAGAAGTTTCAAGCTGAAATTTCGCCCCATGTTATACACCCCTTGCCTTCCTGTCACAGAATTTTCGTCGGCATACTTTAATCTGCTCAAATGGTTTTGATAAGCTTTATCTGTCAGATTATTCACAGCGAAGAAGAGTGAAGCTATCGTTTTCCCCTTGTGGACAAAGTCGGTACCTATTGAAGCGTTGAAAAGTGTATAGGCAGGTGTCGGCGTCTCGGTTCTAAAAGCTGAATAAACTTTGCTCTGCTTCAAGTTGCTTTCTACCCCAAAAGAGATATAGGTATTGTTCAATAACTTTTTGCCGTGGCGTATCAGATCGTAACGGATATCAGATATAAGCTTCGGAGCTGGCGTAAACGGAAGATACTTTGTAGAATCAGGCTGGTTTAGCTGTACAGAACTTACATACGAAAATGAGTTCTGAAAATGCAACTGCTCCACAGGATGTATATCAACGCTGATTTCACCACCCATAATACGAGCATCACCCGAAACAAACTGATATGTTTTATATCCATCGGTAAGCAAGTCTTCTCCATTAGTGTCCAACAGTTTATGAGAAAAGATATAGTTATTTATCCTATTGGCAAACAAAGACAACTCGCCCGAAATAAGCGGAGAGGAGTAACCTAGTCCCCAGTCAGCCTGCCAGCTATTTTCTGCCTTTAGGTCACTGTTTCCTTTTTCATAACGAATTGTACCTTCGTGAACACCATTAGATGCAAGCTCGCTCATATTTGGAGCACGAAATCCATGTGACACATTCAACTTTGTATTCCATTCGTCCGAAAACTGATAAGTCAATCCTAAACTGGCACTAACACCGGTAAAGTTTCGGGAAAAGGCATGAAACTTTTCTTCAGCATCGGGGGTTGATGGAGTAACAACCTCCTCTTGTTCATTCAAAAACAATGCTTTAGCCTTATTATAACGGCGATCGATACGTAATCCGCCACTAATATCAAGAGCTCCTATATTTTTACTTACCAGTGCAAAAGCTCCTATATCAAACAGATTATACTCAGGTATCAGAAACTCCGATCCTTTGTTTAACGATCGTTGATACATACCGTTTATGCCTGCTACAAATTTATAACCCGCAATATCAGGCAGCGTATAGCGAATGTCATAGTTTACGGTATGAAGTTGGAAATACAACCCGTAAGTATCAGGTTCTGCTATTTCTTCAAACTCCTGCCTCCTGTTTTGTTGATAACCAATAATTGTTTTCAGATTCCCCTCTCCGACTATAATACTATTATTCAGTACTGCTTTGTAGTGATATATCTGCTGATAAGGCATCTGCTTTCCGTATGATTTGCTATCACTATCAGATGCCACAACTTCAGTTTCTTCTCCGTTTATAATAGCTGGTTTCAGGAATCTTCCGGTTGCTTCGTCTCGCTCACCTTCTACTATTCCGGGGGTCAAGTGATAATAATCCAGGCTAAGATGCGAATAGCCCCAGCTTCGGTTAATACCAAGTAGCCCGGACACAGCCCGTTCTCTAAATCCTGAATTATAAACATAGCCGTCGTACTTATTTTTATATGAATGAGCCATTTTATCACTATAACGCCAGTTCCATACGAACCCGCTATTATTGCCCGCTGCATTTACCGAATAGTTGAACAGTCCATTATTAGTCTGATACTCACTCATCAGATTGGCTTTTATTGTTCCCTCGGGCAGGATAGGTTCGGGTAAGAAATTAATAACTCCCGCCAAAGCATCAGAACCGTAAATCAAACTGGCAGGACCTTTCAGTATTTCAACAGAGTTCACGCTTTGTGCATCTATCTCTATACCATGTTCGTCTCCCCACTGTTGCCCCTCTTGACGAATACCGTCATTGACAACCACAACCCGGTTGTACCCTAGTCCTCTTACAACGGGCTTTGATATCCCATTTCCTGTGGTTATCTGAGCTATGCCGGGCTGTTTCGCTATAGCATCTATAATATTCGAAGAGGATTGTTGCATAAGCTCTTTTTTAGAGATATACGATATCGGTGAGGGTGTGCGTTTTATTAGCGAGTTACCCGTAAGAGCTGTGATGACCACTTCGTTAATCTCCGCATTCGATTCTTTCATTACAAAATCAAGAGTAGAAGTATTTTTAAGGTCAACAGTTTCAACAATTGTTTGATGTCCGACATAATTGACCTGTATAGTTGTTTTTATAGCCGGCAGATTAGCTATACTATAATTTCCGTTTTCATCACTGATTGCTCCCTTTTTCAGTTCGGGAAGGTAGATGCTAACTCCAATAAGTGGAGCGCCATCGATACCGTCAGTTACCTTTCCTGCTAATGTCCTACTATCTATAGGGACATTTGCGAATATAGAAGTAACAGTAAAAAGGAAAAGAATGAATGTATATATTGTTCTCATAATTATATACGAATAGGAACTATTTATCTTGTATACACAATACAGATAAACAGTTATATAGAGTTAATAAATATATAATATAAAATTGATCTTCGTATCAGGCTTTACCAAATACGAGAATAATGTTCTTTTGCAAAGAACATTCAAATAAAGAATCAGTTTGTATATGAAGAAATATAGACAGGAGGTCCACGTGTGGATATATCGGAGATGAGTTGGGGTAAAAATATAACCCGATCTGAAACAATAAGCGTTGTTACATAAACAGTAATTAGCTGCCTGATATTTCCAAACTTCTGAAGAGTAAAATTGAAAAAAGAAAAAAGGCAGATACTACAATCATGATGTTGGTCGGATAATTCCTGTTGCGATGAGCATGAGGACTCTGCACAATAGTGGCTGTGGTCTGTAAATATAAAGTGAAAAGGCTTCATCAGTATCATACTGACGAAAATACTTACAAACACAATTGCTATTTTCCGATGGGATATCATCTAACTCGATTCCTTGTGACGAGCAAAAGTAGTATTATAAATCAAACTATTACTCGTCCTTTTATTTTTAAATAAGAGAGTTAACTTTTATTTGGTAAAAAGATCTGCATTATATTGATATTCTACCAATAAAAGATCAGAGAGATATCTATAAATAGAATAATTTAATATTTATCATGTACATTTGTATCTGAAAACTTAATAATAGAACGAATGAGAAATTTGTGTATAACATTGATAATTGTACTTGTAGTTCCTGCCGTATGGTTTTCTTCATGTGCTAAAGTTGATAACTATGAAGGAGCTGGAAAACCGACAGTTTCAGACGTCAGATTCAACGCCAATGATACATTACATCTTCAGGATGGAGAAGTCATAGTTTTGAATGATTCTACTAAAAGAGGTCCATCGCATATTGACACATTAATTATAGGCAAAACACTCTACCTGAATGCCCGTTTTAGAGACAACATTGGTTTATCAAGTTATAGAGTGAAGATGGAAATAAATAGTCAAGCAGGGGAGCCATATAAACTTTGGGCTCTTGGAGAAGATATTTTCAGTACAAAAAGACATAAGGTGACAGACACAATAATTATTCGCAATTCTTTGTTTTCGATTCCTTATTATGTTCTTAATAAAGACACTATATATATGAAACAAGGTGAACATGAGATACAAATTGCATATGGAAATATAGCAAACAAAACAGACTCTTCTTATTATAAGGTTTTGCTTCTTTCCAGAGACTCAATACTTTCAATCAGGAAGAAACAAAATATATAATCTGTTTGTTTTATAATCGAAGTAAAATATTAGTAACACTAAATAATGCAACCAAAGAAGCTATCGGAGCCATAATAAAATATCTATCGGGAGAGTCCCAAGCTGATGAAGATAACGGAGATAAAGGTTCTCTTGTCGGACAAGTCTTTATCATATTATTCATCCTCTTTATCTTGTATATTTCGTACCGAAACAATAAGGGAGGTCCATCTTCGGGAGGACGAAACCGTGGAGGTGGTGGCTGCTATGGTGGTTGGGGTAGCGGACGATCGGGAGGTGGCTGGAGCAGCGGAGGTGGTTTTGGTGGCGGAGGAGGCGGAAGCTTCGGAGGCGGTGGCGCCGGAAGAGGTTTCTGAAAAATCCTATAAAATATACGCTTATGGCAATCAATATAAAACCACAGATATTAAGATCACAGATCTTTATACTCGGTACAGGAATCATTCTGGGTATAATGGTGATGTACCTCATTAATACAAAAAAGAATGCTACGGTACAGATATCCCACAATATGGTACTTCAAGAAATAGAAAGTCTAGGCAATCTTGAAGTAACAAAGTATAGTATTCAGGATATGATGGAGTATAAAAAAATCCGAAGATGGCTGCCTAACGCAAAAACTGGACTAATTATATATGGAGAAGTTATATGCTGTGTAGACCTGACCAAATAAAACCCGAAGACATAACTGTTTCCGAAAAAACAATACATCTACAACTCCCCTCTCCCGAAATATGCCATGTAAAAGTTGATCATTCCAAATCGAGAGTATACGACATGGAATTCGGTCTATGGGAATCAACGGATATAGTTGATGAAGCATACACCTTTGCAGAACAACAGCTCAACGAAAAGGCCAAACAACTGGATATGCTCAGCCAAAGCAGAGACAATGCAGTAAACCTATTGAAACCTATCCTAAAAGCGATGGGATTCGAAGAGGTGGTTATTACATTCAGAGCTAAATCGGGCAAAGGATAAACCCCTTTTCATCAACAACCTCTATACCTCATACTTTAATTCTATATCTATTTTATTTAACATTAGAAGCACTCAATTATATTTTATAATATTTAATTTTACACAATCAAATTTAGGGAAACTAAAATAATGAATGATAGTTTAAAATTAAATAATCAATTATGCTTTCCGATATATGCTTTATCGAGACAAGTTACTGCAATATATCGTCCTTATCTCGATAAGATAGGACTCACCTATCCACAGTACCTCGTCATCATGGTTTTATGGGAACATAAAACGGTAACAGTAAAGCAACTAGGCGAATTACTTTGGCTCGATAGCGGAACTCTTACCCCACTCTTGAAAAGGATGGAAGCAAATGGATTCCTTATCCGCAAGCGTTCTTCCGAAGACGAAAGAGTAGTTGATATTCTTATCACAGAGAAAGGTGAAGCTTTGGAGAAAGAAGCAGAATCTATCCCTCCGGCAATGAAGAAAGCATTGGAGATTGGAGATGAGGAATTGGTAACACTTCGGGAACATCTAAAAAAAATACTGAATATAACGAGTAAATGCAATGCCAAATTGCTATAAATATTTTCTAATTATAATAAAACAACAAAAAACAATATGAGCTTAATAGAATCTTTGGAATGGAGATATGCAACAAAAAAATTTGACTCTTCAAAAAAAGTAGATCAAAAATTAGTCAACGATATTATTGATGCAGCTTGGCTTGCACCTACTTCATCGGGATTACAACCTTTTGAGGTAATAGAAATCACAAATCAAGAATTAAAAGAAAAAATTGTTCCGATTGCATTCAACCAACAACAAATAGCCGATGCATCGCACCTATTAGTGTTTGCCGCATGGGACAATTATACAGCACAACGCATAGACACAATATACAAACACACTACAGACGGCCGGAAGCAGGACCCCAACCAGTATAAAGATTACACAGATAGACTAAAAAATGCGTATTTACAGCGTCCGGCCGAACTGAACTTCGAGCATGCAGCCCGTCAGTCATATATTGCATTTGCATTCGCAATGGCTATGGCTGCAGAGCTTAAAGTAGACAGTACTCCAATGGAGGGTTTTGATAATGATGCATTAGATAAATTATTAAATTTGAACGAACGTGGCCTCAAAAGTGTTACAATACTACCATTAGGTTATCGTGACGAAAATAATGACTGGCTCGTAAATCTAAAAAAAGTACGTCATCCTAAAAAAGATTTTCTTATCGAAATAAAATAATAATATTAACTAACGCTTAAAAACAAAAAAATTATGGCAAAAATAACATTTAAAGGATCTCCGGTTAATACTAGTGGACAATTACCTACAGTAGGTTCAATAGCTCCGGCTTTCACTCTTGTGAAAAAAGATTTATCAGACGTTACATTGAAAGATCTTAAAGGTAAAAATGTAATTCTAAATATTTTCCCAAGTATCGACACAGGAGTATGTGCTTCATCAGTTCGCAAATTTAACAAAGAAGCTGCAAGTCTTCCTAACACTGTTGTATTGGCTATCTCTGCGGACCTTCCATTTGCTGCCGGACGTTTCTGTACAGCAGAAGGTATAGATAATGTAGAACCAGCTTCTGTTTTCAGAAATGCTGAATTTGCAAAAGATTATGGAGTATTAACTGTTGACGGCCCATTGAAAGGTCTTTTGGCTCGTTCGGTGGTAGTACTTGATGCTGATGGAAAGGTGCTATACAATGAATTAGTAGAAGAAACTACAAATGAACCGAACTATGAGGCAGCCTTAAGTGTTCTAAAAAAATAAAAACTAGATAGCTGTAAAGCAATAAGAAGTATTTTTCAATCAAGGCTTTTGCAATATTGCAGAGGCCTTGTGCTTTTAGTATATACTTACATTATTTGTTAATTAAATCTTTATATGAAATATCTTGTTTTACGATTATACAATATTGCTTTATCGAATTCTCTAAAAGATTGTTACCTTTGCAATACTATTAACGAATAAATACTCCAATGAGAATATCTAAGTAATACGATGGTTGTAACAACCATTTTGTCAAATCCGGATTATCCGGTACATTTTGGTTAAATCAGTATTCAAATATATCAGACTATCCACAGTCTGCTAAACTTAGATATCATGTAATCCTCTATTTTTAAAGAATAAAAAGTATCAATCGATACTCTTATGTCAGTTGCATTTTGTTCAGACTTTTGAACAAAGGCATCAACTATCATGGCATATGCCACAAAACACAATTACCTAATTATTTATTACAAAAATAGATTTATGAGTATTATCGTAAAACGATTATCATATATACATCCTGATAAAGAGCCCTTATTTCATAATATCAATTTTTCTGTTCCTAAAGGACAAAAGGTTTCGTTGATTGGCAGTAACGGGTCTGGAAAGTCGACACTCTTAGGTATCATTTCAGGAAGTGTTCAACCATCCGAAGGAAAAGTTATCTATCAGGATGAACGCCCCTATTATGTACCTCAACATTTTGGTCAATACGATCATTACACGGTTGCCGAAGCTTTACAAATCAGTGAGAAATTGAGAGCACTTCATGCGATATTAGAAGGAAATACAGATATGACTAACTTTACACTCCTCGCAGATGATTGGAATGTAGAAGAACGTGCGTATAGCGCCCTGTCAAAATGGGGTTTACCTCATATTCAGCTATCAGAGATGATGAGAAACCTTAGCGGAGGAGAAAAAACAAAAGTATTTTTAGCAGGAACTTACATCCATTCTCCAGCCAATATTTTACTGGATGAACCGTCGAACCATTTAGATAAAGCTGGTCGGGCGCAATTGTATGATCTTATAAAAAATAGTAGTGCTACTGTAATTGTAGTAAGTCACGATCGCACTTTACTCAATTTGATTGATCTGACGTTTGAACTCACTCACAATCAGATTGAAGTCTATGGTGGGAACTATGAGTTTTACAAAATACAGAAAGCTGAACAGCAGGAAGCATTACAGTCCCAACTTGAAGAAAAGCAAAAAGAACTTCGCAAAGCCCGAAATATAGCCAGAGAAACAGCAGAAAAAAAACAAAAACGCGATGTACGAGGTAAAAAAGATCTGGGAGATAAAGGTATTCCACGTATCATGGTGAATACGATACGCAACAGGGCGGAATCGAGTGCAGCAAAGTTGCAAGAGACTCATGCCAATAAAATGGAGAATATTGCGGATGAAATGAAACAGTTACGCCAACAGCTACCCGAGAAAAGAGACCTCAAATTAAATTTTGACGATGCGAATCTCCATATCGGGAAAATATTGGTAACCGCCCAAAATATCAATTTTGGCTATAGTGATCAGATGTTATGGAGCATTCCTCTTGATTTCGAAATCAGAAGTGGAGAAAGGATAGTTATAAAAGGAGAAAATGGAACGGGGAAAACAACCCTGCTTAAACTTATATTTGGAGATTTAGAACCTAAGCAAGGGCATATTATCCGATCGAATTTTCAGTACTTATACATCGATCAGGATTATTCAATTATAGATAATGAACTTACGGTTTTTGAACAATTACAAAAATTCAATTCATATCATTTGAGTGAAGATGAATTACGCATTTTACTGCATAGATATTTGTTTACATATAATACATGGAACAAGCCATGCAAGATTTTGAGTGGTGGTGAAAAAATGAGGTTGGTATTTTGCTGTATGCAAGTTGATAACAAAGCTCCTGATATGTTTATTCTGGATGAACCGACTAATAATCTAGACATTCAAAGTTTGGATATTGTCACCGATACAATAAAAGATTACAAAGGAACTCTTCTGGTGATATCACACGATGCATACTTTGTAAGAGAGATAGGTATAACAAAAGAAATAGAGCTGAAGGATCATTAAATCCTTCAGCTCCCATCCTCAATAATTCGTTCGATCCTTATTTTACAAAAGAAAAGGCTAAAGCAGCCTGATCTTTAGGAAGTCCTGCCGGAATTGAGACTTCAATTCCTTGTGCTGTTTTCTTCCATTTTACAGTTTTCCCTGTCTGCAAGAATTTTATTTTACTTCCTTTTGCGGGTTCATTACCTTTCCATACAACAGTAGTAGGCAGAGGCTTTCCTTCTTCCAAGCACACAATAGCATATATCGTTTTGCCATCTTTACTTTGGGTGAACCACGTTTTACCATCATTATAAACAGGAGTAATGCGTGTGTTATATATCGCTTCTCCATTCTTGATTGTCCAATCACCTATTTTCTCCAATCGTTCAAGTACCTGATCCGGCAATGTTCCGTCAGGTTTTGGACCGATACCCAATAATAGATTCCCTCCTTTAGCTACAATCTCCACGAGGGTATGTATTACAGCTGCCGGTGATTTATACTGATCTGTAGGAACATATCCCCAGTCCCAACCAAGGGTAATACAGCTCTCCCAAGGATGATCGAGTTGTGTTTCGGGGATACCCCTTTCTGGTGTCTGATAATTTTCATTCTCTCCCGGAACAGTACGGTCTACCACCAATATACCGGGCTGATAACGACGTGCCATCGCTGCTATTTTAGGCATATCAATATCTTGTGCTCCTCTATAATTTTTACCGGCACGCTCGGCATCTCCGCTACGTGCAGGACGTACCCAGCCACCATCGAGCCACAATATATCAATATTACCATAGTCGCCGTTCATAAGTTCCTCTATCTGATTATAGGTAAACTCTTTGAACTTGTTCCATCTCCACTTATTTTTTTCAATATCGTAATTATTATTACGGTTGGGAGTCGGGTATCTATCCCACCAATAATATTGAGAATGCCAGTCGGGTTTTGAATAGTAAGCTCCGATCATATAACCTTCGCTACGAAATGCATTAAACACTTCTTTAGCAATATTACTACGTGGGTCATTCTTAAATGCACCCTTCGTTACCGAAAAATCAGATTGCTTTGTATCGAACAGGTTAAAGCCATCGTGGTGCTTTGTTGTGAAAACAACATAATTCATCCCTGCCTTTTTTCCATACTTAGCCCAAGAAGCCGGATCTAGTTTTTCAGGTTTAAAGCTATTTATCGTATTCCAATAATTTCGTTTATAGGCATCATAAGTAATTGTAGAATCACGAGGAATCCAATCTTCTTCTTCACCACAAATCGACCATGACTCTACAATTCCCAACTGAGAATATAATCCGTAGTGAATAAGCATTCCAAACTTCTGGTCTTGCCACTTGTCGAGTTTATCCAATACTTTTTCATCCTTAGGCCATGTGTACGACTCCGACCTGCCATGAGCAAAAGTTTGGGCAAATGTATTTGACGTTATCAATATCGACAACAATAAAAGAGTAATGATTTTTCTATTCATGCTATATTGAGATTTAAAATTTCTATTTTTTCTGAGTTACTTATCTTATATTTTTCCCTTTTTCATCTTCTCTGCCAATGCTTCAGCACATCGTTCACCATCCATTGCAGCAGAGACAATGCCTCCGGCATACCCGGCTCCTTCCCCACATGGGTAAAGCCCATCTATTTCTATATGCTGCATCGTTTCACGATCTCGGATAATACGTACAGGAGAAGATGTACGGCTTTCTACCGCCAGAAGTATTGCATCATTTGTCAAATATCCTTTATAGCTCTGCCCCACCTTTTTGAAGGCTTCTTGCAAGCGCGATGCAACAAATCTCGGCATCCATTCGTGCATCGAAGAAGATACAACTCCGGGAGCATATGATGTTTCAGGCAAAGTAGAGCTCTTCTTTCCGTTTACAAAATCATACAATCGTTGTGCAGGAGCCACCTGAGTCTTTCCTCCGTGTACCCATGCCGATTCTTCCAGATCTTCTACAAACTTGAGCAAAGCCAATTCATTATATTTTTCATATTCAGGAAAATCTTCAGGATGGATCTCAACCACTACACCTGAGTTAGACCAACGAGAGCCACGGTTAGATGGAGACATACCATTCACTACAACCTGTTTAGGTCCACTTGCCGATGGTACGATTGTTCCTCCCGGACACATACAAAATGAGTATACACCTCGCCCTCCTGCCTGAACTACAAAGCTATATTCTGCAGCAGGCAAATATTCTCCTCGTCCTTCTTCACAATGATATTGTATTTGATCGATCAGATGAGAGGGATGTTCTACTCTAAATCCAACAGCCAATCCCTTGGCTTCTATTTTTATTTTCTGGTCGTACAGCATATAATAAACATCTCGGGCTGAATGTCCTGTTGCTAAAATAACCTGACCATGAAAAACTTTTCCTATATTAGTTTCTATTCCTTTTACTCTACCGTCTTCTATAATCAGCTTATCCATGCGTGTTTGGAAGTGAACTTCTCCGCCTGACAATATGATTTGCACACGCATTTTTTCTATTATACCCGGTAGTTTATCTGTACCGATATGCGGATGTGCATCAACAAGCACAGATGCGTCAGCACCATGCTGGCAAAAAACATTCAGAATTTTTTCTACATTACCACGCTTCTTACTTCGAGTATAAAGTTTTCCATCCGAATAAGCCCCTGCTCCCCCCTCACCAAAACAATAGTTGGACTCTGGATTCACGACATGCTCACGATTCATCAGTGCTGTATCACGTTTACGATCACGAACATTTTTACCTCGCTCTACTACTATGGGGCGAATACCCAGCTCTATAAGGCGTAATGCCGCAAACAGCCCTGCCGGCCCTGCTCCTACGACAATAGCCTGCGGGCAATGCTTTACATTGGGGTAATAAGTAGTCTGGAAATCCGGATCATTTTGTTCTTCATTAATGTAGCCTCTTACTTTGAGGTTCACGAAAATATTTCGTTGGCGGGCATCAATAGAACGGCGAAGAATACGAACCGAATTTATATCTCTTAATGGAATACTTGTCTGGGATGAATAGATGCGTCTGACTTTCTCGATATCTGACGCCTGCTCTGGCGTAATGCGTAAGTCTATATCTTTTTGCATGATTTATTGTAATTGAAGCACAAAGATAAAATATTTAGAGCATAAAGAAAAGCACAAGTATCACTACTTATGCTTTTGTGCCATCAGTTACATTCACAATATTTATTCTAAATAAATTATCGCTAAATCTTTTTCATCACAGAATACATGACAAGCATCTGTATAAACCTTAATAGTCTTTCTAAACAGCTCCTTATCTTTTTTATATCCGACAAAGTCAACCTCCCCAATAAATTTGGTTTCATTCCACTTCGTTGGCTTCACAAAGTCAGGAAAATGCCTATCGAATCCGTCGCCTACAAAAAGATAGGTTCCCTGCTTCTGACAATACTGAAAAAATGTATCATTAAAATCCTTGAAGACACTGACGTTCTTCAATCCTTCCTTTGTTGCGATAAAAGACTTTACACTATCCAGCACATAAGGGCTCCCATCTTTATGCTTAACTCCGACACCAATCATACGCATCTCGTCTGTACAGTAAACAATATTATCATCAGCTTTATTATCAGAACACGATACGAAAAGAAAAGATAAGAATAAAAACAAAATAAACTTTTTCATAGTTATAACAGATTAGTATCTATATTATTATAGATGAATAGAGAAAGGTAAAAGCTGCATGAAAATATTTTTATCCTACATTCCGGTCTCTTTTTTTCACACGAACAGCATCTCCGGCATCGGGAGTTAACTTTGTGAAACCGTATAGAGAAACAATACCGAGTATTGCCACAAAGATGAAAGCCAAACGAAAATCTGCAACAGTATAATGTTCAGAATATCCGTTTATCATATTAGAGAATCTCAGGAATACTGCCCCCATTGCGATCCCCATTCCTGTAGACATTTGTTGCACGGTACTGTATAATGTGTTAGCCGCAGTCATCTGCTGCTGTGGTATTTCGGCAAAGGCCAAAGTTGTAATAGCACTAAACTGCATGGAACGAAACATACCCGAGAGGAACATTACAACAACAATCAATACGACAGGAGTAGTTGGTAAAAGCAATGCTGTGAAAAAAGAAAATAAAGCGACTAGAAAACCATTCACAACTAGCACTGTTCGGAAATTATAATGACGCATCACCCATATAGTCGCGGGTTTCATTGCCAAATTGCCTGCCATGGTAGCCAGAAACAATGATCCTGATTCAAATGGATTTAGCCCAAATCCTTCCTGAAACATCAATGGTATAAGATATGGTGCCACCCCTATCACCATACGGGAAATAGAACCTGTAAATATAGTTACCTTATAGGTAGGGATTCGTATAACAGAATAGTCTATCAGAGGATTTGATATATGTTTCGAATAGCGAACATTAAACAGAAGCAAACAAATACTAACCAGTATAAGTAATACAGATACATAGTACGGTACCTCCCTGCGGCTAAGTAGTTCCACCCCATACATAAACCCGACTAAGGCTGAACCACTGAGCACAAATCCGACTAAATCAAACCGCTTTTTAGGTAAGTTGTTCTTCTCTTCTTCAGGAATAAAACGCCAGGCGAGAATCACACAAATTATACTAATAGGGATATTCAGGTAAAAAATCCAATGCCAGGTCCAATAAGTCGTAAGATACCCTCCTACTACCGGCCCTAAAATAGGCGCGACAAGCGCAGGCCATACAATGTATGCCATTGCCGTCACCAATTTGTCTTTCGTTACCGACTTTAATACAGCAAGCCTTCCCACGGGAGTCATCATTGCACCTGCCATACCTTGAAATATTCTGAATATAACAAACTGTGTCAATGTCTGAGACATACCACATAAAGCTGATGCAGTGATAAACAACACGATGGATGTACAAAAAACTCTACGTGTGCCATACCTATCGGCAATCCAACCACTTACTGGAATAAAGATAGCTAATGCAATCAGATAGGAAGTAATACCCGCACTCAGATGCACAACATCTGTATTGAAAGACCGAGCCATAGCGGGAATGGCTGTATTTACGGCAGTGGTATCAAGCCCTTGCATAAAAAAAGCAATGGCAACAACTAATGATACGGTATAGGTCTTATCGATTTTCATCGGCGAAGAGTTACTCTGTAAAAACGAATGCAAAGTTAGTTTTTTTAGTAACTATCAGCTAAGGAGTAAATAAAAAGAGTAGAACACTAAACACACAAGACACTAATAATCAATAACTAAAAAGCGACAAACAAGAATAAATTTATGATCCCTTAACTTTCCTCGGCAGTAGTTAGCGTCTCTTTGGTAAAAGGTATTCTTTCTTTCAATGGTTCTTTTCTATATGAGCAGTCCTTAACGCGACAAACCGAGCAATATTTCTCGAGGCATGAATCGGAGTGTATAGATATCAATGTATGCTGAGGGAATAACTTGATAAGACTTAATCTTAATTCTTCACAAGAAGAATGTCCTTGATCTATATTATAATACCATGGCAGAGTGAGATCACAATCTATAAAAAAGTCGCTTCCTGATTTTAACACCTTCAGATTGTGAATATCAATCCAATCATCCTTTCTATTTTCATTTATCGATTTGGTTATTTTCTCCAATGCAGCAATATCTGCCGTATCAATCAGATTTTGTATCGTTTTTCGCAAAATACCTATTCCTGTAAAAACAATTATTCCACCAAAAATAATTGCAAG
The DNA here is from genome assembly GCF_001899125.1 of Dysgonomonas sp. 37-18. NCBI lineage: Bacteria > Pseudomonadati > Bacteroidota > Bacteroidia > Bacteroidales > Dysgonomonadaceae > Dysgonomonas > Dysgonomonas sp. 37-18. Next base: position 46,438 of record NZ_MKVC01000006.1, on the reverse strand, counting down.
AGCACTATCAATCCATACCAAACCGGTGAAATAAAGTATCAATAAACCTGCAACAAGCCCAATAGTAGAATATGTATCCGATTGGAGATGCTTTCCACCTGCAACAAGTGCTATAGAATCATACTTCTTCCCCTGATGAATACTATAATAACCAAGAATATAATTTACAATACCCGCAGCGGCAATAACAACAATACCAATATCCAGCTTTTCTATTACAGAAGGGGTAAACAATCTTGCAATACCTTCATAGATAATCAACCCTCCTGCCAAAATGATTAATATTCCTTCTATCGAAGCAGATATTAGTTCTATTTTACCATGCCCGAACGGATGATCCTGATCTTTGGGCTTGGCTGCTTTATGTATGGCATACAGGCTGATAAAACCGGCAACTATATTTACAATACTTTCCATTGCATCAGTAAGAATCCCAACAGAATTAGTCAAAACGTAGGCTGTAAATTTACCTATCATCAGAATAATACCACAAGCAACAACAAGAGTTTGTACTCTTTGTTTTATTTTATCCGGATTTGTTTTCATTATTAAAGCTAAGATAAAGTGCCTAATCAAGAGAGCCCTCTGAAATGTTTGAATTTAAGTTCAAATATACCTTTTTTTTCTAAAACAAGAACAAAACAATCCTAAGACTTAAGAAGTATTATAACTTATGTTCGTATATAAAAATAACTGAAAAAACTTTATCTTTGATTCTCAAACTAATTAAGGTATGAACTGGCAACAACTGCTTTCGGCAAAACGATTCGGTATGGAAGAATACCATGATGATAAACATCATGATAGAACTGATTTTCAAAGAGATTATGACAGGTTAATCTTTTCAGCACCTTTCCGCCGTTTGCAAAACAAAACACAGGTTTTTCCTCTTCCGGGTAGTATATTTGTGCATAACAGGCTCACCCATAGTATCGAGGTTTCTTGTGTAGGGCGCTCTTTAGGTGTTATTGTCGGTAAAGAACTAAGAAAAAAGTATCCAAATTCGTCGGCCGATTTCGAAGAAATAAACTCTATCATTGCTGCCGGTTGCCTTGCTCACGATCTGGGTAATCCCCCTTTCGGTCATTCAGGTGAAACAGCCATCACGAGCTATTTCTCTGAAGACAAAGGCATGCGGCTAAAGGAGAAAATAATAAAAGAAGGTGGACGCTGGGAAGATTTTATAAACTTTGAAGGCAATGCGAACTCAATACGTCTGCTTATACATCAGTTTAATGGCAGACGAAGAGGCGGTTTTGTTATGACCTACTCTATGCTAGCTTCAATAGTTAAGTACCCCTACTCTTCCATCGCTGCAAATGGAGCCGGCAAATTCGGTTTTTTCGAAGCGGAGGAAAAAGATTTCAGAAGAATAGCAAACGAATTGGGCATGCACTGCATTCAAGAAGATCCGTTAAAATACGCCAGACATCCCTTAGTATATCTCGTAGAGGCTGCCGATGATATTTGTTATAAAATAATGGATTTAGAAGATGCTCACAAGTTAGGACTATTAACTACTGAGCAAACAATAGAGCTCTTCTTGAATTTCTTTCCGGAAGAAAAACAGAGAAAAATGCAGAAAACGCTCCAGGTAGTCAGCGATATTAATGAGCAAATTGCATATCTCCGCTCAAGCGTTATCGGTTTACTTGTAGATGAGTGCTCTAATGTATTTCTGGAAAACGAACAGAGTATCCTGGATGGTGGGTTTGAAAAACCATTAATAAAATGTATTTCTCCATTGCCCAATAATGCTTACCAAATAGCTACAGATGTTAGCTATAAAAAAATATATAAAACAAAAGATGTAGTAGATATAGAACTGGCCGGGCATCGGATTATCGGATTCCTTCTCGACACATTTATATCGGCTGTGGAAGAGCCTAATGCAAAATATTCAAAATTGATTCTTAGCCGTATACCGGAACAATATGAAAAAGACGCACCAACATTATATCAAAGAATTCTTGCCGTTTTAGACTTTGTTTCAGGTATGACAGACGTATACGCCCTCGACTTGTACAGAAAAATCACAGGAATGAGTTTACCAACTGTTTAACATCTCTGATTTTATCGTTAATAAAGATTAACAACAACATAAACAAATAATCAGCAACACTTTAACAAACAAGAAAAGGAATAAAACAGAGCAAAATAAAATAAAAAATTGCAATATGAATTATAAATAATATATTTGTACCAACAAACGGATACAACTTTTTAAACTACAGCAATAATCAATTACATTGCTATAAAACATATTGATTTTAATAGAATTAAGAAATATAGCATTTTGTATCATATTGTCATATATTCACGCAAAACATGAAATTTCAGTTGTATTCATCCGAAAAGCCCGGAATGAGGAGTTATGCAAACGAATGAGATCTATAGTCCTGTCGCCCAGAATCATTATTTTGCACGTATGAATTATAAAAAACGAAAACGAACATTCTACCCGGAAGGATTGTGCTAAGTAATTATTGGTAATACTAAAAAATATACTCACATTAAATAGAAATAAAGATTAAATTCAGTGCCTGATGATATACGGAGATGTAATAAACTATTCACATTTGTATTTGTCTTCAATGTTTGTCCCTCCTTTTTCATTCTAGAGCTTGTGAAAGTATTGAAAGAAAAATCTCAGGCACTGAATTTTACTTTAATAAGCAAGTAAATCAAAAGAAGTATAACGCTCTGTTTGTTTATTTAGTTCACTATCCCGAAATTTCTACACTTTTACGTTTTTTGTTAAAAATAAGAGATATATAACCATCGTAATTTTATTTATTTATAAAAAAAGTATTTCCTTTGCGTAAAATAATGGAATACAAAACATTTTATATAATTACAGTCTAATGAGAAACCGTTTAATTGCATTTTTCACATTCTCAGCACTTTTGGGGACTACTTTTGTCTACGCACAAAGTAATCAGGGAAAGAACCAAGAGCAACAGCGCTATTTTGATATAAATAAGAACATCGAAATATTCAACAGTGTAGTCCGCGAGATGGATATGTTCTATGTCGATAGCCTCGACATCAATAAAACAATACGCACAGGCATAGACAATATGCTAGGCACGCTTGATCCTTATACAGAATACTACAATGAGGATGACATGAAAGAGTTTAGCACCCAAATAACAGGCGAATATGCCGGAGTTGGAGCTATCGTATCCTTCAAGGATGGAAGAGTTACTATTATAGAACCATACGGTGATAAGCCCGCCGCAAAAGCCGGATTGAAAGCGGGAGACGTAATCTTGGAGATAGACGGAAAAGATATGACTACCTGCGACTCTGTGCCCGGAGAAGTATTTGGACGCACATTGAGCAGTTTTGTAAGCAATAATCTAAAAGGGCAACCGGGAACAACAATAGAAGTAAAGGTAGAACGCAAAGGCGAGAAAAAACCTTTAACACTGAAGGTTGTACGCGAGAAAGTTGTTATGGATCCTATTACATACTATGGTATGGTAACTCCTACTATAGGATATATAAGTTTTAGCACCTTTACCGACAAAAGTGCTGCTGAAGTAAAAAACGCTTTCTTGGAGCTAAAGAAACAAGGCGCTAAATCCCTTATATTCGATGTACGCCAAAATGGTGGAGGAATCATGGAAGAAGCGGTTCAGATTGTAAATATGTTTGTGCCGAAAGGGAAAGTTGTGTTGTCTACCAAAGGAAAACTAAAACAGACCGATAGGACATACCGCACCACACTGGAACCAATAGATACTGATATACCAATCATTGTTTTAACGAATAGAGGCTCTGCTTCTGCTGCCGAAATCGTAGCCGGATCATTACAGGATATGGATAGAGCTGTACTCCTTGGCGAACGCACATTCGGAAAAGGACTGGTACAAGTAACTCGTGAAGTACCTTATGGAGGTGGAATAAAAGTAACCTCTTCTAAGTACTACATCCCCAGTGGCAGATGTGTGCAAGCAATAGATTATTCCCACAGAAATGCTGATGGTAGTGTGGGACGTATACCGGATAGCCTCACTACTGTATTTTACACTCAGGCAGGACGTCAGGTAAGAGACGGCGGAGGTGTTACTCCCGATATTGTAATGAATGAACCTAAAACCCCAAATATCACCTATTACCTCGAAAATCAATACATCGTTTTCGATTGGGTTACAGATTGGGTAGTCAGACATAAATCGATCGAATCGCCTGAAAAATTTTCTATATCTGACGAAGACTATGAGGACTTTAAGAAGTTCGTTAAATCCAAAGATTTTCAATACGATCGTATGAGCGAAAAGTCAATGGCTTCATTAAAAGAGGTGATGGAGTTTGAAGGCTATATGAAATATGCCAATGACGAGTTTAAGGCTTTGGAAGCAAAACTTATCCCGAACCTTGATCGGGACTTGGAAACCTTCAAAGAAGATATAATGAAACAGATAAACTCAGCCATCGTTAAACGTTATTATTATCAGCGTGGGGAGAAACTTTATTCTCTTAAACATGATGCTGACGTAGATAAAGCAATAGAAGTTCTCGGGGATACAGAATTGTACAAAAAGACATTGTCTGCTCCCGAAAAAATAGCAGAAACTGCGAAGTAAGAAAATTAATTTATAGAGGTAAGTAATTATTTCGTATCTTTGTGGATATCTAATTACTTACCTTTTTATTTATACATATATTACATTTACAAATGGAGTATAACACTCAGTTAAAAAAACTTACTCTTCCTGAATATGGAAGGAATATACAAAATATGGTCGACTATTGTCTTGCAATACCTGACCGAAACGAACGCAAACGCTGTGCAGATACTATAATAAACATTATGGGAAATATGTTTCCACACCTTCGTGATGTAAACGATTTCAAGCACATCTTATGGGATCACTTGGCTATTATGTCCGACTTTAAGCTGGATATTGATTATCCTTACGAAGTAGTTAAGAAAGAAGACTTGAACACCAAGCCGGGAAAAATAGAATATAGTCGTCCCGACATGCAATACCGCCATTATGGTAAAACATTGGAAAAGATGGCAAAGATGGCTATATCGATAGAAGATCCCAAAGAAAAAGAACAATTTATTTTGCTGGTTGCCACACATATGAAAAAATCATATATACAGTGGAACAAAGATGTTGAAGATCACAAAATATTCCTTGACCTTTATGATTTATCGGGTCATAAGATCGATATCAGGAACTCAAACATCAAACTTCCTGAAATGAAGGATCTAGGTCAGAGAAATACACCCAACAACAATGGTGGTGGGAAAAAAAGCAACCAACAAAAGAAAAAATAAACATGCCTGAGCTATGATAAAAGATAGCGAAGTATTTAAAATAGGGAAACTTATCAAACCTCATGGAATAAAAGGTGAGATAAGTTTTGCTTTTGAGAACGATATATTCGACCGGGTCGATTGCCCATACTTGATATGCCGCATAGACGGCATCTTTGTCCCTTTCTTTGTGGACGAATATAGGTTCAAAGGAAGTGAAACGGCTTTAATTACATTTGAGGGTGTCGACAGCGAAGATAAAGCAATGCAAATGTCGGGATTGGAAGTGTTTTTCCCCCGCAAATACTTTGAAGAAGAATCGGATGATGATATAGACTATTCGTGGAACTTCTTTATTGGATTTTCGGTAGTGGACAAAGTTGCCGGCAATTTAGGTACAATTGAAGAAATAGACGACAAAACGATTAACACACTATTCCTCGTGAAGAACGACGATGAAGATCTGATAATACCCGCAACAGAGGACTTTGTCGAAAAAATTGATGCTAAAAAAAGAATATTATATCTAAATCTGCCCGAAGGGTTGATATAGGCATACAATTTTTCAATAAATTTTATCATATATAGTATAAAGTCTGCTACACAAAGCTGTAGTAGAAAAGTGACATCAGAAACAACGTAAAAAATGTTACTTTTGTCACCTTTTACAAATAACCATCTATATATAAACCATTTAACAAAACACTCAAAATCATTTTAAGGCACTACAAGCACAAAAAGAAAAGATAGCAAGCAATTTAACGCCTATTTTCTATTTTATCTATCATTTTACCTGAAATAAAATTTTAACTTTGTTTTTTTGATATTCTTCTAATGAAAGATCGTATTACTGTAAAAATAGGAAGTCAGATATTAACCCGAAAAGACGGGACATTAGATGTCACACGTATGTCTGCACTGGTAGACCAGATTGCAGAGCTACACAAAAGTGGTGTCGAGGTTATTCTTGTATCATCGGGTGCTGTAGCATCCGGTAAATCGGAGATTAAAGTCAAGTCTAAGTTAGACACAATTTCTGCGCGTCAGCTATATTCCTCCATCGGACAGGTAAGGTTGATAAACCGGTACTCAGATTTGTTTCATCAACAAAATATTACCTGCGGACAGATATTGGCTACGAAAGAAGATTTTTCAACCAGACGACATTATCTTAATCAACGAAATTGCATGTCTGTGATGTTGGAAAATAAAGTCATACCGATAGTCAACGAGAACGATGCCATTTCTGTTACCGGACTTATGTTTACAGACAATGATGAGATGTCGGGGCTGGTAGCTACAATGATGGGCTGCGAAAAACTAATTATACTGAGCAATATCGACGGTATATATAATGGCAATCCGTCTGACCCTAAATCGGAGATATTTAAGAAGATAGATATTACAAAAGACAATATAGAAGACTGTATACAGTCTTCGAAGTCATCTACCGGACGTGGCGGGATGACTACCAAGTATAATATTGCACGCAAAGCTGCAGAAGAAGGAATTGAAGTAATAATAGCCAACGGGCGTAGAGACAATATACTTGTAGATCTTATAAAAGGGAAAGATGTGATTTCCACGCACTTTATCCCCTCTACAAAGAAAACAACAAGTATAAAAAAATGGATTGCTCACTCCGAAGGGTTTACCAAAGGAGAAATATACGTCAACCAAAATGCTAAAGAGGTACTCTTGGGAGACAAGGCTGTCAGCTTACTTCCTGTTGGTGTAACCAAAATTATTGGTAACTTCGAGGCTGACGATGTAGTGCGCATCATGGATGAAAAAGGGAAATTGATTGGCATTGGAAAAACGGCATATAGCAGCGAAAAAGCCAAAGAAGTAATAGGGAAAAATAATAAAAAAGCAATAATTCATTACGACTATTTATATATTGAAAAATAAAAATGGACGATTATCACCAGAATACGTTCCAGTTAGTTGCAGAGGCTAGTAAAAGCCTTAACTTATTGGAAGAAAAAGAAATAAACGCAATACTGGAAGCTATTGCAAAAGAGACCGAATCGAAAATGTATTACATTCTTGCAGAGAATCAGAAGGATTTGCAAAGAATGGATACAAGTAATCCAAAATACGACCGCTTGCTGCTCAATGAGCAACGGATAATGGATATTGTGAAAGATATCCGCAATGTAGCATCACTCCCCTCCCCTGTAGGAAAAGCACTAATGCAGAAAACACTGCCCAACGGACTGAACCTATCAAAGGTGACTGTGCCTTTCGGAGTGATAGGTATCATATACGAGGCACGTCCGAATGTCAGTTTCGACGTATTCTCGCTTTGTCTTAAATCTGGAAATGCCTGCATACTAAAAGGCGGCTCTGACGCTCGTTTTTCGAATGAAGCCATAATTGATTTGATAAGAAACGTATTGGACGCAAATGGAATCAATCCGAATGTCTGTACACTATTGCCTAACGACAGGACTGCAACAGAAGCATTAATGAATGCCCGCAACTATGTAGACCTTATTATACCTCGTGGTGGGCAAGAGCTGATAAACTATGTTCGTGAGAATTCTCGAATTCCTGTGATAGAAACAGGTGCAGGTGTTTGTCATACATATTTCCATAAAGATGGAGATATCAAGAAAGGGAAGGATATTATTACCAATGCTAAAATCAGAAAAGTGAGTGTCTGCAATTCCCTCGATTGCCTTGTTATAGATAGAGAAAGACTCGATGACTTACACTATCTGTGCGAAGACCTTGACAAGAAAGACGTTATTATCTATGCCGATAAACATGCATACGAAGCACTGTTCTCATACTACTCGTACGACCAATTAAAGAAGGCTGACGAAAAAAGTTTCGGCACAGAGTTTCTCGACTATAAGATGTCTATCAAAACAGTGACAGATATAGAAGAAGCAATAAGTCATATATCCAAATATAGCTCGAAACATAGCGAAGCTATCATCAGTGAGGATGCTGAAGCGATCAAGCTTTTTGAAAAAATGGTAGATGCAGCTTGTGTCTATTCCAATGCATCTACGGCATTTACCGATGGAGCGCAATTCGGACTGGGAGCCGAAATAGGTATCAGCACCCAAAAGATGCATGCCCGAGGGCCTATGGCATTAGAGGAGCTATGCACCTATAAATGGCTGATAAATGGTAATGGACAAACCAGGTCGTAAGAGAGATTAGGCTTTGATTTAGTACCGATAATGGAAAGAAACGTTACACTCGATTATTTCAAGGTATTTCTAAGTATATTGGTAATAACAATACACATAGGCCCATTATCAGCTACATACCCTTTGCTCAATTGGCTAATATCGCAAGGTATCGCGCGGATTGCAGTACCTTGTTTCTTTGTTATAAACGGATATTACCTTGCAAAAAAAATTGATAATCCGAAAGCCTTAAAAAAGTATATCCGACATCTACTGATAATATATGCCGTATGGTCGGCTTTTTATATATTATTGAATATAGATCAGCCACCCATTACAGTCTCGCTCTTCCTTGAATATATAGTTTTGGGAATCTTACATTTATGGTATGTAATCGCTCTGGTCTATGGAACTCTCTTGCTATATATCGCAAAGAGATTTATAAAGAATGATACTGCTCTTCTAGTCTTGGCGATTCTCATTTTCTCAATTGGTGTCTTCTGCGAACCATTGAGAGATGGGAATATACACATCGTAAGAAATGGCTTTTTTGTAGGTTTCCCTTTTATTTTTTTAGGATATTACATTTATAAACATAACTTAATACTAAAATCCGGTAGTATCACCTTGGCGGCTCTCATTGCATTAAGCCTTATCACATTATGTATTGAATCTTCATATGCCAAAGATATGTGCTTTGTACGAGATACCTACCTGTCACTCATTGTTTGTTGTCCTGCTATAATAATATTTGTATTTAAACATTCGAGCTATAGAATGCCTAATACATATCTTACTTATTTAAGTTCATTAGGCTCTGCAATATATTTTATTCATTACTTTGTCATTATTAAGCTATGGGATATAAGCATGCCTTATACAATTATCCGTTTCGGAGTTATTTTATTTTTATCAATTATTTTATCCGTTTTTATCATATACATAAACAAGCGGATAAAAATATTTCTATAACAGTTAAATTCTTGTCATGACGAAAAAGAAGAAAACAGCAGGCAAAATATCTATAAAGGATTATATAAAGGCTGTAAAAAAAGCAGACCGGGAAGATGAATTATCTCAATCGCCGGGGTGGCGACGTACAACAAATGTGCATAAGAGCAAAAAGGTATACAACAGAAAAAGAGAAAAAAGAGATATATCCAAAGAATAAGATTTAACTTTGTACCTTTAATTTGAATACAATAACAAACAATATAATGAAAACTTATACCAATGTAAAAGACTTGGGCGACCTAAATGTTGCAATAAAGGAAGCTCTGGAAATAAAGAAAAATCGTTTTGCTTATAAGAAGCTTGGAGAAAACAAGACCTTGCTAATGGTGTTCTTCAACTCAAGCTTACGCACCCGCCTAAGCACACAAAAAGCCGGAATGAATCTGGGTATGAACACGATGGTACTTGACATCAACCAAGGAGCGTGGAAACTGGAAACAGAACGAGGAGTGATTATGGATGGAGATAAGTCTGAACATATATTAGAGGCAATTCCTGTTATGGGAAGCTATTGTGATATCATTGGTGTGCGTGCTTTTGCGCAGTTCGAAAATAAAGAAGATGATTATCAAGAGAAGATTCTCAATCAGTTTATAAAATATTCGGGAAAACCTGTCTTCAGTATGGAAGCTGCTACAGGTCATCCACTACAAGCATTTGCCGACCTAATTACAATCGAGGAATATAAGAAAACAGCTCGTCCGAAGGTCGTTTTAACATGGGCTCCACACCCAAAAGCATTGCCACAGGCAGTACCTAACTCTTTCGCCGATTTTATGAATGAGGCGGATGTTGATTTTGTTATCACTCACCCTGAAGGCTATGAGTTGGACTCTAAATTTGTGCGTGGTGCTAAGGTTGAATACGATCAGGATAAGGCGCTGGCCGGAGCTGACTTTGTATATGCTAAAAACTGGGCTGCGTATACCGATCCGAATTATGGAAAGATACTAAGCAAAGATATGTCGTGGACAGTAACCAGTGAGAAAATGGCACTTACTAACAATGCTTATTTTATGCATTGTCTGCCTGTACGCCGCAATATGATTGTAAGTGACGATGTTATAGAAAGCCCTCAGTCAATTGTTATTCAAGAGGCGGCGAACCGTGAGATATCAGCACAAACCGTTATAAAAAGAATGCTTGAGAGCTTGTAATAGAATAAATTTATTATAAGAAAAATATAAGGAAGTGTTTTCAATTAAATGAATAACACTTCCTTATATTTTTAACACGTGTAAATCAGTAATGATGAATCACATTACCTTCGTTTATCTGAATATTTTTCTTTTGAAAATACTCGGAAGGAATCATTCCTGTTAGTTGTCTGAAATTACGTAAAGCGGTGCTACGCGAACGAAATCCGACAAAAAAGAAAGCTTCTTGATAATTAACATATTGTCCTGATTCTATTTGTTGCAAGAAATCCTCAATGCGCAGCTTATTAATATAGTGTGTATAGCTTTCATAGCCATTTTCGCGCATAACTTGCGCCAGAGTTGTACGGTTAGTAAAAAGTTCTGAGGCTAACATATTGAGAGACAAATAAGGATCTCGCCATGCATATTTTTTCTTCATATATGCATCTAATCTATCAATCAAGATCGTATTTTTTTGCTCAGGACATGAGGATGACTGCGCATCTTCTACCGTAGCGTCTTCAGACTGTATATTTTTTTCTTCAGCATTTTTCTCAAGAACTGATTTTCCGATGAGACGATCGAACAGCTCCATGTAAACAATATAGAGGCTACACCCGACACTAATATAATAGTACGAAATATTCATTATAGGGTGATTAAATATCAAGATGAGAACATATGCCAGAATATTTATAAAAAGTGTAATAGAATACTTCTTCAACCAAATATAATCGGTGTTATTGTAGCGTCTTGTACGATGAACAAAAAAGACAAACAACCCGGGGAGAAATATCAATAACGCAAGTAAAAGGCGAAACCAAACCTCAAATCGATGAGCATCGGGCAACATCTCCAGAAGCATATTATATGGAGTATAGTGCATACCTGTGCGGGAGGTAATAAGATAAACACCCAGCAAAAACAGCCAAAGAGAATATAGCTTTATTATCCGCCAAAAATTTAAACAGCCGGGAGCAATAACCTCTATAGGATACATAATATAAGATACAACCATAAAGTTTGCCACCAACAATAATTTTGCAGAAACCACAAAATCGGGAACTACCCCGTTGCAAAGCGCAATAAAACGTGGAATATAATTAAAAACAGAGAAAAAGACTATGACCGCAAGAATTACACGAGAACGTTCTCCGGTCTTACGGCGAAGAACTAATAATAGTGAGGCAAGCAAACATACAAGCGCACCAGCAAAGACTGTAGCTATATATAGATATTGCATTATGGGTAATAATTAAATGTAATAAGATAAGGATATGAATGAAGTCGCATTCATTTAACTTGTTTTTCACTTTTGAGCCAGATCTTCTTTTTACTCTAATTGTAAAAAAGAAATCTTAATAATGTAAGCAAATTTGAAATATTACAGGTCTGGTAATTTAAATAGTCTCGTCTTCAAAATACTTTTTGGACCTTTCTTCTGCAAAAGTAAGTTTTAATTTTAACTTTTTAGGCCAACAAAGCTAATAATTATAGGATATTGAAAGAGAAATTTCGTTAAAAACACAAAATATGTTATCAGGAATATCTTCAACTGTAATTTTCACAAAATAGCTTCCTGTAGGGAATATAGATTTAATATTATCTAAAGACAGAGCTCATTAAGGAATTTTAATATTGCAAATCAGCAAAACTAAACTATAAAATTTGTAAATATAAGACAGCAGTTTTGTAAATATGAAACATCGCAAGTTTTGATATTGCATAGATTTGCATATCCAATTGTGTGTTGCTACTCCGTGTCAATAGCATATATTCAGTATAACAGCAATACGTAAATTAGAGAGAATCAATATTAGAAAACACCCGAATGAATTAAACTGCTTAAAAAAATTTATCACTAATACTTATTATACGATGAAAAAAATTTATTATTTACTTTTACTTATTGCTGCAACCTTTCCCTTTAGTTTGGTTTCATGCAATAATACTGACGAAGAGATTACCTCAAATCCATTTGACAGTATCAGCAACGGGAATATCAACGGACGAAACAAGATTGTCGTTATTAGCGACTTGCATCTAGGAAATGATTTGTCTTACTCAGAAAATGTGAAACACCTCAAACGTTTAGAAGAATTCTTAACTGAAGTAAGGTCGTCAACGACTATCAAAGAACTTGTTCTTAATGGCGATATACTGGACGAATGGTATATTCCTACACGTGTAAATCCTTATGGTGGTGGTTCGCAGGCCGACTTTATAAGAAAGTCTGTAGCAGCAAATAAGAATGTTTTTGATATTTTGAACGGAATAATTAAAGATGGTAAGATAAAACTCACCTATATTCCGGGTAATCACGACATGGGATTCACGGCAGAGAATATCGATATTGCAATGCCGGGAGTGAACCAAGCTCGTGATGCAGGTGCTAAATATGGAATCGGGACTTATCATCCCGAAGGTTATCCTCAGATAGCGATAGAGCACAGCCATCGGTACGATTTCTTTAATGCGATAACTCCAAATGCAAATGAGAGCGAAGCTCCGGGAGCAACTTTACCTCCGGGTTATTTCTTTGCTCGTATTGCAGCCAACTCGTTTACCGATCCCACTACTCCGGAAGCAGCAACCAAAGTTCCTGCAGTAGTACAAAATAACCCAGGTAATGCCGAACAAGAAAGTAAATTCATTTATTATAACCTGTGGAAGGAAGTAATGGAAGGGCTTATTTATGTGAAGGACAATTTCAGTGACCCTATTATCACAACAAATGTAGGGAACTACACAAAGACTTATTCGATAAACGACATTCTGCCATATAACAGCACAACTGATGGAAGTATCCAAATGAAGTTATACAATAACTTGTTTACACAAAGCAATTGGAATCGTCGATTAAAATACAACAATGCTATTGTTATGACAGATATCAACGAAGCAATAGTAGGTAGTCTGAGAACAGAATTTATCGACAATCAGGCAGATGTACAGTATTTTAGGAATGCTCTATCTAACGTTCGTATTGTCATCTTTGGACACACTCATATCCCGATGATAAAATCCTATACTAATCTCGACAAGCAACCTTGTATATATGCAAACTCGGGAACATGGGAAGACCAAAAGACCCGAGACAAAAACGAAGTGATTGACCAAGATGCGAAAAAGATGAACTTTATAGTGATTGCTCCTGTGAAATCTGACAAAACAAAAATAGAAGTGGGATTGTACCAATATCGTTATGGAAAGCATGTCTTAAATGAGAAAAAAGAAATAGATTTATAATATCCTCGATCTTAAAGTTCTATTGTCCCGATGGCAATTTCTCTCAAAAGAAAAATGTCATCGGGACTGATATTTAATTCTTTGTAATAAATAAAGAATAGAAAACCGGCATAAAAAATTAGGGTTAAAAAATATATAATTAATCAAAAAAGAAGTATCTTTTCGGTAAAAATAAAATAGGGTGATAAGAAGTAAAATCTAATAATATGCATTATGTACAATTCAATTAGAAAGATACTTACCTATGTCAGCTTACAAAAGCAGACAGAAGATTTTGAAGAAATACACAATTCCATAACACAAGGAATTTCTTTTAAGGGAACCAACATCTGGATATTAGTTTGTGCTATTATTATAGCATCAGTGGGGCTTAACACCAATTCAACGGCAGTAATAATAGGTGCCATGCTTATTTCTCCATTGATGGGACCGATTAACGGAATGGGCTATAGTATCGCTATTCACGACTTTGGCCTGCTTCGCCAATCTTTAAAAAACTTTGGATTTGCAGTATTAGCGAGTATCATAGCTTCAACTATATATTTTACGATTACACCTGTTCATACAGCCCACTCCGAATTGCTAGCTCGTACCAGCCCGACTATTTACGATGTGCTGATTGCTCTATTTGGGGGATTTGCAGGTATAATCGCAATCAGCAGTAAGCAAAAAGGAAATGTCATACCCGGCGTAGCTATTGCAACAGCCTTAATGCCTCCTCTGTGCACAGCAGGATATGGTTTGGCAACTTTTCAGTTCTCTTTCTTCTACGGAGCGTTTTATTTATTTACCATCAATACAGTCTGTATTGCTTATGCTTCGGTTTTGATTTCTCAAATGCTGAAATTTCCAATCAGAGATATCAATATAAGTGAAACTAAAAAGAAGCGTATCAATCAAGCATTATCTATCATTCTAATCATAATCATATTACCTAGCATCTATTTAGGCTATCGCATGTCTCAGAATGAGAAATTCAGGGCAAATGCAGAAAAATATACACGTTACGTTGGAATATATAAAGGAAATTACCTGCTCAACAATGAGATTAGTGCCAATAAAAAAGAAATTAATTTAGTATATGGCGGATCATCATTGACGGAAGATGATAAAAAAGCGATTATTGATCAGGCTAATTTATTCTCTTTAATTGATGCTAAAATAACAATTGAGCAAGGACTGGCTATAGACAATGACATGGCTAAAGATCGCTTGAAAGCACAATCGGAAGAAGAAAGGTTAAGACAACAAATAGCCCTTCTTAATTTGGAAGTCACAGGTTATAGACAGAAAATAGATAGTGTACAAAGTCAATATTTCATAGGAAAGCAATTATTATCTGAATTGGCTCCTCTATATCCCCAGATACAGAGTTG
The DNA here is from genome assembly GCF_001899125.1 of Dysgonomonas sp. 37-18. Classification (NCBI taxonomy): domain Bacteria; kingdom Pseudomonadati; phylum Bacteroidota; class Bacteroidia; order Bacteroidales; family Dysgonomonadaceae; genus Dysgonomonas; species Dysgonomonas sp. 37-18. Next base: position 31,239 of record NZ_MKVC01000006.1, on the reverse strand, counting down.
TTCATATTCTGATGCATATATCTATCAACAAAGCGATACTTTATCTCGCGAAAAAACAGGTATATTTATGATTACATCGAAGAACACCCTTTCGAAAAATGAACAGGAAAAGATAAAGAATTGGCTAATGAAAAGATTAAATAAAAAAGAGGTCAAGGTGTATTTTGACATAGGGAGATAAAAAGTTAAAAGTAAAAGTTTAATATGTATTTGATGTATATAATCAATAACGCATGCACACAATATTTTTAGTAAGAAAAACAACAGCTATATGCGAAAAGCATAGAGCAATAACCGAAGCAGCAGGAGATAATTATAACTTATTTCGAGTTATAGGACTAACCTCAGATGAAGTAAGAGTTCATTCAGCTTTTTTAGCAAATCTTCTTAATCCTGAGGCTAACCATGGCAAAAAAAATATTTTCTTGAATCTTTTCATTCAAGAATTTAATATTATAGACTTTGATTGTGATTCGGCAAAAGTAACAATTGAAAAATATATTGGAGATAAAACCGAGATTGATGGGGGAAGAATAGATATTGATATAGTTGATAAAAATGGATATCACATTATTATTGAAAACAAAATATATGCAAAAGACCAAGATAATCAACTCATAAGATATTCTCGCTATGGCAATAGTAGGTGTCGTATGCACAGACTATTCTACCTAACGTTAAATGGAGACATACCGGATGTAGATGTTAGTTGTAAAAATAAAAAGCATTCTATAACGCTGACGGAAGGCAAGGATTATCACTTGTTATCTTACAATAGTGATATTATTCGTTGGCTTGAATTATGTAGAGAAAAGTCTGCGACCAAACCCCTTTTGAGAGAGAGTATTTCTCATTATATAAATCTGATAAAATACCTAACCAATCAAAGTATAAATGAAAATATGAATCAAGAAATAATAAAAGAGTTCCTCCGACCAGAAAATATAAGCAACCTAGCAAATCTCAAAGAGTGTTTGTTACTTACCCAAGTAGAGTTGCAAACCCAATTTTGGTCTCACCTAATAGATCAATTAAAAGCAAATGGGTTTGATGTAATTGAAAATATCTATAACAAACAAAATATTGAAGACTATTATATGAAATCTCAAAACAACAAATATTATGGGATTGAGATTCAATTCATGTCAAGAGATACCACCTCTTTTAGATATGGTATACGCATCGATCATCACATCTATGGAGGCTTTACTATTAGAGAAGGAGAAAATGGAGAAAACCGAGTTAATAATAAATCTGAATATAAAGAATATATTGGAATTGTAAAAAACATTGATGCCAATTATCAAAATTCGGAATGGTGGTTGGGATGGAAAACTCTTACCCCTCGCCTAAATTTTAAGAATATTGATTGAAGAAACATGTTCAAATTTGGCGAAATTAAATGAAACTATAAATTCAATGATTAATTGTATTCAAGAGGAAATTAATATATTTAAGACAAAGATAAAATACTAAAGACCATGAAGCATTAAAACGATCTTTTGACAATAAAAAAAGACAGCTACATAATTGTAACTGTCTTTTTAACGTGGTGCCACCAGGAATCGAACCGGGGACACAAGGATTTTCAGTCCTTTGCTCTATCCTGCATTAAAAGCTCGGCAAGCCTTCGCTTTCAATGCTCCAACTGAGCTATGCACCACCGTTTTGCGTGTTATTCAATCTCTTATTTCGAATATTATTCTATCTTTCATTATACTCGGTTTACACACTGGTTTACACAAATTACTTGATTAGTACTAATTTTAATTATTTCTAAACTAAAACGGTAAACAATATTTCATACTTACCGTTAATTCGTTTCATTGTATTTCATAAGATACAATTTCTGTCTTTAACACCTGCTTCCATACAGGTAAGCCTGCTTTCATTTGCTCTAGCATAAACCTTTCTTCTTCTGTAAAAAGTGAGTCATTCTGACTAGCATCTTTAATTGCTTGACCGATAATATTAAAAGCCAGATTATTGTAATAATTACCATCCTTCTTATATTTTCCAAAAGTACTCTTATTAAACTCGCCTGTAGACTTCAGGTGAGCAAATTCAGGGTCATTAAAAGAATAAGCCCCATTTGCATTAACTTTTAAACCTCCTTTGTTTATAAGACGAATAATATCTGAGACTCTTTTCATTATCTCATTTTGGTCTTTATCATCAGCACCTGTATTTAGAAAATATAAATCTTTATTTCTTGCAACATTTGATGAGATTTCGTTTGCACTAATCTCACCTATACCCTCATAATACAATGTTGCTCCTTTTGTTTTTTTATTTTCTATATTTATCTCATATTCGACTAAATATAAACTTGTTTCTGTACTATATAGCTCAAACATCCTTTTTTTTCCATTCAGAGTACAATGTACATTAAAACCATTTTCGATTTCTTCGGATTTTGTATAAATGTATGATACCTCTCTAAATACTATTCTATTTGTTATATCATTTAAAATAAAATCTCCGTATAATTTAGTCTTATAAACATATTCTTTCGCTTCAAGATTAGAAATAAAAAGTAAACAAAGACAGGTAAACAATATTTTCTTCATAATAGTTAATAATTAAAATAAACTGTACCGCCTGTAAGATTTACGTAATACGAGAACTCACTTTCCTTATCATTAATTGAACCCGCTATTAAGGGTTGAATATCCTTCCAATATTTATCTTCTCTTATTCCAACAACTGATATAATATCAGCTCTTCCAAGACCTTCTTTCACAGTGATTTTTAAACCAATCCTATACCATTTCTTTGCATACGAATCATATTGATATCCTGTCACTTGTGTTGTCTGTGGAGAACGTTGTTGATTTCGACTAGGTAAGGTCATACTAGGTGTTGTTTGTGGCGTATAAGTTGCCCATTGAGCTGATACACCAACACTAATCAGCATAAATAAACCAATGAATAATTTTTTCATAATAGTATTATATAAATTATGTCTTTCCGTTCTCCTCAAAAGACGATTAAATAAAAAAGCATGAGAACGATTGCCAAATACCTGATTTGAAGGGTCTCGACTCCCTGCCATTCAAGATAAATAGACAACCGCCTCATGCCATTATCTTATATAATACCAAATAGGTTTATACATTCCAAATGACATGAAAGCGAGTTGCTATTATTCCCTGATGGCTAAAAATTGTCGAGATTTTCAAATCAAGAATAATGCTTTTATGCTTTCACTAATAAGTCCCTCCAATATCGACACTTCGATAAATAGGAGTTGTGACAAAGTTAGATAAAAGCATTTCAGTTACAAATAGTTGAATTGAGAATTTTTGAAATAGAAGTATTTTATTTTTATTCTGCTTTATGAATCAAATTATTTGATATAAAGTCAAACAAAGAAGTTACATATTGATTTTTAATAAATCGGTTTTCAATCAAATAGACTTTTTCTTGGGACTCCGATTGTTTTTTACAGTGGCGTTGTACGTTTTTAAAGCATTCTTTTTCTCCTCGCATACCGCAGGGGTCTTTTTGGGTACTAAAATGGCTCTTATGTATATAAAGTCACTTTTTATTAGAGGTGAGGGGATTTATGGAAGAGATAGTTAATAATTGTGTACTCATTTGTTAAAATGGTTTCAAAAACTTCATTATTTTTGTATAAAACATATGATTATATGAATAGAATTATTCTTATCGGAAATGGATTTGATTTAGCTCATAACTTACCAACGAGCTATAAATCATTTATATGTAATTTCTGGGAAGACTTTTTAGTTAAAGTTGAAAAGTCTAGTGGTAATAAGTTTGATAATGAGTACATTACTTTTGAAACAGATATGTATAATTTGGCACATATTACCTCTGGGATGCCTTATCTTAGTTCTGAATATTCAATTAGTAAATTAGAAGAACAAATAAACCGTTTTAGAAGTAGTATGGGTAGAGGAGCTAAAGTAAATCTCGTCTTTAAAAATAAGTTTTTAGAAACGATATCAAGGCTCTCTAGCGCTAAAAATTGGGTTGATATAGAAAATGAGTATTATCGTGAATTAATAGCACTAAATTCTGATATTCGAATTAGTATTAATGATTATAATATAAGAACTCTAAATGAGGAGTTTTTAATTATTGAAAAGCTTTTAGAAAAATATTTAACGGAAATAGAGAAAAATTTGATAACTAAGCTCTCTATTAATGATGTTATTCTAAAAAAGATAATTGCTCCCCTTAAGTTTAATGATATATCTTATTCTTCTGCAAATTTATTTATAGAAGAAATAATAGATAAATCTAAGTTCATAAAGTTACCTTTCTCTCATAATGATTCTTTCTTTGATATATATAGAGAAAAATATAAGTTTCTAGATTTTAACTATAATGATATTCTCAACTTTACAGGTAGAATTTGGGCTGAAGATTCGGAATATGACAACGTAATGAAAGAAATTGAATATAATAGTATTCCTCATTTTTTTACAGTACCAGAAGATATACTTTTTCTAAACTTCAATTATACCCATACTATTGATAAATATATAGATAACAAAGACTTTTATAAGACAATAAATATTCATGGAGAATTAAACAATAAAACAAACCCCATAATCTTCGGATATGGAGATGAATTGGAACATAGTTATAAAAGTATAGAGAATATAAATGAGAATGACTATTTAAAGAATGTAAAATCAATTCGTTATCTTGAAACTGACAACTATAGGAGGCTTTTGAATTTTATTGAATCAGCGCCATTCCAGATATTTATTATGGGGCATTCTTGTGGTAACTCTGATAGGACACTATTAAATACTTTATTTGAACATAAAAATTGTATATCTATAAAGCCGTTTTATCATCAAAGAAATGAAATGGAAGATAATTATAGTGATATCGTGAGAAATATATCTCGAAATTTTACAGATAAAGCATTAATGAGAGATAGAGTTGTTAATAAAATGTATTGTGAACCTTTAGTTTAAGCTAATATATTATATTTATATAGTAAATGGAAAAAGTATTAATTATTGGAAATGGATTTGATTTAGATTTAGGACTAAAAACTAGTTATTATGATTTCATGCAAAGTCCTTTTTTTAAGAATTTAGATAAATCTTCTGATTTGATGAAGCATATTCTTTTTAAAGAAAGTATATCTAAATGGATTGACCTTGAAACTGAAATTAAAAACATAATATCTAGTAAAAAAGGTTTTTTTAGTAGAGGAGATAATGCGAAAAATCCTCCTTTTGACAATGTATTTAAAGCGAATAAAGATTCTTATTTCCAACTGACTGATGCACTAATGGACTATTTAAAAAGTCTGGATTATAAAAACCTAAATAAAGAATCAATAGCATATATACTACTCAAATCAGTCATCGAAAATGATTATTTTGAAATATTTTCATTTAACTATACTGATTTAAATGACATTAATAGTAGCCTAAATATAAATAATTGTACGTATAATCATGTACATGGCTCTATTGAAAATTCAGATATAATTCTAGGATTTGAAGATGAAGTTGATGTTATAGATGAATATTGCTTTATGATTAAGTCCCATAGCCCATACTATCGTTCAAGCAATATACGACAGTCTTTATATAAAGCAGAAGAAATAGTGTTTTTTGGACATTCTTTAGGCATTACAGATTATCATTATTTTTCTGATTTTTTTTCTGAACAATCTGGGAACAATGGTACACCTAAGAAGAAAAAAACAATTCGAATTTTTACCTATGACGAAAATTCCAGACAGAACATTCTGGTACAATTAAGGAACATGAATAAATGGAAGACTAATCAACTTTATGATTTGAACGATTTTAGAATTTATTGTACAAGCAAATTGGAGAATAAAAAATATATAGAGGAATATTGTGGCAAGCTTGTAAATGATTCAAAAAAGAATCATTTTACTCGCATGGAATCCATTATTATCTGAATAATAAAGCCACCAACAAATCAATGTCAGTGGCTCTTGCTTCTTTGGACAAGAATAAATTTCAATTATACATAAAATAAAAATTTGTCCCTTCTGTTTAATAATCGGTTTCAGTAAATAGAATTTTCATTGGAAACACACATCTTAATATCAAAAAATAGACTTCTCCTTTTTTATTCTTATTGACTATTCCCTCTATAAGAGAGATAAATAATATTTTTGAGAAATTTGAGAATCCTAATTTTTAAGTAAGAATCAATCCTGTCTTGTCGATACTCTCAGTTTAAAATTCATTCGTAGAATTTCAAAACCGTTTTTATCTTTTCCCTCTTTATCTTTGACTTTGCAAGGTTTGGTATCATACCAATCAGAATTTTTAAGTTGTTCTGCTGTGGCATTTTTCTTGTAGCCTGCTTTATTATATATATCTTGTAATTTAGCTTTTATATAGTCTTTAGTATAGCGGTTACCAACAGAAAAGGTGAGAGGTAAAAGTTTTAAAACTTTCATTTCAGCATCTTTATTATCTTTTAAGATTAGTAGCTTCTTTATTTCATCCATTTTATAATCAGTAGAATTTATTTCTTCTTTGGTTAACATCTGGTAGGCTTTGTATAAAGTCGGCTGTGTATTTATCAGTTTATCAAGAGCTTGGTCTGCGAAAGTAATAAATTGATTTTTGCGGTTTTCGGGGTCTAAGGTTTCAAAATCGGATAATATTTCTTTAACAGATTTCTTGGTTTTACGTTGTATTGTCTTTTCCAATGTTTGTTTGTGCTCCAATACATCTGTTTGAAATCCTGAGTTTTCCCAAGCTTGCTGTATGTAGTCAATATGATTAAATTCCTCATTACAGGCAGATTCATTAATAAACTGGTCTGTTTTCTGATAACATAATTTCGCATATCCTATTTCTTTATCTAATGTTGTGTATCTTTTTACAAATTCGGTTTTGTCTTTGTTGGGTTCTCTGTTATTCGTTTTACAAGCATCGAGATAGCGGTTATATTCTTCCATATCCCAATTTGCATCAAATAGATATTCGTCTTTAAATTCTTCCAATGTTTTAAATGTTAGTCTGTTTCTGTGATTAGTTATGTGATAGATTGCAAAAGGCTTTGTTTCAGGGTGGTTCTCCTTGATTCTTTGTCTGCCAACTGCTTGAACTCCTTTATTAGAGATACCAACCTTTGTATGTGGTTTATTTACATCTGTTACTAAAATGATAGTAGGGTTAATATCTTCTAGATTCCAACCCTCAAAATGACTTGTAGTATAGAAATTCACTTTTTTATATTCTCCTTTTATCGGTTGTGGTTTGAAAAATTGATATACTTTTTCCAGATTCTCTTCTTTATCGGCACAGTGTACATTACAGTCCTTAAGTTCTGCTAGTTCAATAGCTTCTGCAATTTCGGTTACTGAATTATAAAATATATGCAGATTTCCTTTTGTTTTCATTTCCCCTGTCAGAAATGCATTTACACAAGCTCTTATGCTTCTTGTATTTATAATAGTAATCTTATCTATAGGTTCATCAAACTTGATCCTGTAATAGCTGAATTCTTCCATTCGAGGGTCTGAAAAGTAATAAGGGGTAGCTGATATAATAATTTTGTTTTTAAAATTGAATAGAAGTTCAAAAGCATCAACCATGCTTTCCCTAAAATATTCAGTTATAACAGAATGTGCTTCGTCAAGAATTAGGTAAAAATCTGAATATAATTTATTTATTATTTCTATGTTTTCGGCTGCTTCTATTATCTTATATAAGCTGTCAGGGGTGACAATTATCTTTTTAAATGGTATATCTTTTTGTAAATATTCTTCTATATCTGTTATTTTTACTCCGCCTTTTATAGCAAACAAGTTTGGATATTCTAATTCTCCGTATTCATTTGTTGAGTTGATTTTATCTGTAATAATACTTTTAATAGGCACAATAAGAATAGAATTCCGATCTGTTTTTAATTCTAAATGTGTTCCGCCAATTCCGCAGCGTCCTTTGTGTATAAAAGAATTATTTGGCAATATTTTAAAAGCTTTATCTATGTAATCTGTTAGTTTTAGTGTGATTGGTTCTTCATTTGATTTTTGACTTTGCATATTAATTAAATAAATAGATTAAAGAATTTAATCTGGCTGTGTTTCTCAATATCACATTGAGAGCATCTGAAAAATAGGAAGACAAAGGCAAAATAATAGACAGACTTTTTATAGCCTGTCTGTTATCAATATGCTGCGTCTAAAAATCTGAATCTAGGGGAAATTATTAATGGAAAAGTAGATAAGATAAGATTATAAATACTTTGAGATATATAGATTTCCCTCTTATTTGATATACAAATTTACTGAATTTCAGGGGGAAAACATAGTGAAATAGCGGCACCTTAAAATATTAGGACAATTTGCATTTTTCTAGTTAATAAGAATGTTGTTCTGTCCTTAACCATGAAAAGTTTTAGATAAGATTTAATTCTATTTTATCATTTAATTACAAATTATTTCTTGAATTATTATTTACTTTTGATTGTACTAATACTAAATAAAAATGACTACAAATTTCACTTTGAGAGATTTTTTTGGATTCCTTCTAACTGGGTTAATACTTGTGGGTGCTATTTGTCTTATTTTTTATGATAATGTATTGGAGGGAATAGCCAATACTTTTACAAAATATCCATCTTTAAAAGATATATCATTCATTATAACACTATTTATATTACCCATTATTTACTTATTTGGTCATATCATTGGTTCATTAAGTTATAGATGTTTAAAGCTATATATATTTATATCTAATTTTCTTGAAAATAGAAAAAAGAATAAAGGAGAACATCTTCCTCGTTATCAATATTATACTTTAATGTTTTTTCAAATTACACTCTATCAACAGAGAATAGTTTATGCTATAACACAAGAAGTAAAGTCTAAAAAAAATAAATGTAAAAAAAAAGATATTGAAGATTTTTGGACAATATGTGCATTACTTCAGATTGAAAAAAAATACTCATCCGCTGAATATTGGAATTTACTTAATGAATTCTTTAACTCTTTAAATCTAATTTTCTTTATTTCTATGATTATTGCATTTTATAGTGGTAATTTAGTCATAGGTATTATTTATTCTATACTAATGGTTTTAACATATTATAGAGCAAAGCAATATGCTGATTATTTTATAAAAACTGTAAAAAGATTAGTAAAGGCTCAACTTATTATAGATCCGGATTTAGATATTTAATCTCTATATTAAATTTGATTAGACTTGTTCAATCGGTATTTTGTTTTAAGTAGCTTATATCCTTTTTCAAATTGGTCTTTACGTTTTATAGTTCTTCGGGGTGTAGTTTCAAAATAGTCTTTTATATCAGTTGCTTTAACCTTTTTATTGATTTCTAAAATAGTATAGATTTTATTAAGAGTATCTGTTATTTCTTTTTCAGTATAAGCAATACCCATTTTAAAAGATTGTAGTACTGCTTCTATTATAGGAAAACTAAGCCGTTTTTCATCGGTCTTTTTCTTTATAAATGCAAGAGTAAGAGCTTGTTTTTTATACTCTTTATCAATAATAAATTCCTTATCGAAGTTTTGGCATATTTCAACTATAAATTCGTCTTTGCGTTTCAGTTCTTCAAATATAGCTTTTTGTTCTTCGGTTTCTATACCTTTATTTAGTTCCAGACTGAAAAATATATCAACTATCTCTTTACGCAATAACCTGTCATTTTTAGAGGATATTTTTAATTTATCTGTTTCCCAATCATAGGAATTATTATATTGGTTTTCTATTTCAAAAAACTCATCATCAAAAGAATAGGATAAAATAAAGTCCTGCCATGTTTTATATCTTGATTTGGTCGCTTCTGCATCTAAAAGATTTTCAGTCATAAAGTAGTTGAAAGAGTTATCTTCTTCTAAGTATTTGCTTATTTCAACACGTTCTAAGGCTTCTTTCATAACTTGTTTAACTCCGTCCTCTGTGGCTGAATTATAGATTGTCTTTAGCTGAGTATAGGCTTTACGTTGTTCTTCGAGATATTCTTGTAGTTCTTTATATTTCTTAGCCTGTATACTTTTATCAAGTCCTGCAATATGCGTAAATGATGTTATACCATTTCTGAATCTTCCTGTGATTTGTCGGGATTCTAATAAAGGTTCAATCATAGTCTGAGGTGCTTTTATAGCATCGGATATAACAATGACATGAGGTGTATAATCTGTTATTATATCAACAGCTGAGTAAAAACGGCTTGTATAGAAATTGTATTTATTGAGGTCTGATATTTTAGTGAAAATATTTGAGAATCCTTTTTTAGTTAGTTTCTCAATACTCTGATTAGAACAATATATATTTGATTGTTCTTTAATATTCAATGCGTTGATAATAGCAATTATTATATCTATCGAATTGATAAAGAAACATATTCGGCTATCTTCTTTATCTGGAATATTTTTAATACAGTGCTGAATATCCTGTAATATATTGTTACTTGAATAGAGCTTTACTTTTAAAGCATGATAGTATTTAGGTTCTATAATTACTTCCTTAATATTATGCCTTTTAAAAATCGGGTATGAATTAAAGTTTGTAATAGTTGCAGATATTAAGGAACGGTTTTTAAACTTCCAAAAGTCCTGCATTGGTAAAGATATACTTTCCCTAAAATCGATCTCACTTGTTAGCTTATGACATTCATCAAATAGTAAGAAATAATCATTGTACATATCTATACTTAACAATGAAAAAGCCCTTTTGACCTTTCCGAATGATTCGGGAGTAGTCATTAATTTTTTATATTTGATTGCATCATTTTGTAGATAGGCAATAATCTGGTTTGTCTGTATGCCCTCAAATACTCCAAATAGATTGTTGTGTTTTTCAATTTTTCCTTCTATAACAGGTGTGTTAGGTTCTATTATAATAGAATTACGGTTCGAATCTATTTCTAATGTAGTTGCACCTATGCCTGTTATCTTTTTATAAATAACAGCATTTACAGGAATAGAGCCTTCTAAATATTCTCCTTTGTTTAGATAGATAGTTTCTTTTTTAGCCATAATAGAAAAAGGACAAAATATATTTTATTTTGAATACAAAAATGTAGATTGTCCTTTAGTTATTGTTATATAAAAATATTAATCAAAATACATTGATTCATCCCAATATTCGAAACTTTCATATTGAGATTGATAATCAGGCTGTGTGTTTTGTTCAAATTCCCATTGTGCTAAAAGGTAGTCGTTTACAATATCTTCTTCTGTTAGAGGTACATTATACTCTGCTATTTCTTCGGGAGTGGTAAGTATATTTACTCCTGTAAATGCTGTATGACGAGAGTTTGTATCTTCTCCACCTTCCTTGACTTGGGTAATATGTATTAGTTTACCTATTAAATCAGAGATGTTTTTAAATGATTCATTGTCAAACAATGGATTAGAAGTACCATTGATTAGGCTATTTACATTTATTTGAAAAACTGTATTTCCGTATGTATCTGCTTTGTTTTCTTTATATAGAGCATAAGCGATATTGATAGTTTTATTCTGTGACTTAAATTCACTTGTTTTAGGTTTTATATCAATGAAATAATAATATCCCCTTTGTAGGTTAGATATTTTATTATTTACGTGAAAATAACCTTCATTGATTACGTCTTTTAAAAATGGAGTTTCTTTCGCAATTCCGTATTTCCTAACTTCTTTGTATTTATCCCCCTCTTTCTCTGATTCGACAAATTCGTATTCTTTTAACCTTGCAATTTTTGCAAGCTGATCTTTATTCCAGTATGCCATATAATATTAATTTTCTTTATTCATTGTCTCTTCTAAAGCATAATATTTATCATTTAACTCATCATAATCTTTTTTTAGACTCTGTAGTTTCTTTTTTGTTTCTTCTAATTCAATATATATTTGATATGCTTCCCAGCTTCCCAGTTCATTTAACTTCTCTAATAATGGAATAAGTTCTTCTTTAAAAAAAGAAATTCCTCCTATTTTAGATATGTAATGATAGTATTTATCTTTGGATGTATCATATATTTCAACAAATCTTGAAGTAAACCTTTGATTTGATATTTGATCCTCATCAATATAAGCAATTTCAAAACCACCCAATTTAAAATTAATTTTATTCCCGTGATTATCAATTATGAAATATTGATATTTAGTGTAACTTCTAAGAGAAGTAATAATTTTTTCTAGTATTATATAATCCACATTCGGAATAAATCCAATTTCATCTAAAGATTTTTTCATTGTATAATGGCCACTTTTAAGCATAATCCAAAGTGTACTCATTCCGCCTATTTCTAACATCATTGATTATAAATTTTATAGATTGCATTATGTTCTGCAATTTAGTCAAAAACAAAATACCTCTCCTCTTTTATGAGAAGTATTTTTAACAATTACAATAAGTTTTTATAGATTCATTAATTCAGCCACTTCCGAACTTATTTAAATAGATTTACGTGCCTTCTCTGAACTATCTATCAATCTTACTTATAGCTTTTATCCGCATATCATCTTGTATTTTTAATAAGACTAAAATCATCATCCGCAGTAACAGATAGTAATCTTGCTTATGTTTTTCTTCGGATGCAGAATTTGTTCCATGAAGATATTTATTTCTAAGATCGAAACCATTGGTAAATTCTTTCTTGTTTAAAAAGTAGTTAAAAAGATCAGTTTCTTGCTGTGTGAAAAGAGTATTTTCAGAATATATCAAACCATCAATAATCATTCTATCTATTTCAGATCTTATATCTTCACTATAATGCCAATAACTTAGAACTCCTTCATTGTGAAGTTCCCCAATCAAAAATAACATAGTATTATTTTTAATTCTTAGATACGAATCACTATCAATATAAAGATGATTTTCTAGTATAAGTTTATTAATTGTGTCTAGTTTATATTTTTCGAAATAATCAAGTCTAACATCCTCTTTGTTTAACAAGGAATAGAAATCTTTATACTTGTTTTTATATGGATCAATATAACATAGCATACATTGATCAGAAAAAAAATAGTGACTTAATTCATTGATTGAGTTTCCGTTTGGATAAATGTATTTCCTGTCCACTAAGCTTAAGATCTCACCAAATCTAACAGGTATAGAATCAAACTCTAATAATTCAAAATCTATCTTATTCTCTTTTACATAACAATTATATTGTTTTACAAGAAACTCTAACTCAGGAGTAATTGTTCGTATCTTTTCTAAATAGGACGAGGATGATGAAGCAAATTTCAATCTAAAGTTTTCTCCTAATGAATGATTTAATATTGATATAAATGATTTTAATAAGTTCTCAACGGAATTATTCCTTTCCTTAAGATAATGATCAAAAATTATGGTTTGCATATAGGATAACTGATTCTTACGGATAAAAACAACTCCTGTCTGATAGGCATATTTAGAGATAAGTCCTATTTTCTCAAATATTGACAATTCACTTTCTTTACTTACTAAAGTAATAAGTCCTGAATTATCAACAAATTCGAAAAGGTATGAAAAGGTATGAAATAAATCTATATCTCTAGATAATTGATCTAAATAGGATTTACTATAAGATACAGCTAATATATTATTTCGATAAGAGTGTGTAGACGGTTCGTGTTGAACTTTAGATATTGAGACTTCAACTCCAACACTCCAGCTATAACCTTCCTCAAAAATCTTAGTATTTAATTCTAATGATCTTTTTTGTGCCCTTAGTTTTGTCTTTGAAGATAACTTTAAGTCCCTAGAGTTTTCAATTAATCTAATGTAATTTAAATTAGCATATTCACTATCAATATATTCTAAGACAATTTTCTCTTTATCCTCTTGGCTTAAACATTTAGGAAAATGGTATTGCGGAGTTTTGAAAATTCGTTTATCTTCAATTTGAGATAACAATAACTCTGCTGCTCCCTTATAAGTTAAAAGAAAAAGCCTTATTTCTGTACTAAAATAACGGACTATATTTTCGAATAATAATATACAGATTATATGATTATTATTTTTATCTAAAATTAAAGTAAATGTATTTTTACTTATCTTTTTGTAGATATCTAAATTTTGTATCAGCTCCCAAAATGCTTTTTGATAAGAGAACTCTATACTTCCAACGTGGGATAGTATATTCTGATCATTAATTGTTAGCCAAAAATTTTTAGTAATATTCCATAATTGATTAGCCTTAATTTGAAACTCTTGTTTCATTTCTTCATCCCATCTAAGAAGAAATAGTTCATTATCAAAATATAACTTGATGTGATAGAATTCTAAGAGATCATTTATTTCAAAGGAATCTTCAAACTTAATACTATGTAATAGTTCTTCAACTCTCTGTAAGTGATATGAACTGGCCATATCTTCCTTTGAATGAAAAACGATTCTATTTATTTCTTTGGACTTCATATTTCTTTATAATTAAAAGGAAGAGGAATGTAAATATCCTCTTCCTCAAAGTTATAACAAATTTTTCATTGCTTCATCAATCTGACTATTTTCAAAGCTATCAAGATATATTTGAGTAACTTTTTCAGAGCTATGCCCTAATGATTCAGAAATTATAGAAGTATTTACCCCAGAACGTTTTAAAACAGTGGCAAAGCTATGGCGAGAAGAATGAAAAAAACACAAGAAAAGGTATATACGTAAATCGCAACATTTCAATAGGTAACAGTCTTGAAATTAGCATATTTTCTTAGATTTAGGAAGTTCGTAAAATTTGAATCTAAGCAAATCTTAGAGAGACTTCAGTTACTAAGTCGTTAACCGCTCAGTTACTAAATTAAAACAGGTAACGAGATACGAACCAACAGACTTCTTATGTATTGATTTGCTTATTATTACGCACTAAAGAGCACTTATATAACAAGTAACTTTGCCGTTACAAAACAACGGCAAAGGACAATAAAAATATAAGTGTATGAAAACAGAAAAATTCAAGGTATTACTCTACCTCAAAAAGAGTAGCCCCGACAAATCGGGTAAAACCCCAATAATGGGACGTATCACTGTCGGCAAGTCGATGGTACAATTCAGTTGTAAACTTTCTTGTACATTTTCGCTATGGAATCCGCGTGAAAGTCGTTTGAATGGAAAAAGTAAAGAAGCCATAACGACCAACACTCAGTTGGATAAGTTGATGCTTTCCATCAACGAAGCCTACGACACACTCATTGACCGGAAACAACCTTTCGATGCCAAAGCCATCAAGAACTTATTTCAAGGAGCAATGTCCGCACAAACGACCTTGCTACAACAATTTGATAAACATATCGAAAGCGTTAAAGAACGTATTGGCGTTGATCGTTCCCCAAGAACACTTCCCAATCATCTCTATACCAAACGAGTTGTGGCCGAATTTATCAAGGAAAAGTTTAATGCTTCCGATCTGGCTTTCGGTCAGTTAAGCGAACAGTTTATCCGGGACTTCCAATCTTTTGTATTGGAGGATAAAGGACTTGCACTTGATACCTTACGACACTATCTGGCAATCCTAAAAAAAGTTTGCAAGATCGCTTTCAAAGAAGGTAACTCGGATAAAAACTATTTTGCTTATTACAAGCTACCCAAACAAAAAGAAAGTACCCCTAAAACCCTCAGTCGGGAAGATTTTGAGAAAATTCGAGATTTAGAAATTCCTGAACGTCGCCGATCACATGTCATAACACGTGATATGTTTCTGTTTTCCTGCTACACGGGCACTGCCTACATTGATACGGTATCCGTCACCAAAGATGATTTATCAACGGATGATGACGGTGCATGGTGGCTCAAATACAAGCGGGGCAAAAACGGGCAACTTGCCCGAATTAAATTGTTACCGGAAGCCATTGCCCTGATTGATAAATATCGGGACGATAGCAGGGAAACACTTTTTCCAATGATACATAATGGAACGATTAAAAGAAATATGCAAGGCATACGGATTCTTGCAGATGTCAAAGGTCGTCTCCACTATCACATGAGCCGTCATTCGTTTGCCAGTCTAATTACGCTCGAAGCGGGTGTACCCATCGAAACGGTATCAAAGATGCTCGGCCACAGCGACATAAAAACAACACAAATTTATGCCCGTGTGACTCCCAAGAAACTCTTTGAGGATATGGATAAGTATATTGAGACAACAAAAGATTTAGTATTAACCCTATAACATCAACGATTATGCGAAGTACATTTAAAATATTATTCTACATCAACCGGAGTAAAATAAAATCCGACGGCACTACTCCTATTCTGTGCCGTATCACGGTTGATAATAAACAGACAGTTCTCACAACTGGAATTTATTGTGAACCGAACGATTGGAACAGCAAAAAAGGAAAAGTACGAGACGGGGCGACCAATCATAAATTGGATAAACTTCGGGAACGCATCGAACAGACCTATGAAGAGACACTTAAAGAACAAGGAGTTATTAGTGCAGAATTACTCAAAAATATAATTTTAGGAGTAAATAGTGTGTCCACGTATCTTTTACAAGCAGGGGAAGTAGAGCGTGAACGACTGAGAAAACGCTCGCTGGAGATTAATTCAACATCTACCTACAGACAATCAAAAACAACCCAGAGCAACCTACGAGACTTTCTTCTTTCACGGGGAATGGATGACATTGCCTTTTCAGATATTACGGAAGAGTTTGGAGAATCGTTCAAAAGTTTTTTGAAAAAGGATTTAGGCTATGCGACAACCCATGTGAATCACTGTCTATGCTGGCTGAACAGGTTGGTTTATATCGCAGTTGATCAGGAAGTGTTAAGAAATAGTCCGATTGAGGATGTGGAGTATGAGAAGAAAAATCCTCCTAAATTACGGCATATTACCCGAAATGAGCTGAAAAAAATTATGGAGACTCCAATGCCCTACCAGCGGCAAGAACTGGCTCGCAGAGCGTTTATCTTTTCAGCCTTTACCGGACTTGCTTTTGTGGATGTGCATAACCTTTATCCTCAGAATATTGGTAAAACAGCGGAAGGTAGATTATATATCCGAAGTAGCAGAACTAAAACAAAAGTTGAAGCATTTATCCCACTGCATCCAATAGCAGAACAAATCTTGATACTTTACAATACAACGGATAATACTGCTCCTATTTTCCCATTACCAAGCCGGGATCAGGTTTGGTTTGAAATCCATGAGATAGGCTTTGCTTTAGGGATCAAGGAGAATCTCAGCTATCACATGAGCCGACATTCGTTCGGGACTCTTATGCTCTCGGCTGGGATTCCCATCGAGAGTATCAGCAAAATGATGGGACATACCAATATTTCGAGTACACAGATTTACTCGAAAGTGACTGATGATAAAATATCAGAGGATATGGACAGGCTAATGGAACGACGAAAAGCAATTAGTAATAAAACATCTCAACCGATAGAGCTATGAAAAACATAAAAATCAAGATAAGTGATAATGGAACTGTATATGTTCCAAGAAATGTTAGAATGAATATTACAGAGATCGCCGAACTCTTTGAAATCTTCTATCAAGCGGCAAAGAAGAATATTCGTTCTATTGAGGAATTAGGTATTTGTATGGGAGATCAGTCAATGAGTGGAACAGTCGAAGGAGCAAAGATCGTCTCCGATTATTACGGTTTGGGTATGATAATCGCTATCGCTTTTCGGGTGCAATCAGTCAAAGCAAATATCTTTCGTCAGTGGATAATTAATAAATCTACCAAGCCAGAAGTAACAACAATGCCTCTATTGTCGATTCAAAATGCAATGCTCAACTGAAACAGGATGTCATAAGCAATAAAACCAGGCTTCGAGTTTATACTGAAGCCTGGTTTATTTATCATTTACTTTCTACTCTCACATCATTTCCATTAACTAATATTGCCTGAGAATTACTTATCGGGTACAAGTCTAGCTCAGAACTGTATTTTGATATCATTTTTTCAACAGCCTTTGCAAAAGGGAAGTTAGTATGATGCGGTATCGGATAGAAGTCAATTACATTTAAGGCTGAGTACGTACCCAAATTAGGAACAACTTTATGGTCATCCATTTCTTTCACATACTCTATATTGGGAGAAACGATCATAGAACCGGCAGACTCTCCAATATATAATTTCCCAAGATCTATTTGTTCAATTATTATTTTATCTGCACCAGTCTTTCTTAGTTCTTCTAACAAAAAGAAAGTATTTCCTCCTGATATATAAATATAATCATTCTGCTGTAACTTGCTGACTATTTCCGCAGTTGTTGCCTCTGTCAACTCTAGTTCATCGACAATTAGTCCCATTTTCTGAAAAGCCTTTTTAGCCGAGCCTACATAGAATTTAACTTTTTCAGGGATACTGGCTGTTGGTATAAAAGTTATAGTCTTCCCTTCCAGGTCTTCCTGTACAAAGTTCATAAATATATCAGCCACATCCTTAAATGACGATGATAAAAATAGTTTTCTCATTTTAGTCTTAAATAATTTATCTGTAAAACAAAGATATTATATAGATATGACAACTGTATGTCAGTAACTTCTTAAAACGATGAAAAAATATTTTCTTCAAGATTTATTCGAAGCTTGATCTATATCATCTAATTGTATGCTGAACATTATTTCAGTTCTTGAACATAGTTCCTATCCAATATTTTCTGAATATCGGATTCCCGATACAGGGTTTTACCTCCAAATTGAAAATAAGGGATTTTACCCTCTGTACGATAGAGCTGTAATGTTCTCCTGCTTATTTTCAATTTCTTCGCCATCTCTATATCAGTCAAAAATCGTTCACCGAAGAGCGATGGTTTGTTGGAAGTCAGGACAATTTCAATTCTATCCAACATCTTGTCAAGCAAAGCAAAAAACTTCTTTACCCGCTCGTTTCGCTTTGTTAAAATGTCATTATCCATTTTGTTGCAATTCTAATTCGTGAATAAGTTTTCTTACATCTTTGACTCTATAATAGAGTTTCCGGCTAATCTTGGTATAGGGCAACATACCGTTGTCACGATAACCCTGAAGAGTACACTTAGATATATTAAGCATCTGGCACACATCTTGATTATCCAACCAATCTTCAAGACCTTTACTTGTATGACGTTCACATAGCTTGTTCACTTTATGGGCGAACAGTTCAAACTGCGTCATCATTGCCTCGAATGTTCGGGCTTCTATATACATTATCTCCATAGTAATTTACTTTTTTGTTCATACTATGATTACGGGGTAGCAAATATAAGTTATTAAATTACAGCATAGATAAGCAATCTATTAGCTGGTAGCTTTAGGCTGTACTTGTCTATACCTAAAGTTATATTTTGTACTCTTTCCATAGCTTCAAGAAAGAGTAAATGGGATTTTTTGTACAAGTTGGCTAAATCGGCAACTCATTTAACAGCTTCTTCCTCAATTGCCAGTTAGGCAAATATTTGTTCATTAGAGTCACAAAGTTTTTATTGTGATGCCTTTCTAATAGATGTACTAATTCGTGGATGACAATATATTCAATACATTCTATCGGCTTTTTCGCCAGTTCAATATTGAACCACAAGCTTTGGGCTGAATCATTGCAACTACCCCATTTGGTTTTAACTTTTCTGATTCCATACTTTTGTGGGCATACATTCATTATTGTACTTTGCTTATCAATGATGTCTTGTAATACTTTTCGAAGTTGTTTACGATACCATTGATAAAGTTTTTCTTCTCTATATACTTGAGAGCTATTAAAGGGAACCACTAATTCTATTTTACTATGATGTAAAATAACCTTTGGACGAGAAGTTGCTTCTGTGATTTTCAGCAAGTAACGTTTACCAAATAGATAATGACTTTCACCTGAAATAAACAAATGTAGAGGTTCACGTTCTTGCAACCTAATCTTCTTTTGTTCTTTGCGAATCCAACTAAGTTTGGTTGTCAAATAGACTCGAAGTTGTTCTCTATCTATCTCAGTAGGAGCTGAGAGTGTTACTCTGCCGAATGGAGGATGAACACTTAGATGAATATTCTTGATAGACTTGAATGTCAGTTCAATCTCAATATCATTGAATACTAAAGTATCTTTATCTTCAGTAGTCATATTTGTTATTTTCTATTATTTTGTAAATATAGAGAGTCTTTTCTTCATCCTTTACTATGTTATAGATAGCCTCATTTATTTCATTTTGCTTTTGAATATTTTCTCTAAAGCCGTCTTTCTTTGTTTGTTGAATAGCTTCTTCACAAGCAATAGTCAATGCTTCATCCTTACCAAGATAGTTGTATATGGCTCTCATTCCTATTGTGTTGATAGAAAATGGAGTACTATCATCTTTTCCTTGATTAATCTTCTGTACTAGATTAGCCATTTTCTTAAGATATTCTTTATAAGCAATTACATTTTTTTTTCGTTGCTCAATAAGCTCATGAAGTAACAGAGACATTTTTTCAAAGTATATCGGGTCTAGTAGATGCTCTTTTACTATTTTGGAACGAACACTATTCTCTATTGTTTCTGCAACTGCCTCCAAATTTCCCTTTATACTATCTGGTAAACTTTCTATTGCAGAGAATATATCGGATTCAATCAATTCTAACAATGAAATCTCACTAAAAGGAGTTACAACTTTAGATTCTTCGGCTTGAATATAATTATCAATCAAATGTCGCATATCAGCCTCATAAGTTTTCAAGTCCAAAGTCTCCCCACTAGCTATTCTAACAGTTTCTCTAAGTTTTAGATAAAAATCTAGTCGCTCTTCAAAATGCAATATTTCTTTTGGAGTATAACCAGCTAATTCCAATTCACCTTTTATATTAGCATAGGCTCTAATATAGACGACTATTCCTTTATATAATGCAACACGCTTGTACTCGTTAGCTTTTAGGTCTGTTTGAACTTCGGTGTTTCCACAAAAATAGTGAATATATTGAAGATCTAATTTGGGGATTTCAACACCCTCACAAAGTTGTTCCAACTCTTCTAAAGCATTTTCGATTCGTTCTCTGGACATCAACAATCTATCTTTCAGCACGATCTCGACTTCTTCTTTAGTGAAGCTTTCAATGTCTAATTCAGATGTATATACATCAATTGCATTAGTGACTTTTCCAAACAACTCCATATAATCTACAATGTATCCAAAATCCTTATCCTCTGTATCCAACCTATTTACACGACAAATAGCTTGAAATAAAGTGTGGTCTTGCATTTTTTTATCAATATAGATATATGAGCAAGCAGGTGCATCAAAACCTGTAAGCAATTTAGATACGACAATCAACAATTTCATCCGAGCAGGTTGTTTTACAAATAGCAACTTACTGTCATCTTCGTAGGTTTCGGTTTTGTTTTTCTTACCTTTGGGCGAAACATTTTTCAGTAGTTCCTCATATGTTTTATAGATGTATTCTTTATCAGTTTCAGAATACTCTCCAGTATCTTCAGTTGTTATATCTTTCGTTTGCGGATTGTAAGAAGTTATAATGGCACACTTATTCTTGAAAGGGCTGGATTTGAACAATTCGTAATATTTGCAAGCTTCATAAATACTTGATGCAACTAAAATAGCATTTCCTTTTTCGCTTGCCAAACGAGGCTTAACACTAAAATCAAAAAGAATATCTGAAACTATTTTTTCCATTCGTGAGCGAGAACTCAGAACCTTTTGCATAGTACCCCATTTCTTTTTTAGTTCTTGTTTCTGAAAATCATTCAACCCCTTTGTTTTAGCCTCAAACCATATATCTACTTTTTCTTGCGATGATAAACGTTGCTCTATATCTCTACCCTCATACACTAAATCTTTCACCACCTCATCGACGACAGCCTCATTAAACTTATAAGTATGTATGTATCTCCCAAAAACTTCCATCGTAGTCTTCTTATCTTTTTGGAGTAGTGGCGTACCCGTAAATCCAATAAAGACTGCATTATATAAAATTGCTTTCATGGTTTCATTCAATTTTCCACTCTGTGTACGATGACATTCATCAACAAAGACAAAGATATTACCTTGCGTAGCTATCGGATTATTGCGTAACTCGTCAATGAAGGTTTTATAGTCTGTATCACCTTTATTCCCAAACTTGTGGATCAATGACGCTATTAACCGAGGCTTAGGCTGAACTAAATATTGCATCAATTCGTTCCCCGACTGGGTGCGAGCAATGTCTTTCTCTCCTATATCTTCAAAAGTATCAGCTATCTGTTTGTCGAGTTCCGTTCTATCAGTAAGGATAACAACTCTCGAGTTGCTCACGTTTTCTAATATCCATTTAGCAAGCAATATCATCAATATACTCTTCCCAGAGCCTTGTGTGTGCCATATAATTCCTCCTTCTTGCTGTTTGATAAACTTTTGAGCCTCCTTAAGTGCAAAGTATTGATGTGGACGAGGTAGTTTTTTAACGCCGGCATCAAATACTACACCATTGTATATTATATCTATTATTCTTTCCTTATCGCAAAGTTTTCGCAGATACTTGTCGAGTTTATATTCTTCATTATTTTGCTCGTCTTCCTTCCATGCCAAATAATATTTTTCGGAAGTCTCGATAGTACCATAACGTAACCCTTGCGTATTATTGCCAGCCAAAACCAACTGGATAGTAGTGAAAAAGTTCTCGTTAAATTTTTCTTTTTGATTTGAAATATTTTGTCGAATACTTTCCGAAATATCAACAGTTCCACGTTTCAATTCTAATACTCCAAAGGCAATGCCATTTATATAAAGTACAATGTCGGGGCGACGTGTTTTATTACCCTTCAAAGTTACCTCTTCAGCTATCGCAAAATGATTATTTCCCCAATTCTTCCAATTTATCAGGTGTACAGTTTGGTTTTGTTCGCCGATATTTTCTTTCACTTTCACCCCATAACGCAACAATGAATAAAAATTCTTGTTTCGCTCGTAGATATTGCCCGCATTGGTATTTGCCAACTGCAAAGTTTCTTGTACAGCCTTATTTATTAGAATATCGGAGTAGCCTTGCTCTATCAAATACCGCTTCAGATACTGTTCTTCTACATTGCTATTGTTTTCACGCTCTTCCCAATTGCCATAATAGGAATATCCCATGCTCTTAAAAAGGCGGATAATCCTATTTTGAGTAATACGTTCGATAGGGTTAATCATGGCTTTTATCTTTTAGGTAAACAATGTCTCTAACTTTGTGATGGCTGTCTTTATATTAATATCTGAAAAGATACTACGTTTTAGTTTATCTTTCCACTCTTTATTGTCTTTCAATACTTGCTTTATACTACCAATAGTTATCGCCTCGTCTTTCTTTTTCAAATCTTCAATAGCCATATCTACTGTTGCCCATAGTTCCAGATTATCATTCTTTTCAAATTTGAATTGCTCAATCCATTTTAAGGCATCAGCACCATACCAATCTTCAAAGTATTTTATCGCTTCATCAACGTTTTTCGATGCTACAAAGCCTTCATATTCTTTTCCTTTGTAATTGGTTGCTACAACATCAATGTATTTTTTATTTATCGCAATTTTTTCTGCACCTCCATATCGAGTTTTAGGTTTGTATGGACCTGCTGCATGTTTTAAATAGCCTGCATCTTGTTCTTCTTTGTAACGTTTCAAAAGGTACGATACTTTTGTGTATTTAAATCGAGTAAGAGGAAATTTATCAGAACCAAAGACCGAAGCCATAGTCCCAATAAGAACCGCATCATTGAACTGATCGTTATGCCCTTTTGCGGGTTCGACTTCTCTTTTTGGAGCCTCCAAAGACTCTACCAATCTTATTCTTCCGGTTAGTAACTCTTGCATCATCCCATGTTTCAGTTGTTTGGCTTTATGCAATTTATTTTGTAAGGCCTCTATTTCTGCATCCATATCAGAAAGAATAGTCGCAATGCGGTTTTGTTCGGAAAGAGATGATGGGAGATGAATTTTAAAATTTTCAATTTGAGTAGAGTTTACACTATCAAAAGTAGATCCAGTTGTAACTTGTCCCCAACTTTGTTCTCTAAATATTAAGTAATGATATAAAAAACGATTTGGGTATTTCATAGAACAAACTCCACGTCCAAGGCAGCAATTAAATGTTGCAATTGCAATCTCCCCGACCGGAGCACGTACTGACATAATAATATCTCCTAAATCTCCTTTTTTGGTAATGGAGGATGTGAAATTTCGAATTATAGTTCTTCTGTTTTGTATGTCAGAGTTTCCTTGAATAAGAGGTAATCCCATACCTCTTTTATTATAATATTGAGATAAAGGAGATTGGCCCATGTTAATTTGGGCTACCTTCCCCAATATTACCTCTTCCCAATCTTCTTTAGGCGTTAGCAACTCTTGCATTGCTCCCTGTTTGATAAGTCGTTTTTTATCAATTAGTTTTTCGAGACTTTCTATCCATGCATCTGTGTCGCTTAATGCCTTGGCTATGGCTTGTTGTTCGGGGATGGGTGGAAGAGGAATTTGAATATTAGAAAGAACTCTGCCATTTGTCAATGCTCTAGTTGTATATGTACAGTTACCTATAATTTGTTCACGAACTTTAGTACCCGAAAAACAATAACGACAAAATTGAATATCAAAGGAACTATTGAATGGGCGTCCTCTCAAAACAAAGCCACTGAAGACAGCATTTTCTAAATTATCAAGAACTACAGATGAAATTCCTATTTCTTCAGGAGTTTCAGATGTCCTAGTAAATAAGACATCACCCTTTAAAACATCAAAACTCTTTTGTTCATTATAATTTACAAAAACTTTACCTTTTACTAATAAATTAGTAATGAACGTATTTTTGTACACGTCCATATAGTTCACAATTGGCGAGCCATATCCAAAAAAATGTTTTTCTTTATTTAATCCATTCTTGAATTTAAAAGAGTCACCAATCTTTACGACCTCCCAATCCTTAGGAATCAACCCTATTTCAGTTTCTTTAAACTTTGTTTTCACCATTGCATTCCCATTGTTTGTAGATGTTGTTTCACCTTACTTTCGTACTCGTTAAGATTTTCTTCTAGTTGAGGTAACGTTTGGGCATAGCGTTCGGCAAGCCCTTTTATGCGTTGGGTTAGCATTTGGCTAATATTTTCTTGTTCAGATTCTAAACATTTTTGCAAATGTTGCATCCACTTCTTGTTGATCACCAAGTTTTTTATATCCTTTTCGGTCAGTGTAGAGTATATTTCTGTTACTTTGGTTTCAGTGGTTGCTTTTTCTATTTTAATCAATCGGGCGATGCTTGCAATCGCCTCATGTAGATTGATGTAATTTTCTATTATAGCTATTTCTTCTTTAGGAGCTTTCTCTTTTTTACGATCACGGAGTAAGCCTTTTACCGAAGTCAGATTAACCTTATCTAAGTCACTGAACAATGTAGCTTCCAAGTCATTTTCTTGTTCCGACTCCTCTAACTGATTCTTTATATCTTCTATCTTTTCTTCAAAACTTACAATCGTTTTCCAATGTGTAGCCAGATAGTTATCTATCAATAGTTGTGGCGGGAGTAATTTTCCTTGTACGCCATCTAGTCCGTCTATTGGTTTGTCTCTAGATGTCTTGCCATCTTTACCCTTCTTCCCTTTTATAACTAAACGCTCCCACACATTTCCCGATTTCCAGCCATCAATAGCTATGGAGTAAAAATCATCTTGCATTGTTTCCTCCCAATAACCCATCAAATGTTGATACATATCATATTTATCTATCAACGTATTGTCCGAAAAACTTGCAAGCAATAAGTCAGCAGTCTCTGCTATCTCCTGTTTGGGTAATATTCCCTCTTCTAATTTTAGAAAATGGTTTTGTCGTTCTATTTTCCACTCATCAAAAATAGATTGCAATTTTTTAGAATATTCTAAAAACTGCGGGTGGCTAAAAATTGTATCGTTTATTTGTTCTATTGCTACACGCAATTGATAATAGTTGTCGCCTTGTGCTTCAAAGAGCGAATCTTTGAGTTTGGGGTATATTTTCCAATATTTATTCAAGCCATCTATATCTTTTTTTGGTATTCCACCATGTAGATGTGCATAAATATCTTGTATATCTTCTGTCTCTTGGGTATCTATATAGCGTGGAATATTGAGGTTGTAATCGTTTTTCTCATTCGCTATTTCGCTCAATGGCACCATTCTACTGTATTGTGGTAGTTCGGTCATATTATTGAACACATCCACTATTTTTCGAATATCTTTTTCTTGCAGGCGGTTTTTGTTTCCATCTTTGATAAAGCCTTTGCTAGCCTCTATCATGAAAATACCTTTGCGATGTTCTGCATTTTCTTTGTCCAATACCAAGATGCAAGCGGGTATTCCAGTTCCATAAAACAAGTTGGCTGGCAGTCCAATAATTCCTTTTATATATTTTGCAATTTTCTTCCTAATCTCGGCTTCAGCATTGCCTCGAAACAAAACACCATGAGGCAAAACAATAGCCCCTTTTCCTGTAGATTTTAGAGATTTAAGAATATGCAAAAGAAAAGCATAATCGCCATTCTTCTCAGGTGGTACTCCTATATCGAAACGAGAATACTCATCACTCTCGATAGAAACTCCATTGCTCCAGTTTTTTAGTGAGAATGGAGGATTTGACACCACGTAATCGAAAGTTTTAAGATTTCCATGTTCGTTCTTGAAGTACGGGCGAGAGAGTGTATTATCGGCAATGATTTCGGCAGTAGGATTGCCATGTAAAATCATATTCATTTTTGCTAAATTGGCAGTAGCAATTTCTTTTTCTTGTCCGTAGAGTGTTATATTCTTTTCCGATTCATCTGCCACTTTTAATAGCAGTGAACCCGAGCCACATGTCGGGTCATAGGCAGTGGTTTGCGTTGTAGAGTTGTCTGTATTGATACCAATTACTTTTGCCAACACACGACTTACTTCTGCCGGAGTATAGAATTGCCCCTTTGACTTGCCGGATTCAGTAGCGAAATGACGCATTAAATATTCATAAGCATCACCTAGAATATCATCGCCCTCCGCACTGTTTTCAGAAAAATCAAGGTCTGGAGAATCAAAGATTAGAATCAAATTTGAAACTGTATCAACAAGATCTTTGCCTTTTCCTAATTTTCCTTCATCATTAAAATCCGGAAATTCATTTAATTTGTTGGCTTCTTCAATTGGCTTGAGTATTTTTTTATTGACGTCATCGCCAATATTTGAAGTTCCTACTAGGGCAACCATGTCGTCAAAAGAAGCACCCTCAGGAACTTTAATCGCTGAGAATTTCTTCCCTTTGTATTTATCAGATATATATTTGACAAATAACAAAGTTAACACATAATCTTTATATTGAGAGGCATCCATACCTCCTCTTAGCTCATCACAACTAGCCCAGAGGGAGCTATATAATTCAGATTTTTTAATTGCCATTTATTTGCATTATCTAATTTTATGTCTACTCCTAACAATGGAATTATACATATTATTTTTCAAACCGCAAAGTTACGGAATGAATTAGATTAACAGAGGTGATTTGTAAGAAATATTTAGCTCCACTTTCATACTCTTTCGATAGCTTCAGGAAAGAGTAAATGGGATTTTTTCTACCTGTTTCATAATTTCATCCCCATTAAGCGAAATGACATCAGAGCCTAATGAGTATTCGATTTCAGTCGCAAAGGTATTCCGTGTTCTTCACGCTGACAGCAAGGTCAAGCCCTAAAGAGTTTGACAAAAAATCTTCCTCTTTTCCTTCTTCTACTATCCGGGCGAGCGTATTTATTCGTCAAAACCTTGCACAGCTAAACACTACCCTTTTTTAAGCTTCTGAAACTCGAATACTCCTCACCGGCTCCGATACGGCATAGCGTTAAAAAAAAGGTCAGAAATTATGAAACAAACGGCAGAAAAAAACAGGAAACAGCGAACCACCTACCTTCCAATTAGCATAGGTTGGGTTTTGAAAATAGTCTTAATCATCGTGGGTTACTCCTTATGGGGAGCAGGGTTTATTTGGGCTTTGGTGGGCTTGTATCTCTTCTATGATGTGATTCGGGGTATTCTTTCGTGCCTGCTGATGTTGGGTGCTGTAATCACTCTTATTTATCTCATGCTGAATTATTTATAACCCTTTAAAAATTAAAATTATGAGTAAAGTATTTTTATTAGGTGCAAACAAGGAAATAGACAGAGCCGAACAAGTGGTAGAGATTAACCAAGTTATCCAAATGGAGGGGTACAGTTATCACAGCTATGTAGTGTACGACATTACAAAAAATCAATGGGGTATCACTTACAAATTGATAAACCTAGCCACAAAATATTTTCATACAGCAGACATTATTCGACCATTGAAAGAGAAGTTTGGCATTGGGTTCTATTACGACAGCGACAACCCTCAATTTATAGACAGCTTTGAAGTAGCAATACTTCTGCAAGAAGCGCAAGCCAAAGCCAATGTAGAGGCGGACGAGAAAGAAAAAGAACGCATACGAGTGGAGGAAGTCAAAGCAATCGGGAGCAAACGTTTTGCCGAGATACTTCCCGAAAATGCTTTGGGCGTTATCGTAGCAAGGCTGAAACAAGATGAGAGCGACAGCCAAACCGACTACTTTGCATCAAGAACAACACGGACTGTCATTCTAGGCTTTTCAACGCACAAAAGAGACATCTTTTCTGAAATGCGGAAACACGCATCCAATTTTGCGGAAACAGCCTATTTAGCGGAGTACAACACAGATTATGAACATCGGGAGAAATACTCTATGGGTGCAGGGTACTATTTGGGCGAAAGCAAATATAGCGGATGGATAATTGAAAAAGTGTCCATGTACAGCCGTGAGGGTATGATAAAGGAATTTGCCTACATCGCAGGGTGTGAAGATAACATCCGCATTAAGAAGAAGAATGATGATACACCACCACCGCCCCCAAGCGATAAGAACGGCACAAGCAAGAACGGTTGCACGGTAGTAGAGTATTCAGCCAAAGCCGTTGCCGTATTCGGAGAAACAAGAGCCATCAAAGACGAACTCAAAGCAATGGGAGGAAAATTTAACAACCGACTGACTTTTAACGGAAAAAGGTTGGCAGGATGGATATTTTCAAAATCGCAGGAGCAACGCTTAGCATACTATTTCGGACTAGATTGAATCATTGTAAGTAAAAAGTATAAATGCAAAATATAAGATACAATGAAAAAGAATAGAAAAGTAACAGCCAATTCTGTAACCGTCGATTTCAGAAATTATGGCAAAATAACAATCCCTAAAGGTGTTTTAGTGACCAATGAGACGGCAATAGGAGTAGATGACAGATACAATTTTGTAGACGAATTTGATTGGATTGATACCAACTACCCCCAAGTAGCACGATCATTAAAAATGGATGCTCAAAACTATGGAATAAATATACCTAAAGAACATATAATCACTCAAGAAGATGAAACTATTTAAAGGAGCAATCCTCCACAAATCCTCAAGAATATGATAACAACAATAATAGCAACCAAATTTGTGAAATGGGATGTTCCCGAATTAGATGCTCTGAAAGGCTCTAAAGTGTACCAACTTAGAGAGAAAGTAAATGCTGAAGAAAGGTTGAGCAGAGAAGAAAAGAACTGGATAACTGAAAATGTAAATCACAACAGCTATTTCAAAAATGCCATACCATTAAGAGGTTACCGTTTTGACTTCTCCGAGATACTGAGAACCTATATCGTGAAGCAATACGGCTCATACCAAGAGTACAAAGCAGTAGATAAAACAAGTTTACGAGCCATGATATATGGCAGAATTGATAAAACAATCGAAGTAAAATAATAACAAGGGGCGGTAACCCTGCCCCACAATACCCCAAGATATGAAAGCAACAAACCATTTTCAAAATACGATAAAGGCATATTTAGACAAGCGTGCCGAGATAGATTTACTCTTTTCTTTCCGCTACTCCCTACCCGAAAAGAAGTTAGAGGATTGTGTTACTTATATCCTAAACCAAGTGCAGAAAAGCGGGTGCAATGGTTTTCACGATGATGAGATATTCGGCATGGCGGTACATTTCTATGACGAAGATAGCATCGAAATAGGTCAACCGATGCATAATGCACAGGTAGCAGTTAATCATGTCGTAGTATTGTCAGCCGAGGAAAAAGAGCAAGCACGACAAGATGCCATGCAAAAGGCACAAGACGAAGCCTATCGAAAGATAACACAGCCAACCAAGAAGGCTAAAAGAGTAGCATTAAATCCCCAACCAAGTCTATTTGACTTTTAAAATATCGACCAATGAAACCAAAGAATAAACTCCAAAAACAAGTGGTAGAAGTAAGTAAAACATTGCCCAAGCTAACCAAAATGCAAATCCAATGGGGATATAACCACGTTATCCAATATGTTGGACGCAGAACTGAACAGGGAATCGTTACTTGTACCAAGTGCGGTCACTCATGGCAAGGGATGGGAGAATTAGCCAATACCCTTTTGGGATGTGAGTGTCCGAATTGTAAAAGCAAACTAATAGCCAAGACCACCAAGAAACGGACATTTGACGATAGCTATTATATGAACATCATCATGGCTCACAAAGGCTATCAAGTGATACGAACCATCATGTTAAGTTATAAATCCAAAATAGGAGAACCGACAAAACTTTCATATTCCGAAGTAATGCAACGTTGGATTGCCACCAATGGGAAGCATCACACTTTTGCCCGACTTCGTCAAACGATGGGGACATGCTGTATTGATTCTTGGATATTTCATACTCCTTTGGAGCTAAGAAACGAGAATAGTAACAACAAATTTTACATAAATGTCTATGACAAAATTGGGAATATGGGCAAAATATACCCACGTCAGAAATTGATACCTGAACTAAAAAGAACCGGCTATAAAAAAGCATTGTACGGACAGAACCCATTAGACTTATTCCGTACTCTATTGAGTGATAGTAGAGCTGAAACACTCATCAAAGCAGGTTACACCAAGCTATTAGAACGTATTATGAATATGGGATGGAAACATATCGACAGCTATTGGCAATCTATCAAAATAGCCATCCGCAACAAATACAAAATTGAAGATGCTATTCTTTGGTGCGACTATATAGATATGCTTCGATTCTTCGGAAAAGACCTGCACAATGCAAAATACGTTTGCCCGACAGACCTAAAAGCGGAACACGACAGATATGTTATCAAGAGAGCCAAAGCAGATGCACAAGCCGAACTTGAAAAGCAACTTGCAAAGGAAGATTCATTCAGAGAACAAAAAGGTAAATTTTTCGGACTTGCGTTTTCGGATGGTACTATCAGTGTTCGTGTCTTGGAGAGCATAGCGGATATAATATTGGAAGGAAAAATGATGCATCATTATGCTCAGTATATGGTTATGCGTAGCATTTGTGATAACACGCTGCTTACTAATAAAATAAAGC
>NZ_MKVC01000005.1:0-24032 GCF_001899125.1 Dysgonomonas sp. 37-18 | reverse complement strand
TGGTGCTTATGAATAGTGATGCATAAGCATCATTGCGTAGCAGGGTATCACTCAAAAGCCGATTCGCTGATACTTTCAGCTTGTATTGACGGCAAACGCATCGAAACCATTGAAGTCTCAATATCTCAACTAAAAGTTATCCAAAGCCGTGGAGTATGTAATAAGAATACCAAACACCACAACAAGATAATTCAACTTGTAGAGCAAAATATATCATTGATAGAAAATAGATTAGCAGCATGATGAAAGAAAATATTTACACCTTGTTTGTTGGCTTCCGAAAATTGGGAGAATTCAAATCTATTTTGGAAGCCAAGAAATTTGCTCAAAGTAGCAATCTGGCAGGAGTTTTTAATCTCATTGGAGAGTATTATAGAGATAGTTGGTATGTATTTAAATCAGAGGTAAAAGACAATGAAAATTAAAGATATAACAGGGAAGATAATCGAAGTAACAAATTTGAATAAGGCTATCAGACAATGCAAATTATGTCGAAGTAGTCCATTTCGGATGGATTCGGGGCATACAGTTGGAGAAAACTACACATTAATGCTCCGACAATTGGAAGAACTGAAACATAAATCAGAAACTTGACGGCGGAGAGAAATTTCCGCCGCCTTCTTTTTCCATGAGCCGTTAGCAGGACTTATGCGAAGAAAAAGAAGCAAAAAGCCGACAGAGTCCAATATATTATGTAAATAAATGAAGTAGTATAATGGTAAAGATTGTAACTTTACTCTGAATGTCTTACCTTTAATTGATGTTTTATTTGTAATGAATCATGCCAAGAACAATTATTGCTATACAATCTATTTCTGACGCAATACCAAAATATCGAATATGGTATCGCTATTATGATCATATTTTTATATCAGTTATCTGTTCAGGAGATAGGAAGTCATATCTCCGAAGAAAAACAGCGTTCCAAGAAGTAAAGGCTGATAATCCGATGTGTGCATGGCACTCAGATTGGCAATATAAATGTATTGAATATAATTATGGATTGGAAGCTGGAAATATCCGGACGTATGAAGTCGTAGTCGAACATGAAGGAGAGATGCACCGAATTGATAGCCTTGTAAATACTACAGCTATAGAGTTTCAGCATTCATTGGAGGTTTCTCTAAATGAAATTGACTCTAGGTTTATAGCTCATGAAGCATTGGGTTATACACCATACTTAATATTAGATTTTACAGACTTCTCTTCTATCTCTACCTTTTCTAAGTTTACTGATCTTTCTAGTAAGAATATTGAATTTTACATGACATCATATAAAAGCAATGATGTTATTATATCTTTTCTTAAAAAAGTAAAGAAGTGGCTTAATTCAGAATATTTTTACAAAAAAAATCTGTTTCTTGATTTTTCAGATCAAATTATCAGATTAACTCCGCATCTCAAATGTAAAATTCTAAAATACAGTAAAGAAAAGTTTATAAAAAATCTCTTATGCCTTGAAGATGATATTCAGAATGAACTGACTAAAGAAAAAAAGCAGCTTGATTTTGAAAAAGCACTAAAAGCACAAGAGAGGGAAAAAGCTGATGCTGAAAGAGCTGCTGAAGTTGAAAGAAAGATAAAGGAAAATAGAGAAGAGATCAAAAGCAGTAACCGTTTCTCTTGGTATCGAAAATGTTTACAGAATAACTTAATTACAAGAGCTTTATGCAGCCTTTTAGACTATGAGGTGTATGTAAAATATCAATTTTATGAAAGTAAAAATGGCAATATTTCTCGCAAGCATCATATTTATAATTTATTTTCATCTGCCTATTTTGATCCTGTGGTTGAGATCCAATATGTCATAAACAGTATAAGTAAAGATGATAGTTATGAGTTCTTATATTCCGAAATTAACTTAATAAAAAAAGAAGGAGAAGGCTTTTTGCGTTATGTGTTTGAACAAAAGCCAAAACAAAAAATTCAGTTTAAATCTAAGCGATTAGAATACGTTAAAGGGGTATTACACTCAACAAGTTCTCAAGCCTTATGTGTTTACAATGACAAAGGTAAGATCGTTGCAAATGAGTATTACTTATTTAACACTAAAGTAACAAAGGAAGAATGGGATTTATTAAGTACTTATTATGAAACTGGAGGATTCCCTGACTATGTGAGTGATACTCAAAAGTTAGCTTTGAAGAATATTATGGAAGTAATTGAAAGGAATGATACACCTGATTTTCGACGGTATTTTTATCAAAATGATTTTCCGATGAATGTTAGAAAAAAATATTATGATAAAATCCAAGAGCAAGAGCCCTTGAGAGCAAAACATTTGTAGCAAAAAAATTCCGCCATTGTCGCTATCGTAGCTATATCTGTAATAATACTAGTAACAACTCCAACCTTAATCCAGATGCATTCAGTATATTTTTTTAGAAATATTTACTTCTTACTTATTTAGATAATTCATGAAATTATCTTTACTAAAATCTGACACAAATGTAAACTTCCATCTTCTAGAGCAAGACTCTCATTTTTATCTGCAAATCAATTTTGTTGTTCTCTTTAAATCATTGTTTGAAATACTTTCTAAGAGTTGATCTATCAAAATGTTAACAATCTACACAATAATGCAACAATAAATATTTTGGAATGCTTAGTTAGAATTTATGTCCTCATTATCTATTGACTAATCTATTTCACAAATAATTGAAAGAATTATTCCTTTATCCCTTATTTGTTTACTAATTAGTAATCAATATACAAAATGGTATAGATAAAATAAAAGCCTTCAAATTGAAGGCTTTTATTTTTCAATAGGAAAAATAACTTTTACATGCCCATTTTTTATTTGATAATAATAACGGTGTAAATCTACATAGTTGGGAATCTTTATGCTTCGCAGAAAATGGGATCCTGAATATAATTGTTGTCCTTCCACATTTAGTATACCATTATCAACAAAAACATTTAATTCATTGTCTTTAAACCCCGCGGCAAAAAGATCAACAATAAAGTCATGGAACCGATTTGTATAACTGACCACCGGATAACATTCTTTATAAAAATTCTCATATTGTTCTTTATTCTCAGAATATAAATTTGAAACAAAATTTGAATTATTATTATTAAACTGTAAAATAGAATCTTCCATAATTAAAATTATCTTTTAACTTATACATAACAATTAGTTTAATATTCAAAGTAAAAATATAGATATAAACAACAGTCCACCACAATTAGACCAGCCTGTTGTGTTATTGAAAGAATAATTTTTGCGTAAGATAATGTTGTTTTCAGATATCCTTAATTAGAGCTTTTAATATAATATTTCTATTTTTTATGTTTTCAATTTAATACTTGGTTGGTGGAACTACAGAAGAATAATTACCTCCTTTGAATTGATGTTGGAAAAAATTATTTTTTAAAATATCCATTTGTAAAAATAGGCTGTCGATTTTCCTTCGATTATTTCTAAACCGGTTAGAGAAAAAATCTTTTTTATAAAAATCATACTTCAAAAGTGAATCCTGAAAAAACAAATCATTAAAGAAATATTGTTGCCGAAAAAAAGGATATTTTTGATACAATCGATCCTGGAACAAATTGAAGATACTATCACCTATTAATGTATTTCCTTTGATATTCGAAAAATAAAAAGAATAGGTTGAGTCGTAGCTCACAATGTTCCCATCCTCATCATATTCTTTATTTACTTTTACGGTAGAAGAAGTATCAGGAATATTATCTTCATGAGTCGCAGTATTCTTGTTTTTGTCACACCCGGTAAGCAGTATTGACAAAGCAATAACGAATATTAATAATTGTTTCATAACCCTATTAATTTTTATCGTTATACAATATTCTAAACTGTTAGTTAAGCGATAACTATTCGGTAAACTAGCTTCTTGAAAGAAGCTAGTGATTTAGTTCAATTATTGATATCTCACTTAAAAAAAATATATTTCACAGGTTTATTTGGTTCAAGAATGCCGGACTGGGACTCTAATCCATGCCCGGCATTGAAAGGACCTATTCAATTAAAATTTGACGAACAGGATTGGACTTAGCACCATCTTTCTTCGGTATAACTATTTTTAAAATTCCGTTTTCATATTTAGCTTCAATCTTTTCACTATCGGCAATATTGGGTAGTGTAAAGGAGCGGCTAAATGACTGATAACTGAACTCTCTGCGGGTAAATTGCTGATCATCTTTAGTTTCATTCATTACTTTTTTATCTGATGAAACAGTAAGAAGATCATGGCTTAGTTCAACTTTGAAATCTTCCCGGCAAAAGCCAGGGGCGGCAACTTCTACCTCAAAATTTTCGTTGCCTTCCTTGATATTTACAGATGGCAATGTTGTGTTTGTCGTAGAATAACTACGGTTTCCCAAATCAAACCAATCATTTTCAAAGAAGCGATCGAATAATGTTGGGAAATTGTCTCTAAATCTAACTAATGACATAACTTAATCCTCCATTATTTTAGTTTGACATAAGTAATACTACATAATTGATAAATCAAATCCAATGCCAAAATAAGTGGAGCCATCTATGTGATTAACAACAATTAACCAGGTATAAATAAATTTATCCAATATCTTATTTAAGAACATTATTTCATGTATATATCAAATAAAAAAAATGACATAATGGCAGCTTGGCTGGCTATACACCCATATGGATTCAGGTTATTTATGATCTCAAAAACTTTACAAAAAAACGGCTCAAGATAATAATTTGAGATGCAGGAAGCTTAATCAAGCGTTTGTAACAAACAGATAATCAGAAAAACATCGAGCAAAAAAAACTACAAAAATCATCAGCTTACAGTAATTTATGTGCATCTATGACCGAAATAAAAATTAAAAACAAAGACTCCTTTTTGCCAATAGATAATATTTCTATGGATTAAAACAAAATTAAAGAAAAGCGATTAATAGAGGCTTTCTTTACTTCCTAATTGTAAGATTCAGGTAATATTCGGTTCAAATATATAGGAATGACAGCCTGAATACCTAAACAATATAATAAATAAGCTGATTATGTCAGTTTTGTATATTCCTTTAAGCTGTTATTTCGTATATGTTAGCTCATAAATATCTTATCTCTTTTTACGTTAGCAGCATATCCTGATAAAGCTGAGCAATACGTCTTAAACGCAATGTTCTGTTATTTTCAGAAATAAATGTATTATCCTTTAATATTACAGCAACTTTCTTTCTCAACAATAATAACAACAATAAGTCAGACGAATTTTTATCTATTGTAATATTGATTTTTCTGGTAGCAATATATTGGGAGAATATCTCATATTGCCGGATAGCTGCATCAACAAAATCCTCCCCATGATTTAATAGAGTAGACATAATTGTTTCAGGTGAATTTAGTCTCATACTGACGAATTGATCATATAATAACCCTGCATTATTCGAGAAAGATTCCCCGACTTTCAATAATTCCCCCATCCGGACAGCAAAATCATGCACATCGACAAACTCTCCTTTATGCTCTTTCAGCCTGTCATTTGTAGCCTCTAAAAGTTTTCGAATAACAGTGTCTCCCGATTCGGTAATTAAAGCCAATTGATTGATCAGCTGTTTCTCCTCATTAGATAAATTTCCCGTACGTGGCTTATATTGCAAGTCATGTTCTATTTCATTATATACATGAGATAAAAGGCTGCATACCTGTATTTCACAAGTTGTATTTTTTAAGTTGAAATTCTCAATTAAATATTCTGAAGGTAAAGCTACCTGGCAATGTGTAGCTTTATAGTATTTGCCGTTATCCCCGTTTTTATCTTTAACCTCTATTCTGATAGGCTTTTCAAACTTGCCGACAAATATCTGTTTGATTTCGTTTACTACCTTAGCCCGATCTACTTCCTGATAAGTGATAATACGTACGCCCGCCAGATCACTTATACCCTCAAATACACTATCTACCGATTTATATTTATTGGTTTTTCTTAATTTTTCGGCTAGGCTTGCCGGACTCTTTGCCCGATGTTGGACGGTAGCCCGTATAGTCAGGTTTTTCTGGACTATGTTTTGACACATACTAAAAACTATATCAGCCAGTTTTTTATAACGGTCATATTCTCTGATATATCTTTTAACGGTATCATCGATTAGCTTGTCATTCATGTCTTTGATCAAGTATTTATGTCATGCCCGCTATTATAAGCAATGACTAATTTCATCTTAAAAATACAAATATTTTTTTCCACTCATCCTTTCCGATAAAATAAGTGTTTATTGTATTTATAAATAGCGTTGGATACCCATACCGGAGTTTGGATCTGTAAAGGCTTACTTCCCGAATAGACAAAGGTCTATACAAGGCAAAAATAAAATAACCTGTCTTTTATAAAAAATTAAATTTAGATATAAATAGTGAAAAATTACTATGAATGTAAAATTACGTATTATTCATATGAAAAAAGACAACAATTAACACTATGTCAATATTTTAAAGCATAAACATAGTGATATCTATATATTTAACCGTATCTTTGCTTTAAATATTTGAGTTTTTATTCCAGATTTCATATTTATCCTTCAATTCCACGAGTTTTTAGTTTAAAGTGCTTATTTGCCGTAATTCTCATCTGATTATTTATTTTATAATTTTTTTACAATGAACATTTTTATTGCAGGTTTGAGTTACGATGTTAACGATACCGATTTAAACACTCTTTTTGAGGAGTATGGAGCGATCAATTCAGCTAAAGTTATTATGGACCGTAATACCAGCAGATCTAAAGGTTACGGATTTGTTGAAATGGATAACAGCGAAGAAGCTAATAAAGCAATCTCAGAATTGAACGGAGCTGAATATGACGGAAGAACTATTTCTGTTTCTGAAGCAAGACCCCGTCAGGAAAAAAGTAACAACTCTTACGCAAATAATAGGGGTGGTTATAACAACAGATATTGATACATTTTTGACAGATTCGATATACAATAAGGTAGCTCCGGTGGGGCTACCTTATTTTTTATATTCAGATAGATTTTTCTTTGAAGAAAAGTCTGTATTTAGTTCTGCATCCACTTTTTATATAAGTTGACAGCTAATTGACAAGCCTAATATTAATAGCATTCATCCCTTTCTTGCCACGTTCCAACTCGAATGATACCGGATTTCCTTCTTTTATGGAGGCTGGAGCACTACTGACATGGAAAAAATATTTATCCGTACTTCCTGTATGTTTAATAAAACCATAGCCTTTGTCGGGATTAAAATGTTCTACACGTCCATTCAATATGGGATCTTCCATATCTTCTTTTTTCGGTGTAGAAACAGCAATACTTTCGATCTTGATTTTTCGTTTATTTGTAGGATCAGGAGGAGTATTGGTTATAACTCCGTTTTCATTCACATAAGCAATCATATCCTCAAAAGAATCGGCAGGATTATTTTTTCTTTCTTCCCTTTTTTGTTCTTTCTCTCTTCTTTTTTGTTGCTTCTTTTTTTCTATCTCTTTTTTATTAAATGTACTCGCCATATTTATTCTTAAAATCTTTATTTTGGATTAAAGGGTATGTTTATTTCGCTCTTGTTTTAAGATTCGAAAGAGCAGACCGATTGCGAATTCATCGTTTTTCTGGTTTGATCTTATTCGCTAGGAAAATATTCTGAACGGACTTATATCTTAGAAGCATGTAATCTAAGATAGTTTTCCACGCGTGCATCCACCTCTGCTTGCGAGAGATATGCCGGAAGTTCGATTGTTGTTCTACTGGTAATTGCCACACGAACAACAGCCCCGGCTTTCTCCTTGATGTTCTTTAGTATCAATTCAGCTTGCTGGTTTACCGATGTTCTTTCCGAACGGGTTATTTCCCCTTCCTTCCTATTTGTTGAAGATTTTTGTTTTGCTCCCATATTCGTTTTTTTAAATGTTTAACATTAGCTTGATACAACAAGCTTTTTACCCGTCAGCTTCTGGATATCCCGAAGCATAACCTGCTCATCCTGGGCACAGAATGTCAGGGCAGTACCCGTGTTGCCAGCCCTTCCTGTACGTCCTATACGGTGTACATAAGTTTCGGCTACATCCGGCAGATCATAGTTTATCACCAACTCCAGATGATCGATATCAATTCCCCTGGCTGCTATATCTGTTGCTATCAGGGTTTGTATTTTATGAGATTTGAAATCGGATAAGGCTCGTTGCCTTGCATTCTGAGATTTATTCCCATGAATAGCTGCACTGCCTATTCCCGATTGACTAAGTATCCGAACTATCTTGTCAGCCCCGTGCTTGGTGCGGGAAAATATAAGGGCAGACTTCTTTTTGTCTTTTCTCAATAAGGTTATAAGCAGGTCTTTTTTCTCTTGTTTTTCCACAAAATAAATATATTGGTCTATCGTATCAACAACCGACGAAGCCGGAGCAACCTCCACCTTTACCGGATGATGTAAGATAGAGCGTGAAAGATCAGCTATAGAGGAAGGCATAGTGGCTGAAAAGAAAAGTGTTTGCTTTTCTTTGGGTAGCTTAGGCAGCAAACGCTTGATGTCGTGAACAAATCCCAAATCCAGCATACGGTCAGCTTCATCCAGCACAAAATGACGAATAGAGTTTAAGCTGATAATATTCTGATTCATTAAATCCAGCAGACGCCCCGGAGTAGCGACTAATATATCTACTCCTGCTTTTAGTTCATTTACCTGAGCATGTTGTTTCACTCCTCCATATATCACACAGTGGCGTATACCTGTATAAAGAGTATAGTCTCTCAGGTTTTCATTAATTTGAATTGCCAGCTCCCGGGTAGGAGTTAATATCAATGCTCTGATATCCCTTTTTTTACTATGTACTTTGTTTGAATGTAATTGCTGTATGATCGGTAATGAAAATGCAGCAGTTTTACCTGTACCGGTTTGTGCCAAGCCGAGTATATCGCGATTATCCAGTGCAGGAGCTATAGCCTGCTGTTGTATCGGCGTCGGATGTGTATATCCTTTTTCATTCAGAGCCTTCAAAACGGGCTCAATAATATTTAATTCTTTAAATGTCATGTTTAAATTTTGAACTGTTACATTTGAATAACAGTAACTTTTTGATTTTTACTGTTTCACGATCAATGAAACAGTTTTAATTAATTATATAATATCAGTTGATACCAAACAACTGATGGCTTAAATTACTACCTGCCCTGTCTTTTTAAAAAGTTCAAAAGAAGGTATATCCTTTATAGGGACAGTATAATAAAGATGGTATAATGGAAAGAATATGCTACCAACCTTTGCTTGCTTATACCCTTGCCTTTTCTAATGCTGCATTCAAGAATTCAGCTTTGAGATTAGATATAACTTCTTTTACACTTGATATTTTCTGAGACAGGTGTACATTAATGCCAGTGAAAGCGTAACCTTTTTTCATATTACCTCTTGCTGCCTGATAAAGGCATTGAACAATACAATAGGGACTTTTGGTATAGTCACATGTCTTTATGCAATGGAAGGGGCAACTTTTGGGTGTCTCATTGCCATTTTCCACACTCTGAATAAACTCGCCATTAATGGCTCTACCAGGCATCCCTACAGGACTTTGTATGATCTTTATATCTTCTTGTGTTGCCTTTACGAAGACATTTTTAAATGTCTCGGAAGCATCACATTCATTGGTGGTAACAAATATAGTTCCCATTTGAACACCTGAAGCACCCATTTCGATAAAGCGAAGTATGTCTTTTCCCGAGGAGATTCCCCCTGCAGCAATTACCGGTATATTTTTTTCGTCTTTATACATATCAGTGATGCTTACCACTTCGGGGATAAGATGTTCCAAAGAATATTGTTCATCATCAAGCTGATTCACCTTGAAGCCTAGATGGCCTCCGGCTTTAGGGCCTTCAACAACAATGGCGTCGGGTAAATAACCATAGTTGTTTTTCCATTTGTCACATATTATTTTGGCTGCTCTTGAAGAAGAAACAATCGGTACGAGTTTTGTTTTACTATCATCGGTCAGGAAGGAGGGTAAATCGAAGGGAAGACCTGCACCGGCAAATATAACATCCACTTTTTCAGCAATCGATGTTTTTACCATGTCTGCATAGTTGGTAAGGGCAACCATAATATTTACACCGATTATGCCTTTACTTTTCTCTCTTGCTTTTTGAATTTCTTCTTTTAGTCCGGAAATACATTTGCTTAGATAGTCTCCGGGCGATTTGTGATAA
Organism: Dysgonomonas sp. 37-18; assembly: GCF_001899125.1. NCBI lineage: Bacteria > Pseudomonadati > Bacteroidota > Bacteroidia > Bacteroidales > Dysgonomonadaceae > Dysgonomonas > Dysgonomonas sp. 37-18. The sequence goes on along the minus strand of NZ_MKVC01000005.1, from coordinate 13,883 downwards.
ATTAAGCCTAACCCGGCACAGGATATTACGCCGATACCTCCTTCGTTGGCAACAGCCGATGCTAATCCGGACAGGGATACACCGACACCCATTCCACCTTGAATAACAGGAAGTTTTACTTCCAGATTTCCTATAAAAAATGATTTCATCTAATTTACAAAAATGTGTTACGACAAATTGCTTTACACATTCTCGTAACCGGTTAATAATATTAACAAAAAAGCTGATTTTGATGTCGATTTTGACGATGGGAAGATCCGCTAAATAGGAGGCGGAGCAAAACACTGAGAAGAAAGATACAATATAAACTCGATTGCTTAAAGTGCTAAGATACGAAAAAAAATCGATATATTGCTGATTTTATAAATTATAGGATCTACCTTCTCCTTTTGATAAGAGAATAATTGGCTAAGACTATAATCTTATGCCCTATGAGTCTTTTTTCCCGGGTAGCATAGGGAAGAAAAGTGCCTTTATATGATGTTTTATTTCTCTTGCAATTTTCAGACTTTTATAATTATTTTGCATGGATAAAATTCAAAACGAAAGAATTCGATAAAAGAGTAATCTTAATATAAATAGCATAAGTTATGCAATATTTAGATTTATATAATTATTTGAAGTCTATAGAGAATTATACAGAAGACAAGATTGCAATTGACAAAAATCTTGTCATGAGAAATTTCACATTTATATCTAAACAAAAAGAGTTATTGCCCGGGGGGCTAGGAAATACTGATGACTATGAATATAAACCGGCAATGCCTACGGACTATGAGCCGGATATTATCCAGAAAATGTTAAATAAGAAAGATGCGCAAATACAGGAAAACATAAAATTCCGTTACCATGTTATTATGTCATCAACCATCCTCAAGTCAAAGGGTATTATTCTAATGTTTCATGGATTTAATGAAAAATATTGGGCTAAATATCTTCCCTGGGCTAAACAGCTAGCTGATAAGACAGGAAAGGCTATCGTCATGTTCCCCATAGCTTTCCATATGAATAGGGCTCCATCCCTGTGGAGTGATTCTCATAAGATGTATGAGGTCAGCCAACAACGAAAGTTGCGACATCCTGATATTATCTGTTCTAGTTTATCAAATGTTGCGATCAGTACCCGTCTTCACAATAAACCCCAACGTTTTATCTGGTCCGGGTTGCAATCTTACTATGATATTATAGACTTCGTCGAAGATATTAAATTGGGGAATCATCCGGCTATAGAAAGCGATGCCACAATTGATTTTTTCTCCTATTCAATAGGAACTTTTCTTGGGGAGATCTTAATGATGAGTAATAAGAATGGTTATTTCTCTAAATCCAAATATGCAACCTTTTGTGGAGGTGCTGTTTTTAACAGGTTATCTCCTGTTTCGAAATTTATTCTGGATAGTGAGGCCAATGTCAGCTTATATTCATTTGTTGTAGAGCACTTGAAAAGCCATATGCGAAGAGACCGGAAACTTTACGACTATATGAACAGGGAACCGGAAGGTATAAATTTCCAGTGTATGTTAAATTATAAAATGTTTACGGCATATCGGGAAAATCTGTTCCGCAAAATGAGTGAACGGTTTTATAGTATTGTTTTACAAAAAGATGAAGTAGTGCCTCCTTACGAAGTGATAAATACTTTACAAGGAGTATGTAGAGATATCCCCATCAAGATTGACGTTTTAGATTATCCATATAGATATACGCATGAAAATCCATTTCCTGTAAATGGAAAAGATAAGGATGAGATTGACTATCAGTTTAAAATAACCTTCGATAAAATAGGTGATTTTTTATGCTAATGGGTAATTAGAGTACAAATAAAATTAAAAAAAATAAATATTATTTTATATCAAAAGCAAAGATTGAATACTGATTTTTCTTATTTATCCGTCCACAAAAGAACAGCAAGCTGGTAAAATGCCAAATACGGAGCCCTGACGGGTTTTCCTTAGCAGGAAAAGATTTGTCTTATTTACCATTGCTTGCTGTGTGGTAAAAGTTACCGGATAAAAAAGAAAAAATAATGGGGTTGGGGGAGGCGTAGTCCCTGACCGAAGCTCACTGCCATGCTTTGCGGTAATTCTCCTCCAGGAGCTTCTGGATATTACTTTTATGGAGATAATCCCATTGTTCATATTACTTTGATTTGTTAGAGCTACTTCCTTATCTTGCGACTTGCAGTATATTTATGATTTATCTGAGGGAATAGAACCATATTGTATTAGTCTCTGTCGGTACAGGCCGTAAGTATCCGACATACACCTGATTTGCAGGCAGTAGTCCAATTCCTCATTCAAATGATCTCCGTATAGCTTTTCACTCTGTAGCCTAATCATTTAGCCAATCTGTATTTAACAAAAGAATCCGGATATTCTTTATTTATATAATCAATAAGTTTTTCTCTTATATCTACACGTAAATCCCAATTGGAAGAGGCATCTTTACTGCTTAGTAAAACCCGTAGCTCTTTGTACCTTTCTTTGGAATCCGTAACCTGAATATTAGCAACACGCTCATCCCAAAGTGAATGTCCTTGTAGAATTATATCCAAATGCTTTCTTAGAGCATCTACAGGAAAATTATAATCTATATATAAAAATATCGTTCCTAATATATTGGCTGTATTTCTAGTCCAATTCTGAAACGGTTTCTCCAGGAAATACTTAACTGGAAGAACCAGGCGTCGCTCATCCCAGATCTTTACCACGACATACGTTAGGGTTATCTCTTCTATTCGTCCCCACTCACCTTCTACAATAACAACATCGTCCAATCTGATAGGTTGGGTCAGAGCCACCTGGATACCTGAAAATATCGTTGATATACTATTTTGGGCAGCAAATCCAATAACAATACCGGCGATACCTGCTGATGTCAATAGACTAATGCCAATATTGCGAACATTATCGAAACTCATTAAACAGAGAGCAATAATTACGACAGTTATAATAACAATGATAATACCTTCAAAAATCGTCATCTTTGTCAAACTCTTCCTTGCATTAAGATTATCGGATGTTGAAATATTAAGCCTATTCTGTAAATAGTAAAAAACAGCTTTAACTATTTTTATCAACACCCATCCAACGGTTATTATCAACAAAATGTCATTGGCTTTAGAAAGAGAGGCAAAGAATGTCTTGTCGGCAAGAAAAGAATTATGACTAAAAACCTTAAATAGAAGCCAGAAAGAAAGCCATAACAGAGGAACTTTCAGAAGATCAATAATAAAGTCGTCTATTTTACTTTTAGTCATACTAGCACGCCTTTTTAATGTTCTCACCAGAATCTTATAAACAATAAAGACCAAGCCCAATATTCCGAAGAACAGAACAGTACTCAGAAGTATATCCCGTGTGAACTGATATATATTCATTTGTATTTTAATTCTTTATTAGATTTTTCAAAAAAGGTACGGTCTTGGTTTGAGAGGGTAAATTATATTTAGCTGCAGTAGCATTTTTTCCAACTTTAATGGTGATAGCATCGTCTGGAAGAGCAATAAACATTTCTTCATCAGTGGTATCATCCCCGATAGCCAGAACAAAGTCATAATTGTCCATCTTTAATAATCGAACTGCTTCTGAACCCTTATTGAAATTCGATGTTTTGATTTCAATTACTTTATTCCCTCTCATTATTTGCAGATTTAATCGCGAGCAAGGATTAATCAAGCTTTTGATCAATTGATTAACCCTCAGTTCGGCAAGCCATGTATCAACGGCTCTGTAGTGCCATACAATCGCCGTCTTCTTCGTCTCTATTTTGGCTCCTGGAGTCTTACGTGTTGTCTGTTCCAGTATGTGCATAATCTCATCATCCCACTTTATTTCCGGAATATTACTATACCATTTTTCTTTGTCTTTATAATATGCTCCATGTTCGGCTGCCAGACCAATCGATAGATCCTGAAACCATTTATCCAATGTATCCATATCCCTTCCACTATTAATAATGAGCCTGTTTCGTTTGTTTCTTATAATTTCTTCTAAAAGTTGTAATAGTTCTGGTCGTGGGTATGCATTTGCAGGATCTTTGTAGAATGGAGATAATGTACCATCGTAATCAAGTATAATGAGCCTCTTTTGTGCATTGTCATACGCGTCTTTAATATTATTCAAACTTTCGTCTTTAATTACTTTCTCGAACATAGAGTAATTCCGTTCTTTAACATTTTTCAACTCTGAGATAAAATCTTGAGCCCATTGTCCTACTGTTTGAGTTGCTATTGCCTTCTGCATCTTTTTTAATGTAGAGAATTGTTCTTCCTCCGGCATTTCCAATGCTTTTATAATGGCATCATTTATTTCTTTTGTATTTGTGGGATTCACAATGATTGCATCGGAGAGTTCGATTGCGGCTCCTGCCATTTCGCTAAGAATCAGCACTCCGGTATTATTTCTCTTTGTAGCAAGATATTCCTTCGCTACCAAATTCATACCGTCTCGTATAGGTGTTACAAGAGCTATATCAGCCATATAGTACAATGCCGTCAATTCTTCAAAAGAAAAAGAACGATAAAAATAGTAGACCGGATTCCAACTCAATGTCGAATATTTTCCATTAATAGATCCCACCATTTCATCAATTCTTACTTTAAGATCAGAATAAATATCAACAGTGTCTCTTGAAGGTACCACAACCATCACTAAAGAAACTGTACCCCTATATTTCGGGTTGGCTTCAAGAAATTCAGCAAACGCTTGCAACCGTATCAATATTCCTTTACTGTAGTCTAACCTGTCAACCGACAAGATAATCTTACTGCCACTAATACTATTTCTCAATTCTTTTGCTATTAATTCCACTTCAGGGTTAAGTATGGCATTATTATATAATTCATAATTGATCCCCATGGGGAAAGCATCTATATCAATCATCCGTTCTTCCAATTGAATTTCATCCAGTATACATTCGTAGCCTAATACACGATATACAGTACTGATAAAATGCCTCATATAGTCATATGTATGAAACCCTATTAAGTCAGCCCCTAATAGGCCTCGTAATATCTCTGCTCTCTCGGGCAAAACCCTGAATAGCTCATATGAAGGAAAGGGTATGTGATGAAAATAGCCTATATTTATATCTGGAATTTTCTCTCTTAGCATCGCAGGAAGGAGCATTAATTGATAGTCTTGAACCCATACTGTATCCCCCGGCTCTATTATTTCAAGTGCCACATTACAAAATAAAGCATTCACTTCTTTGTAAGACTCCCAATAAGTTGCATTTGATTCTATATAGGAAAAGAAATAATGACATAGCGGCCAAATTGTACTATTACTATATCCTTCATAATAATTTTCAATTTGGTTGACGGATAGATAGACCGGATGGAAATCCAAATCGTCCATCTGAAGATTAATTTTTTGTTTTTGTTTTTCATCATCAACATACATTCCTGCCCATCCAACCCAGCACATTTTTTGTCCCGAATCGATAGAATTAAGTCCGGTCGCAAGCCCTCCTTCACTCCTTATTAGTTTAAGTTCATTATTTTCTTCTATTATTTTTACAGGCAATCTATTAGAGATGACAACAGTTTTCATTTATTATTATGAGTTTTTTTACGTATTAAAGATCGTTAATACATGGCAATATGTATAATTAAAACGTAAAAATGATATCAAATGTTCAAAATTAACAGTGAGAGCTGTTACCTTTATCACAAAAAAATATAATTTATTGAAATGAAAAATTTAGATTATGGAGTTATAGGTAATTGTAGATCAGCTGCATTAGTTTCAAAATATGGAAGTATAGATTGGTTTTGTTTCCCTGACTTCGATTCTCCTTCCCTTTTTGCAAAATTACTAGATAAGGAGAAAGGAGGGTCATTCGCGATAGAAGTCGGGGGCGAATATAAGATAACGCAGGAATATAAACAAGGAACAAATATCTTGCGCACAAGGTTCGAGGCAAAAGAAGGTACTTTTGATGTACTAGACTTCATGCCCAGATACAGAACCTCCGACAGTACATACTATATGCCTGCGGAGATATACAGATATATCAGATTAGTAAATGGTAAACCTCGGTTCAAGATAAGCTACAACCCTGCAATTAATTATGCCAAGGAAAAAGCTGTATTTAGAAAAACATCTGAGTATGTGCGAACAGCTTCTGTCGAAAATGACAAGAATAATTTTTACTTGTATTCTAATTTTGATTTTGATGCTATTCTTGATAAAAAAGAAATAATACTTAATGATGATGGTTTTTTGTTTCTATCATACAACCAGAAACTTGTTACGGTAGACATCAATCGGGTAAAGCTTGAGTATCAAAGAACTAAAGTATATTGGCTTAACTGGAGCTACCGCTCTAAACGGTTTAACGCTTATGGGGATGTCATAGCACGAAGCCTACTTGTTTTGAAATTGATGTCCTTCCAATCGTCGGGAGCCGTACTTGCTGCTCTAACAACAAGTATGCCTGAAACAATCGGCGAAGTACGTAATTGGGATTATCGTTTCTGTTGGATCAGGGACGCCTCCATGTCGATAGAAACATTACTAAAAATGGGACATCAGGGAGCAGCTGCTCGTTTTTTAGGGTTTGTCAAACGTATTTTGAAATCGAAATATGATGAATTCCAAATCATGTATGGTATACGGGGTGAAAGGAATTTGGTTGAAGAGTTCTTACCACATTTGTCAGGTTATGAAAATTCAAAACCCGTACGTATAGGAAATGCCGCTTACAATCAGAAACAAAATGATTCGTTAGGCTATTTGATGGACGTTATCTATAATTATTATTTATTTTTCCCAGGCAATCTGGATGAAATAGAAGAAATGTGGGAGATTGTCCGGAATATAGCAAAGACTGTAATTGCTGAATGGCAGAATAAAGATCAAAGTATTTGGGAATTTAGAAATATAGAAGATCATTTTGTGTTTTCGAAAGTAATGTGTTGGGTTGCACTAGACAGAACCGAAAAAATAGCACAATTATTAAATAAAGATGAATATGCCAAATTGATAAGAGTGGAGGCAGATAAAATTTATCGAGATATATGTGAAAAAGGTTGGGATGAGGAATTGCAAAGTTTCACTCAAGCCTATGGAAATAAGCAAATGGATTCCTCTTTGTTGTTGATCGAACAGTATGGTTTTATTGAAGCTAATGATGAAAGGTATATAAAAACCGTAAGAAAAATTAAAGAAGAATTACTACATGAAGGGTTGATGTATAGGTATAAAAATAGTGATGATTTTGGACTGCCATCTTCAGCTTTTACCATCTGTACATTTTGGATGGTAAGGGCATTATTTGTTGTCGGAGAAAAATCCGATGCTTTAGGCCTATTCAATCAGCTGCTCTCATATTCCAATCATTTAGGCTTATTCAGCGAAGATCTGGATTTCGAGACAAAGCGACAATTGGGTAATTTCCCTCAGGCATATTCCCATTTAGCTTTGATAAATACAGCTAGTCTATTTTCAGAAGAAAGAATATTGTCTCAATTTATTCGGCCTTGATTAAAGGCTGTTTTGACCAAAGTTCTATTTAAAACACAAAACGAAAAATTGTACCGGTGTTTTTATTATATCAATTTTTCGCAACGATAAGTGCTGTCGTATGATAAAGCAGGATCTGCACAGATTATCACAGATAGACAAAATGGAAGGACATGAGGATTCCGATACTATGAAATGTCCAATAATGCAGCAGACAGACAAAGTGCTATCTCAGAATTAAACGAAACTGATTTTGAAAGAAAGCCTATCAGTGCAACGTTGCCTGTCCAAAAGCAGATAGAAGCAGCGGACATATAACAGAAATCGTTATTAATCAAATAATATAGTTGACGGGTAAGAGAGTTCTCTTACCCGTTTTCTGTTTTTGTAATCGGTACCCCGATTATTTTTTGTATATTTACAATCCGGAATCATTTATACAAACGCAATAGCATCCTTTTAGCTGTACCTGTGTTTGTTCCGGATATGATAGTCAATATATCGTTGTGACATATTTTATTTGTAGATAAGATCAAATTTTTTTCTAAATCTTATCTGATATGGCTTGAACTTTATTCAGGTTGGCTTTCTTGTCTCTTAACTGATTATGAATATTCAGCTGATCCTTCTGTACGCTCGAAAACAACATAAAAACAAATTCAAAATACCTGCACTTGGAATATAAGTAAGTGTATCTTAATAATTTAACTGTAAATATGAATAAATCCCGTAATCAATTAAAAACGTACACATTACACAATTATCAATCTATACCTCAGATAGCTGGTATCCCCAAAGAGTTTGTCCGAGATATTGAAATCGTAGGAAGAGTATTACCGTTTAAAACCAATAATTATGTAATAGATGAACTGATAGATTGGGATAATATCGAAACTGATCCGATATTCACATTAAACTTTCCAAGAAAAGGGATGCTTGATAAAAAGCATTATGCAATGATTGAAAAATTATTGGATGAAAATACCGAAAAATCCTTTCTTGACCAGAAGATACAGGAAATCCGCTTGTCCTTGAATCCCAATCCGGCAGGGCAGGAGCATAATGTACCTTCGTTAGGAGAAATAAAACTGAAAGGTATCCAACATAAATATCCTGAAACGGTATTGTTCTTTCCCAGTCAGGGACAAACCTGTCATGCTTATTGCACTTTTTGTTTCCGGTGGCCTCAATTCTCAGGAATGAGCGGATTAAAATTTGCGATGAAAGAAGCGGACTTATTACTTAAGTACCTGCGAGTCCATAAAGAGGTGACAGATGTCCTGTTTACAGGCGGAGATCCGATGGTTATGAATGCAGCCATTCTTAGTAGCTATATTAAACCCTTGTTAACTTCTGATTTTGATCATATCCGTACCATACGTATCGGAACAAAGTCATTAGCCTACTGGCCATACAGGTATCTGACTGACACCGATAGTGATGATGTCATCCGTTTATTTGAAGAGATTAACAAATCGGGAAAGAACCTGTCGATTCAGGCGCATTTCAATCATCCCAGAGAACTTTCGACCGAAGCAGTCAAACAAGCCATTATGCGTATCCGAAGTACCGGAGCACAAATACGGACTCAGTCTCCACTGCTAAAGCATATCAACGATAAGCCTGAAATATGGGCGCAGATGTGGCGAAAGCAAGTCGATCTGGGCTGCATTCCTTACTATATGTTTATCGCCCGGGATACCGGTTCTAAACAATACTTTGAAATTCCTCTGGAAAGATGTTGGAATATCTTCCGCAGAGCTTATCAGCAGGTGAGTGGTTTATGCAGGACAGTAAGAGGCCCGAGTATGAGTGATCATGCCGGAAAGATACAGGTGTTAGGTGTACAGGAGATTAAAGATGAAAAGATATTTATACTTCGTTTTATCCAGGGACGTAATCCCAAATGGGTGGATATTCCTTTTTTTGCAGAATACAATCCTAAAGCGACCTGGTTCAACCAGCTCAAACCGGCATTCGGCGAAGACAAATTTTTCTTTGAAGAAGATCGTCATAAACTTATAGATACAAAGCCTTTCTTGTTTGACCATAAAACAGATAATCTGTGAATAAAAAACGCTACGACGAAATGACCTCAAGTAGGAAATATGAAAATCTGGTGGTAATGTTTCAAGGTATTGATTTCCTACATCTGCACTATAAGTGACAATTGAATGTTCTTCCATGTATCTACTAATTTTTTTCCAGATCCAGTAATGCTTTTCGATGTTAACATCTGAATAACCTTTTTCTATTAAAGCTCTCCCACAATTTTCAATGAGAGAGCTGATTTTTTGATCTTTAATCATTTTATGTTCACTTTTGACGGAATGCGACATTGCCTTCCTGAGAAAAAGTTACATATTATTATCATAAAATATTATCAAAATAAACTTTGTTAATCAGTGGTCTACATGAAAAATACAACTCTTACGTTGGATAATAAATTAATCAGGATAACCCCACAGTTCAACATCTATAGGAGCAGTTACATAGGCATAAATCATATTTACCCAAGTAGCTATGTATGAGATTACCATCATCGTCATCATGGCTATTCCGCTTCTATTGGTAAATCTTCCTCGTTACCTCGGTCATTTTGGAAAGAAAACGTCTTTTGAACCACCTGCCCGAAACTATCTTCGATATAGACATCTATCACTTGCTGGTCGGTACAATAGGAAGTGTAATACATTCGAAAGGTTTCTTTTTCCAAAAGATACAAGTCATTTGGTAGAAGGATAGTCCCATTATCGAGTTGTAATTGACCTTTGCCATCTACCTGAAAATACCGAATATAGAATTTGGTATCTTGAAAGTTACCTTCCTTTACAATCTGTGCACGGATTTCCGCCACCTCTCCCTGAACGATCTTTTTCTGAACTGGCATACAAACCAGATCAAATGCGTAAACCTTATTAATATCCATATCGCTACTACAGGCTGAGGCCAGCAGCATTATCACTGCCAGCCACGCTGTTATTCCGAAGAAAGTTTTTATTTTTTTCATTTTGTATTGTCTCTTAGTTGATTATAAATTTGATTCCTACACCGAACTGCCCATGAAAATGTCCTGTAGAGTTACCCCAGAGGATGCGTTCCCGCCCTGTAACGAGCAATACAACACGGTCTGTCAGGTACGTTTCAATCTCTAATGTGATAGCCCCACCGTAGATGAAGGCATCCTTATGTTGGAGTGTAGAACCATCATATAAAGTCTTTTCGCCCCAGTTCGATGTTTCATAGCCTGCAAGAGCAGAAACACCCAAAGAGAGAAAAACTGTTTTGGACGGATCAGTCAGAAAGTTGTAGTAATAACCTCCTTCACCTGTGAACTGAGCTATTGGCAATCGTTTTTCCCGATAAGGATAATAGCGTTCCAGATACTCCGCTCCAAACACCCATTTGTTACCGTTCTTGGCATAAGTCGCCATTGCCACCCCAAAATAGTACCCCGCTTCATTATCGTTCTTGGACGAATAGATTCCATCCACCATGCCTCCCATTAGTTGTATACCCCTCATACCCGACAGTGAACGTTGAGCGTATGCTCCACCCGAAAAGGCGAAGCACGACACAACTATTAACATTATTATTTTTCTCATGATTATATCGTCTATGTGTTAATAAAAAAGTCTGAGACTTTTATTTCACTTTCAATTCGTTAATAACCTTTGCACGAATCAGATCGGCATTATCCAAAGTAAACCGCTGATGGCGTCCACCTTCCTGTTCATTGAGTTCAACAACCAACATTTTGTCATCGGGAATTGTGAATTTCGCCAAAGTAAAAATCATGCGTTCTGTCTGTTGTCCACCTATCAACATCAAATTATTGTAGGCACGAAGTGGCCAAATCACCTGCTCCTGAATAGCAGTCCGTTTGGCTACTTTTTTATCTACAATCTTAAATGTGATAAAGTCCACATTGAACGGTACGTTGGATGAATTTTTCAGTTGCAAATGAAAATACAATAGTCCGTTATGGGTATAAATACCTTTCAGCGTGTGCTGTATTCCGAAACGCTTCGAACCAATATGCTTTATCTCACGGTCATTGTTCTTGTGTATAGACTGCATAATTAATTTGACCAACAAGGGTGATTCTTGCCCCAATTCCTGCATATAGACCGCAAGGGCATTGTTCGGGAGGTTGACCGCTTCGCCATCGTGCAAAAAGTCTGTCATCTCAATAGATAATTTTACAGGCTCATCTGCATATTTTACGTTAAAAGTATAGTATGCACCATCTTCGGTGATGACAGATAAATTGCTTTCTCTACTGAAATCCCGCAAAGCTGCTTTCACTCTCAATACATTGTCCGTGCCATCCGCTTTTGCTGCGAGAAGATCTGCCGACCCTAAATCGACATAGCGAATAGCTGATGGGAATATTACGTGCACAGTTTTATTAGATGTGACCTCCAGAGCATAAGGCGGTATCATTCTATCGAAGGTCAGCGGACGGGTAAAACTCTCGTAATAGTCACCTGTTGTCGGTTTGGTATGCACCACAATAGTGTCTTGTGGTACTTCTTGTGCATGGGATGTAAATACACTTACAGCAAGCATTAATATAAAAAAGATTCGTTTCATATTCGTGATTTTAAATTTGTTAAACATTAATTTTTTAGTGGTTTTTCTTGTTTAGTTTTCTTTGGGTAGTAACAGAAGCTTGTAGTTTGCTTTGAGGGTAACTTTTACTACACTCATCTTTTTACTGATGTATTGCGAAGCTCCTTGTATCAAACCCTTGCCCATATCGGCAGCCAATTGTGAGCCGGCATTATCCGAGATCATAATGCTTGTACCTGCCGACGATGCTAATGTAGATGCTACTTCTTTGGCTGCTTTTACCTCGTCATTGTTGGGAACAAAGATTCCGGATTGACCATCCATATCGTACACTTGCAGTTCAACCGGAATAATGTTTCCTGCATATTGAATGGAATTGATCGTTACTTCCAGACGTTCGCCACCAATCCGACAAGCTCCTGTTACCAAGGTATTGGCAGGGATCAGGATGTTTCCTGCCCGCATTGGCTCTAAAAGACGAAGTTGTACTTCTTTGCCATTAGTCAGAGTCACAGTTTGGTTTACACAAGCACGAATACTGTTCTTATCCTGTATTCCCTCATTGCCTGCGGCAGTGAGAAAATTCTTATTTCGGGGCTTGCTGTACGAGGCTATAAATTCATCCTTAGACATCGGAGCAGCCAATAGAGATACAACATTGTGATGCACTTGTTTAACGGGTTTTATCTTAACCTTATCGCCTGTACGTGTCACACTTGCTTCTTCTACCTGTTGTTCTCCTGTCTGCATAGGCATATAGCGTGCTGCCATCTGGTAGGATTTCTCAAGTAAAGCGGTCTGTTCGTCCTCTTCTGCTTTTTTCGCCTCGGCTTCTTCTTGCTTTCGTTCCAATTCCTGTAGCCGCTGTTCCATAGCTGACTGCGATTGTTTGCCTGTTTCGGAAGGCTTTTCGTACCAATCGCCTAATTGCTTATTAATATCCTGATAAGCCGTTGCTGATGATTGTATTGCACGAGGTGTTGAACTTCGGGGCTGTTCTACTTGCAAAGAAGTATTGTAGGCATTGTCCTTCTGTTCATAATTGTTTTGCTCGGTATCGTTGAACATAGAAGAAAAATCCTGTAAAGACTTCATTTTCTCTCGTTCCTTTTGTCGCATCGCTTCCCGTTCGTAAGCATCCCGTTTGCCTTCCACAATGCCTTCGTCTTTGGGTACGGGTAGTTCGGCATTGAATCCCGTGAGTCCTACCGCTTGCTCTTTCCCATCATCCGACGGAGCAAAGATCAGCCACATCGCACCACCAAAGATTAAGAAGAATAGCGGCATGATCAACAACTTCTTTCGCTTCTGTCTCTCTGCCATTGAAAGCTCTTGCTTTGGCGGTTTCTGAGGTTCTTTCTTCGCTTCCGATTTATTATCCGGTACAGATGGCTGTTCTTCGGGAATAGTTTCGGGAGAAGTTTCTTTATTCAAATCTTCCTGTTCCATTATTCTACTGATTTTAGATTGTTAATACTATCTCGCTGTTGTTCCACTTGTAGTTTCAGCGATTCGATCTGCTCTATCCGCATCTTTTCTGCCTTATTTTTACCGAAATTGTAAATAGAAGAAAAGGTCATGTAGATGGAAAGACCGCCAAAAAGAAGGAACATCGCTATCACAAGGATAATCCGTCTGTCAGGGGTCAGCCTGCCGAGTATTCCTCGCAGGCCGTCCTCCAACCATTCATTGATCTGTTTCATTATCTTTCGTATCATAGCTTTATCTATCTTTCCGATATCCGAATATCCCGATTCTCTACAATCTCGAATTTCTCCATCGTGAAACCGTGAGGGTTATTGTCCGAGCGTACCGAGTTGATCAGATTGCAACGGGTAA
>NZ_MKVC01000004.1:0-207635 GCF_001899125.1 Dysgonomonas sp. 37-18 | reverse complement strand
TGCTCCAAAGTCGAGCTTGCTTTGAGCCATCTTGTCTTTGTCGAGCATGACTTTCACTTGTCGGCTTTGTCCACCTACAATATTCACTTGTGCTACATCAGGTATTTTTTTTATCTCGTTGCCAACTACTTCTGCTACCTGGTGTATTTGGTAATCACCCATTTTATCACTCCAAAAAGTGAAAGCTAATGCAGGCACATCATCTATGGCTCGTGATTTTACCAATGGCATAGTAGCACCTTGTGGCATACGATCCATATTCTTCATCATTTCGTTGTAAAGTTTTACTAACGAACGTTCCACATCTTCGCCCACATAAAATTGTACGGTGAGCATACCCATACCATTCATAGACGTAGAATAAACATGCTCTACACCTTTGATATTCGATATGATTTTTTCGATAGGTTGTACAACACCCGATTCTACTTCCTGGGGTGTTGCTCCGGGATAACCAATCATGATGTCCGCCATAGGAACTTCAATCTGAGGTTCTTCTTCGCGGGGTATGAAATATATGCTGAACAGACCTAAGAGCATAAAAGCTAGCATGAGTAGGATACTCAATTTAGACTTGATAAACGCTCCGGCTATTTTTCCTGAAATTCCGTTTTCCATAATTTTATTTATTTACAGATACTTTTACTCCGTTATATAATTTGCCTTCGGCTTTGGATACAATTTTGTCGTTTTGGCTCAAGCCCGAAAGAATTTCTACCTGATTGCCGATTGTCTTGCCTAAACGTATCCAGCGAAGATTAGCTTGACTTTGGTCGTCTATCACATATACTCCCGTAAGCTGATCACGGTATACAATAGAGCTTTTGTCCAGCATAATTTTAGATGTAATATTCTCACCTGTTTTATTCGGTATCAATATATTTACATACATCCCCGGGCGTATATTTTCTTTATCTTTGGTGTCAATAGCCAACTTCATCGAGTATTGTCCTCCTGTGCGGAATGCCGACGGACTGAGTTCGGATACTTTTCCATCGATCGTTATCCCTAATGATTTCAATTCCATTTTGGCTACATCGCCTACTTTTACATACTGTATATAGTTTTCGGGGATAGATGCTATAACTTGCAATTCACCATTCTGCTCAATCGTCAAAATAGGCATTCCCGGATTTGCCATGCTCCCTTCGTCCACCATTTTTTGTGTTACGACTCCCGAAAATGGAGCACGTATATTGGTGTATGAAAGCATCGCATTCACTTCGTTCATCTGTTGACGAGCCATTTGTACTCTGACATTCATTGAAGTATTCTGCAAAGCCACATTTTCGAGTTCCTTATCAGATACGCTGTTTTGGTTGCGTAGTGTTTTGAAACGCTCATAATCACGTTGGGCATTTTTTGCTGCTGCTTCAGCTTCCGTGATCATAGCTTGTATCTGAGCCTTTTTTGCCAGAATATCATCACTGCTGATTGATACGAGAAGCTGTCCTGATGCTACCTTGTCACCTGGTTTTACATATATCTTGTTTATATAGCCCATCATTCGGGTGCTGATATTAGCTGTTTGCTTGGCTGTTATCTCACCGCTAAGGTAAAATCCTTCGTTTGTAGATTGGGCCGGAGAGTAAGCTTCTACTTTTACTATAGTCTTATCTTTATCCTCTAATTTATCAGAAGAAGAGCAGGAGTAAAGGGTTGATATTCCCACTATTCCTAAAAATGCATTTCTTAAAGTTTTCATATCTATTTATCGATTTTATTTGTTATTTAGTTTTTGATAAAAAATTGAGGTATGCATCTGTTATATTATACGACATAATAGATTGAGATAGCATAAGTTTTTGTTGAAAGAATTGAGCTTGTGCCATCAATAGATCTGTGGTACTCGCTAAACCTTCTCGGTGACGATTGGTTAGGATGCGTAATGCTTCATCAGCTTGTTCCACGCTGGCCTTTTGCTTGTTGATCTCGATTTGGGAATCGTTCAGATCACGTTTGGCTTTATTTAGCTCTAGTTCTTCTTTTTTGATATGCAGGTTGAGCTCTTCTTGCACTTTATCTCGTTGGAATTGTGCCGATTTCATCTTACTCCGATTTTGATTTCCTGAAAATATTGTCCAGCTTAGATTTATACCAACGAGGTAAGAATCATTCCCAAATTTGAAAGCCTTCGAATCATTTAAGCTATATGAACCAAAAGCATTGATACGTGGCAGAAATGCCATTTTTGAAGATTTTACCATCATATTTGTCGCATCTATAGCTTTGTTTAGCGCCATGATATCGGAACGATAAGACGAAAGCTCTCTATCTTGATACAGGCTTATCTCTTGCGACAATGAATCTGTTGTATATACATCGCTATTGGTTTCTAATCCCATCAGAAGACGCAGTCCGTCTGAGGCATTCTGTATATTACTTTCGGCTTTTGCCAATGCTGTTTCAATTGTATTGACTTGCACCTGAGCATTTAATACATCCGATTTTTGAACTAATCCTTGATTATAGAAATTGGAAACTGATTGATGTATTTGTTTTACATCTGCTAACGATTTTTGAAGGATGTTTCGAGCCTGATACGACATTTGTAATTGAGTATATGCTTTTCGCACTTCAAATTCGATGTATTCTTTGGCTCGTTCGGTTTTGTATTTGTAAACTTCCTCTTGTACTTTTGCTCCTTTGCGAGCATAGATCATATCCATATTCAGCAAAGGCATCTTGGCTTCTACCTGAGCACTATAGTTTTGTCTTGCTCCGGGGTTATTTAGTTTAGCAGGATCGAAGTCCATCGCAGTAACTGATTCTTGCTGCAATAGAAAGCCGAATGCATTTAATGGGTTATTTGTACTTAAAGCTGTATATCCAACCGTCACTTGTGGGAGAAAAACGGCATCCGTTTGATGATAATTTGCATTCGCTACTTTTTCATCCAATTCAGAGATCTTTACATTGTTGTTATTTTTCACTGCAATCTCTACAGCATCTTCCATTGAAATATGCCGGAGATTCTGCGCCTGCGTTAGGAAACTAACCAGAATAGCACTAATAAGAATAATAGCCTTTTTCATTTTATATATTTAATGTAATTTATTCCAATAAATGTCTATTGGATATAATATCCTGTGGAAATATATTGCAAAGTAAAATATAAATTTCCAAAGAAACAAATTTCCAGTGGAAAATATTCAATATTTATATATTTGAATCTTTAGTAGAATATACTATGTCTATGAGTAGAACTTTGTATTATATCTATTTTCTCTAACTGCTCGATATTCTGAAAAATCTTATTAGTTTTGTGTAGAAGATTTTTACCACTCTATATGTTTTTATGAGAGCTTTAATTTTTTTGCTTTGTTTTGTTCTGTCTTTGAACGCCTTTTCTGAAAATGAAATAGATTCTTTGTTAAAAGTACTGGACAGAACAACACAAAACCGTTCGATATATATAGCCGAAAAGGAAGCTAAAATCAAAAGATTAATTTCCCAATTGGATAGCCGGAAAACTTTGGGCGATGAATATAATATTAATGAAAGTATTATATCAGAATACAAATCCTTCCAGTGCGATTCTGCTATAAAGTATATAAATGAAAATATAATAATAGCCGAAAAATTAGGGAATAAAGACTATCTAAATCAGAATAAGCTGGATTTATCATTCATCTTGTGTATATCCGGATTATTTACTCAAGCTTTGGAAACACTTAAGGCAATTGAATATGATGAATTACCTACCTATCTTAAATTGTCGTATTGTTGGACATATATCAGGTATTACGAAAATTTAATAAAATACACAGATGATTCGCAATATGAGAGCCTTTATCTGAAAGAAAAGGAAAATTATCGAGAGAGACTTACTTCTCTATTAAGCGAAGGCTCGGATATGTATATCAAAGAAATGGCATTCAAACTTCAAGATGAAGGGCAATATAAAAAAACCTGTGAGATTCTTCTAAAAATATTTAACAAACAAGAACCTTCAACACATGGGTATGCTATGGATGCTATGAGCCTGGCTAAGATATATAAATATATGGGGAATAGCTTAATGGAAGAAAAATATATGATTCTGGCAGCTATAACCGATACCCAGTTAGCAGTCAAGGAGAATGAGGCTCTCCTTGCTTTGGCTATTTATTTGTATGACAAAGGAGATATGAATAGGGCATATAATTATATAAGGATTGCTTTGGATGATGCAAATTTTTTTAATTCTCGTTTTAGAAATACAATTATAGCACGTGTGTATCCTATCATTGAAGATACTTATTTATATCGTATTGAGCAGCAAAAGCAGAATCTCAGAATTTATTCTATTCTCACAAGTTGCTTTGTTGTTGTGTTGGGTATTGTTTTATATTTTATTTACCGACAAATTAAGATTGTATCAAGAGCAAAGAAAAATCTGAAAGCTGCGAATGAACAATTAGCGAGTGTAAATAAGAAGCTAGACGAAGTTAGTTTGATAAAAGAGAGGTATATCGGTATTTTCATGAATCAATGTGCTATTTACATCGATAAGTTGGATGATTTTAGAAAAAATGTAAATAGAAAGATAAAAGCCGGAAAGGTGGAAGAACTACTCAAGCAGACTTCATCTTCGCGCGATTTAGAAAAAGAGGTGGAAGATTTATACACAACCTTCGACAGAGCTTTTTTTAAGATATATCCCAATTTTGTAGAAGAGTTTAATAATCTGTTGAAAGAAGACGAACGTTACAGATTGGGAAAAAATCAGCTAAATACTGAATTACGTATTTTTGCACTTATCCGTCTTGGGATAAATGATATGGATCAAGTAGCTACATTTCTCCGTTACTCTATTCAAACCATCTACAATTATAAGAGTAAAGTAATAAGAAGTAAAGCGATCACGAGTGAAAATTTTGAAGATGAGGTGAAAAAAATAGGAAATTTATCATAAAAAAGCCTTCTAAAATACTTACCAAAACTCTATGTCTTTTTTTTTATATCTGTCTTATAAACAGTGTATACACGTTTTTATTCTGCCCAAAAGACCTACTTAAAAGCTTACTTACATAAACAAATAGGGTCTATCTGCTCATATATTTGCATATATAGTTTTTGAGGTATTTCATAACTATGAAAAATCTTTATTCTATATATGGCTAATAAGCCGCCATTAAAAGTTCAATCTATTTTTATTTTTAATCTAATACATGAAAATGAAAAATCTAATTCTATTTTATCTGCTCTTTTTGAGTGCATCCGTTACGATAGCTCAGGAAATAACTCCTTTCAAGAATGGCGACAGGGTTGTTTTTCTAGGTAATAGTATTACTGATGGAGGTCATTATCATTCATATATATGGCTTTATTATATGACACGCTTTCCTGAAATGAGATTAACTATTATGAATGCAGGAATAGGAGGGGATCAGGCTATAGACATGGTTCGGAGACTCGATGGAGACGTATTCAGTAAAAGACCAACCGTTCTCATTACAACTTTTGGTATGAATGATTCGGGATATCTTGAATACAATGGTGACCAGCCTGAAAAATTTGCAGATGAGAAAGTAAAAGCATCTTATGATGCTTATAAACAGATGGAGGCGAGATACAAGAATCTTGTTAATACTAAAATTGTATTGATGGGTAGCTCTCCTTACGATGAAACTGCAAAAATAGAAGGAAATACACCTTTTCGGAATAAAAATAAAGCGATGCTTCGAATTGTTGATTTTCAAAGAGAATCGGCAAAGGCTAATGGCTGGCAGTTTTTTGATCTTAATCAACCAATGACCGCACTTAATAGTCAGTTTCAGCAAAAAGATCCAACATTCACCCTTTGTGGAAAAGACCGTATTCATCCTGATAATGATGGACATATGGTTATGGCTTATCTGATATTGAAAGCTCAGGGATTTGCAGGTAAGGAAGTGGCTGAAATAAGTATAGATGCTTCCAATACTTCTATAATTTCTTCTTCAAATTGTGAAATAACAGATATTAAAAAGACTTCTACAGGTTTAAGTTTCAATTACCTAGCAAAAGCTTTACCATATCCTATGGACACGATTGCTCGGGGATGGGAACAGAAAAAGAGTCAGGCTGAAGCTATAAAAACAGTGCCTTTTATCGATGAGATGAATAAAGAGATGTTGACAGTGAAAGGGCTGAAGGGCAACTACTGTCTTCAGATAGACGGAGAAAATATAGGAACTTGGTCTTCTGCCGAATTTGCCAAAGGCATCAATCTGGCAACTCTTAATACACCACAGTATAAACAAGCGCTAAAGGTTATGTTTTTGAATGAAGAGCGATGGGAGATAGAAAAACGCTTCCGTGAATATGCGTGGGTACAATTCAATTTTTTCTTGCCAAAAGGTATAACAGATCCTAATACTGAGGAAGCTGTTAAAATTCTGGATGAAAATAAAAGCTCGAATGTCTGGATAAATATTAGGCGTGACCTGTATAGCAAAGCAAGATATCCTGAAGTAAGAAAGGTATGGCAAGATGAGATGGACTTGCTTCTATCTACTATATATAATATAAATACGCCTATTAAGAGAATAATAACCTTAGTGAAAGTTAAATAAGCGATTGTGTGATTATGTTGAAAACAGGCGTTGTTACTATCCTTGCAGTTTTTTCTTTTTATGGTAATCTTTTTTCGCAGCAGAAGGCATATTTTGTAGACGGCTATCATGGTGGAGTTTACGGGCATTATCCGGTTTGGGTTACTCAATTTATGGTCGATAAGCTTACCGAGCATCCCGACTGGCAGCTCGGACTCGAAATAGAACCTGAGACATGGGATACTGTAAAAGTAAAAGACCCCGTAGCCTATAATAATTTTAAAAATATTGCGACAGATAAAAGAGTCGAATTTACAAATCCGGCTTATGCTCAACCTTATTGTTACAATATATCAGGGGAAAGTATTATACGCCAGTTTGAATATGGTATAAAAAAGATACACCAACATTTTCCCGATGTTGCTTTCACTACTTATTCGGTAGAGGAACCTTGTTTCACAAGTAGCCTCCCTCAGATATTAAGATTGTTTGGTTTCAAATATGCAGTGTTGAAATGCCCTAATACCTGTTGGGGCGGATATACTGCCCCTTATGGAGGGCAGTTGGTGAACTGGATCGGTACTGATGGAACTGCTATACTCACAGTGCCTCGTTATGCCAGTGAAGAACTTGAAGATAATTCGACATGGCAGACCAAAGCATGGAATAATTCCGAAGCATATCTTGAGACTTCTTTCAATCAAGGCATAGAAAATCCAGTTGGGATGTGTTATCAGGATGCCGGATGGAAAAATGGTCCCTGGTTAGGCTATGGAGCAAATGTCAAAAATAAATCTATATATACTACTTGGAGAAATTATTTCGAGAATATTTCGGACAAAAAAACGAATAATAATTATTACTTCTCACAAGAAGATATACATGTAAATCTTATGTGGGGCAGTCAGGTGCTACAGAAAATTGCTCAAGAAGTTCGTGTTTCGGAGAATAAAATAATAATGGCTGAGAAAATGGCAGCTATGGCAAATCTTGATAATAAATATAATCCTGCTCAGGAGAGAATCGATGAAGCTTGGCGTACACTGATGATGGCACAGCATCATGATTCGTGGATAGTGCCTTACAACCGTCTGAAAAAAGATCGTACATGGGCTCAGGAAATCACTCTGTGGACAAATAATACGAATGAAATATCCGAAAAAGTGATTGACGAAGCTGTCGATTCTTACAATACAAGTATTAGTCGGAATACTGAAAATAGGGCATATATCAGAGTATATAATACTCTAGGTGTAAAACGTACTGAGCTCGTTAAAGCGCTAATTCCTTCTAATAAGGAAGGGGAAGTTGTGGTATATAATTCAAAAAATGAACTATTATCATCTTATTCTCAACAGATAGGAGATTCCTCTTACATATCCTTTCAGGCAGAAGTTCCGGCTTTCGGTTATGCTACATTTCTTGTTTCGCATAAAAAGGTTGTGATCAATAAGAAAACTTCTGTACACGTTGATACCGATGGAAATTATATCCTCGAAAGCAATATGTATAGGATAACTCTAAATCCTTCCAAAGGAGGTACAATCAAAAGCCTTATAGCAAAAATGGAAGATAGTAAAGAATATGTAGATAAAGATAACGAATTCAATTTTGGGGAACTCAGAGGACATTTCTATGACGAAAATAAATTTTATTCGACAACCGATGCTCGGGCAAAAATAACAGTATTAGAGGATAATTTCCTTCGCACAAGCGTCAAAATAGAAGGCGAAATAGCCTCACATCCTTTTGTTCAGATAATAACATTAACCAACGGGCAAAAGCGTATAGACTTTGATCTGACCGTTAATTGGAAAAATAATGTTGGGATAGGGGAGTACAAGCAGGGACTAAATTGGCGAGATAACAGACGAGCTTTTACTGACGACAGATTTAAGTTGAATGTACTGTTTCCTGTAGCCCTGTCTTTTTCCACTCTATATAAAAATGCCCCATTTGATGTATGTGAAAGTAAACTCGAAAATACTTTTTTCAATACATGGGACGGAATTAAACATAACATTATACTGAATTGGGTAGACCTTGTACAAAAAGATCAGAAATATGGATTTGCTATATTTTCTGACCATACCACTTCCTATTCACATGGAAAAGATTTTCCACTAGCACTCACAGCCCAATATTCGGGTATTGGTTTATGGGGACCCGATTATAAAATTACCCATCCTTTGAAGATGAAATATGCAATAGTTCCACACAGCGGAAAATGGGATCAAGCGAATATATCGATAGAAAATAATAAATGGAATGAACCTCTAATAACATCTTCTCATAAAAATATACCGTTGGCTGATAAATCATTTATAAATATAGACAAGTCCGGCTATGAAATAAGTGCTTTTAAAGTCAAGGATGACAATATTCTAATTCGTTTATTCAATGCAGAAGGAGACGGATCGATAAGAAGAATTGCATTCGGATTTCCGGTTGCTGATATAAAAGAAGTTGATTTAAACGGAAATGCTATTTCAAAAAAGGTAATAGATAAAAACAAAGTATCTATATCTATGCCTCGTTTCGGTCTAAAAACATTATTACTAAAGAAAGCAAACTAAATAATTAAAGAATATAACCACTTATTATGTATAGATCTATAATAGCCTCTATGGCCGGTTTGTGCCTGATAGTAGCAAGCTGTGCTTCAGATGTTAAACCCTTAGAAGATTTTGCCCCTTCCGATTATGTTAATCCTTTTATCGGTGCTAGTACCAGTGTCGGAGCAGCCGGAGTTTATCACGGCTTAGGAAAAACTTTTCCGGGAGCAACTACTCCTTATGGTATGGTTCAGGTCAGTCCGAATACAATTACCGGAGGAGACAACAGCCCCGGCTACAGTTACGAACACAAAACTATCGAAGGGTTTGCATTTACTCAAATGAGTGGTGTGGGATGGTATGGCGATTTAGGCAATTTTCTAGTTATGCCTACTATCGGCACATTAAAGACGATAGCCGGTAAGGAAGATGGAAGCATCAGAGGATATCGTTCTTCGTACAATAAAGATACAGAAACTGCTGAAGCCGGTTATTATTCGGCACAGCTTACCGATTATAATATAAAAGTAGAAGCTACAGCAGCTCCTCATAGCGGAATGTTAAGGTTCACATTTCCTGCAAATAAGCAATCTAGGATACAAATTGATTTGGCTCGCAGAGTAGGAGGAACGTCTGTATACCAATATGTAAAAGTTCTGAACGATAGCACTATCCAAGGATGGATGAGATGTACTCCCGATGGTGGAGGTTGGGGCAATGGAGAAGGTAATGCTGACTATACTGTATACTTTCATGCTCAATTTAGTAAACCACTAAATAATTATGGTTTTTGGAGTGCAGATATTCCTGATAACTGGAAGAGAAAAAGAGAAGAGGTTATCAGTATTCCCTATCTGCAAAGAGTCTCTGAAGCTCCGATTATCAGAGATAAGAAAGAAATAGAGGGAAAACACCTTGGTTTTTTTACCGAATTTGAAACTCATAAAGGAGAAGAAGTTACATTGAAGGTAGGAATTTCCTTTGTAGACATAGATGGTGCAGAAAAAAATCTCAAAGCGGACATAGGAAATAAAAACTTCGATAATATTCGTGCTGAAGCAAAAAAACTATGGAATAATGAACTGAGCCGTATAAAGATAGAAGGAGGGACTAAAGACGAGAAAATAATATTCTATACCTCGCTTTATCATACAATGATAGATCCACGCATCTTTACAGATGTAGATGGGCGATATATAGGAGGAGATAAAAAGATTCATCAAGCATCAGCCTTCAAAAAACGCACAATCTTCAGCGGTTGGGACGTATTTCGCAGTCAATTTCCACTTCAAACAATTATTAACCCCGCACTGGTCAATGATCAGCTAAACTCATTGATCACACTGGCCGACGAGAGCGGACGAGAGTATTACGAACGTTGGGAAATAATGAATGCATATTCAGGTTGTATGATCGGTAATCCGGCGTTGTCTGTTTTAACCGATGCTTACATGAAGGGTATTCGCAATTATGATATCGACAAAGCATATAAATACGCGATCAATACTTCACAAAAATTTGGTAACGATAAATTAGGTTATACAGGGCCTCCTTTAGGTATTTCTCAAACATTGGAATATGCATATACCGATTGGTGTATCTCTCGTTTGGCAAAAGAGTTAGGAAAAACTGAGGATGAAAAGATATTTTATCAAAAAGGACAAGCTTATAGGAATATTTTTGATAAAGAGAAAGGTTGGTTTCGCCCTAGACTTGAAGATGGATCATGGGAAAAATGGCCCGAAAATGCCCGTAGCAAAGAATGGTATGGATGTGTGGAATCTAATTCATATCAGCAGGGATGGTTTGTTCCGCATGACGTGCCGGGAATGGTAGAACTAATGGGTGGACGTGATAAAGTAGTGGCAGATCTTACTAGCTTTTTTGAAAAGACACCTGATAATCTCTTGTGGAATGATTATTACAATCATGCCAATGAGCCTGTACATCATGTTCCTTTTCTTTTCAACCGTTTAGGAGCACCATGGCTTACTCAAAAGTGGGTGCGTCATATTTGCAGCAATGCCTATGCAAACAAAGTAGAGGGCATTGTAGGAAACGAAGATGTTGGTCAAATGTCTGCTTGGTATGTGCTTGCGGCATCAGGTATACACCCGGTATGTCCGGGAGATACCCGCTTCGAAATCAGCAGTCCGGTATTTGATAAAATAGAGATTAAGCTCGATCAGGAATACTTCAAAGGAGATAAGTTTACAATCGTAACTCATAATAACTCTCCTAAGAATGTATATATACAGAAAGCTGTGCTGAATGGAACAAATTATAATAAATGTTATATCGACTTTAAAGACATTGAGAATGGTGGATTATTGGAACTTTATATGGGTGATAAACCCAATGAGAAATGGGGCATGTAGATAAATTATAAACCTACTTAATTTAATATCTTATGTATATGAAAAACATTTTCTATTCATTATTTATAATAATGATACTGTATGGAAATTTTTCCTGTAGCGACACCAGTTTCCTCGACGAAACTGTGACCACAGACCTTGATTACAATAAGGTTTTCTCTGACAGTGCGCTGACCGAGGGCTTTCTGAACGAAATCTATCGTGATATAGGATTCGATACCAGAGGCAATCGTTTCAGTAAAAACAATTCTACTCTAGGTGGTCTTCAAACAGCATCTGACGAAGCCGAGTTCAGAACCTCGTCCGAGGTAACGGCCGATTTGCAGTTTGCCATGGGGACTGTCAATCCTGTGGTTATAACTGATGATGCTTGGCGTATACCTTATCAGAACATCAGAAGGGTAAACTTATTCTTCAAAGGGCTAGAGCAAGCTCCTTTGCAAAATAGCAGAAAGTTGCGCCTTAAGGCAGAGGCTCGTTTCTTACGTGCATGGTATTACCATATTCTGATGAAGCATTATGGGGGGGTACCTCTGATTGGCGATACGATTTATGCAGAGGGTGACAAACCTAAAGACATACGTGATACATACGATGCCTGTTTGAAGTATATCGTTGAAGAGTGTAAAACGGCAGAAAAAGATCTGAATGTGAAACCTTCAGGTACATATTATGGACGTGCAGGGGGAGGTGCTTGTAAGGCTTTGATTGCACGTATGAAGATGTATGCAGCCAGCCCTTTATTCAACGGAAACAGTGACCTTGTTGCCGGAACCAATGTCCCGGCAGAGCTTATCGGTTATCCCGAATATGATAAGGAGCGTTGGAAGGAAGCGATGGATGCAGCTTATAGTTTTTTAGCACTAGGTAGATATCAATTGTATGTACTGAATACAGATCCTAAAAATAATAATGCAGCCGATCCCGGACATGGATTTTATGCTCTGTTTATGTCATCGGATGCTGCATACCGACCGGGATCTCTTGTCGAATCTATTTTCGAAGATCGTAGCTTAGGACGTGTAGCAAGAGAAACTTGGTTTCAACCACCATCACGAGGTGCGGCAAATAGCGGATTTATATATCAAAATCTGGTTGATGCATTTCCGATGAAGAATGGAAAACCCATTACCGATCCTACATCTGGTTACGACCCAAATGATCCTTATAAGGGACGTGACCCACGTTTTTACAATACAGTAGTTCATGATCAGACTGTTCTCATGATTGGAAACGACGCTTATGCTCCGGTAAATACCTATCTTAATGTAGATGGATCGTCTTCGGGTAAAGATGCTGTACATCAAGGAACACCTACCGGATATTATATCAATAAAATGGTAAATAGACATCTGGCAGCAAACTCTGTTCATGGAGGTCCCGAAGAAACACCTCTTATGCGATTTGCCGAAATATATATGGATTATGCCGAAGCCATGAACGAATATAAGATGGCAAACAGTGGTGAATCTGATCTAGTTCCTGCAAGCGAAGAAACATATACAATTCTGAAAGATATCAGAGCCAGAGGAGGAATTGATGCCGGAGAAGATGGGATGTATGGGTTGAAACCAAATATGACTCGCTTAGAGATGCGTGAAGCTCTTAGGAATGAGAGACGTATAGAGTTTGCAATCGAGGGGATGCGGTTCTTTGATGTGCGACGTTGGAAAATTGCAGAACAAACAGACAATCAGATGATGACGGGTATGGAGGTACAATTGAAAGCAGGAGGAGGTAAGACCTATAAACGTTTTGATGTAAGGCAACGCTCTTTCAGAAAGGCAATGTATTTCTGGCCGATACCATATTCGGAAACATCCAAATCTCCGAACTTGATACAGAATCCTAATTATTAGTAAAGAATACACTTTATTCTAATTCCGTAAACAAAGATTTATCATGAAAAAACTAGCTATAAAAAAGTATTTTATACTTTTTATTATGGTACAACTATTCATTTCCTGCGATAAGTTCAAAGACTCTACCGATTATACAGGGGATGAACCAGTTAAAGAAATTGCAGGCACTTGGTACATAACCAAGGCAACAAGAAATGGTTTGGACATAACCAAAATTATGGATTTCAGTAACTTTAGAATCAATCTAAAGGATGACAATACCTATACCATAGATAATTACCTTCCTTTCTTGGTGCGCCAAGGAGGTACTTGGGATGTAAATGATCCTCAATATCCTACAAAATTAATATTCAAGGAAGAAGCTTCAGCAGAATCGAATACCTCTGCATTCGAATATCAGACTGTAGGTGGAGAACGACAGATAACCCTTTCTTTCTCTCCGGGCTGCTACAGTAATATTTATTCTTATGTTCTTAAAAAAGTGCCTAATAATTAAAATTGAAAGCCATGAAACTAAAATTGAAGAACAGAATATTGATATATAAAATACTCGGCTGCCTGTTGGTTCTTGTTATATTTATTTCTTGTGGTATAGCATGGTATGAAAACCACGGAGATGTATTTAAGGATGAATATCAGGACAATAATTCGCCGATTATCTATAAAACAAATTCAGTGAAAGCTGGCGAATATGCCGAATATATCATGTATGTAAAATGTGCATCAAATTATGATAATGAAACTCATCGGCTAATTGTAGCTCTTAATGTGCCAAAAGCATGGACAGAAGCTAAGTCTGCAATATTGACATGGGAAAATAATGAAGATTTGGGCACCGAATATAAAATGTCACCAATACCCGAAGGTACTTCTCCGAAAAGCCAACCCGGTCTGACTTGGAGTCAAGCGCTTCTTAATGCTGTGGGGGGACGTAATCCGAATATTTTGGATGATACCCAATGGGTTGCATTTCAGGCTGATGATCCGTGGACAATTTTCAATGGATCAAATGCATACACCTTATTTGTAAAAGTAAGGATAAAAATAAAGACAGGATCTGACAATTTAAGAGCTAAAATAGGATTCTTTGTCAATTATGACGGAGACGGTATGGGAACAGATGAAGATCGTTGGAAGGTAATGTGGGGAGACTGCTTTGACGTAACCGACGGAGAAGGTGCTGAACCTATCGATTTTTGCCAATATCATTTTTATCAGGCAACGCCGGGTAATGCTACTCAAAACGATATTTTAACATTCAAGTATATCGGTGATTATTATAATAACCCTCTGATAGATGAAACAGATATATACCTCAATGCCAAAGCATATACAGCAGAAGGGAATATGTACACTGTGGATGAGATTTCCGATAAAACAAAATTGGTAAAAGACTCTCAATGGGGAGTTATGTGGAGCAGGACAGTATGGCCCGAAGGGTATTTTAGTGTTCTGTCCAACGAGACAATTACGCGTATCGAATACTATTTCACAAACAAAGATGGAAGCCTCTATGTGTCCAAATATGATGACAAGGTGGCGGGAGCTATGGAGCCGGGTTATGAGGAAGAGTTGGTACGTCCCAGAAGGCCGATAGAGCCATTCATATACTACTTTGTTTGCAAGTGAGATTAATGTATAAAATTAAAAACAAGAATTTATGTATAATTCAATATATAAAAAAGTAAGCAGGAGTTGCTTTCTGCTTATGGTAGTATTGTTGTTTTGCGGATATGAGGCTGTTTATGCCCAAGAGCCTGTGGCAGCGAATACCGGTACTTCAGGTTTTTCGGGCGTCGTAGTAGATTTATATGGGAAACCTGTGTCAGGCGTAGAAGTATCAGTTAAATCTAGTGTTGGAAAGGCAACTAGCGATGAAACCGGAACATTCACTATCAATGCCGGTACAGGTACTACGCTTATCCTTACACATCCGGCTTATCTGGTGAAAGAAATTAAAATTTCTAAGGATATGCCAAAAGATAAGGTACTAAAAATAGGCATGGAAGAAAAGAAATTGAAAAATCCTGAAAATTTGGATATTCCTTACGGAAAGACAGTTTCTAAACAAAGTTATCTGGGTGCAGCTTCTACTATATATACAGATGAGATAACACCTACATTATCCGCTAATATTTTAGGGGCATTAGCCGGAAGGCTTCCGGGATTGTATGTTTCTCAAACCAGAGGATATCGGAATACGTTTACCGATCCGAGTGTAATAACAAACAATTTCATAGGAGCTTTGGCTGATGATTCCAAAGTCGGATACAATGATAATACACAATACAGTTTTATTATGCGAGGAGCAAATTCTCCAGTTGTCATAGTAGATGGATTTCAGAGCGAATTATTTAATCTCGATATGGAGAGTGTCGAATCAGTATCTATACAGAAAGATGCTTTATCATCTATGTTTTTAGGAGGACGAAGTTCGCGTGGAGTATTATATGTGACAACGAAGAAACCAGTGGGTGATGGGTTTAAAATTTCATTTACGGGCAGATATGGTGTTCAGGAGCCGATAAAAACACTAAAACCCCTTCCATCTTACCAATGGGCATATCTGTTGAACGAAGCCCTTGTGAATGATGGAAAGAAAGGGCTTTACTTGGCAAGTGATATAGAATCTTTCCGTAATGGAAGCAATCCAACAGCATATCCAAACGTAAATTGGAACGACCAGATATTAAAGAGTAGTTCGAATATACAATCCTATAATCTGAATGCTACCGGAGGAAATAAAACAGCTCAGTATTTTGTCAGCTTAGGGTATTTTGGTGAGGATGGGTTACTTCGTGAAGATTCTAAAAACAGTTACAATACCAATCTTTCGTACGAACGTTATATGGTGACTTCCAAAATCAATGTGAATGTCTTGAATAACCTGAAAATGAGTGCTACCATAATAGGGCGTATAGAAGAAGGAAATCAGCCCGGAGCCGGATTGAGCAGCATAATGAATGATGTATACAGTCTTCCCGGTGGAGTTTACCCGATCTATAACCCGAACGGATCTTATGGCGGTAACAATAACTATCAGAATAATCTGATGACGAAAACCATAAGTTCAGGTTATATAAAAGATATGATGCGTGACGGATATGGTAATATTGTCATTGATCACGATATGTCTTGGCTTGCTGAAGGCTTATCGGCTACAGCCGTTGGAAATGTTTCTTCTCAAAGCCGTAGTGCTTTGTTTCGTAACAAGCAAGAACCGGTTTATCAATATATTCCATATTCCGACGGATCTGGAGGTGATTATGAACGTTTTGGTTCTATTGCAACTCAGAAAAATGACTTTGTAGGAGTATCTAATTTTCAACATTTTTTCGGTCAGGTTGCTCTCAATTATAAAAAGAAGATAAATACAGTGCACTCTATAGAGGGTAATGTATCAGCCGATATAAAACAAGTATTGGATAATTATCAATTACCCGAAGTACCTGCTAATATCAATGGTGAATTTAAATATAATTATGGAGATAAATATTTTGCTCAGGCAGCAATATCACAGAGTTACCTCAACAGGTATGCACCGGGTAAAAGATGGGGTACTTTCTATGCCTTTGGCCTAGGCTGGGATATTAGCAAGGAAACATTTATGGAATCTGTTGAATGGGTTAATAAACTAAAGCTACGTGGAGTATTCGGTGAAACCGGAAACAGTATAGGCCGTAGTAATTATTATACATGGAGGCAACAATATGACACTGACATAAATGCAGTAGCAAGTGCTTCTTATCCTCAAGGATCGAGCTATACTTCATGGTATTCAGATCCGGCACTTGGGCTTATCGAAACCAATAATAGTTTGGCTAATCCGAATCTGACATGGGAAAGAGCCTATAAATTGAATCTGGGACTGGATGCCAGCTTGTTTAATAACAAATTGCAGATTACGGGTGACTTTTATAGTGATAAGTATTTTGATTTATTGATGACCAGAGGAAAAAGTATTGAGCTGATAGGTTTGAACTATCCTAGCGAAAATATAGGAAAAGTCCGTTATCAGGGTGTCGATTTGTCTGTAACTTATCAGAATAACATCGGTGACTTCAATTATTATGTCACCGGAAATTGGAGTATTACTCAGTCCAAGATCCTATTTATGGACGAACAAAATGTTCCTTACGATTATATGCGCAGAACAGGCAATTCAGTGGGTACACGTTACGGACTTATTTCCGAGGGCTTTTTCCAAACACGTGAGGAAGTAGCGAATAGCCCTGTCATATCGGGGTATAAGATCGTTCCCGGCGACTTGAAATATAAAGACATGAATGGAGACGGAGAAATCAATGAATATGATCAGACTGTGATTGGCGGTAATAAACCTTTATCTTTTTTCGGATTGAATCTGGGATTCGAATATAAAGGATTTGAACTATCGGCTTTGTTTCAAGGTGCTTATAATCGCGAGATATATTTCCCGGACGCAGGATGGGAATATGCTACAGGCTTCATTGCTTGGGGTAATACTTATAGTCAGGCATATGAGCATACTCTGAGACGCTGGACTCCCGAAACGGCAGAAACAGCTCTTTTCCCAAGACTTTCTACCAGCCCTAATTATAATGTAGCTCCAAGTGGTATGAGTAATTCATTCTGGCTGAAGTCGGGAAATTATATACGATTAAAAAATCTGAATGTAGCCTACACTTTTCCTGATTCATTTTCGAGAAACTATCTGGGGGGAGTAAAAGTCAAAATCTTTGTCAGTGGACAAAATCTATGGACAAAATCGGCTTTCGGGTTGGTTGATCCTGAAGTTATCGACTTTAGAAGCTACCCTGCATTACGTGGCTTCAATACAGGAATTAATATTAAATTCTAATATTTTCTAAAAATGAAAGACATGAATATACGGATCAAAAACAAATTATATATTGTGCTGATAGGTCTATCGCTCACATTGTGGTCATGTAACGATTATGAGGATGTTCCTGTGGAAAAACTCACTCTCGAATATGTATTTTCTTCTACAGACTCATTGGGAGTAAATGCGAAGAAATATTTGAATGACGTTTATAGTGTTTTACGATATGGGCATAATGCCATCGAGGGAGACTATCTTGATGCTGCATCCGATGATGCTATTACGTCATCTTTTTCCGAAAATCAGATATACCAGTTGCAAATAGGGCGTTACTCGGCTTTTACTCGTCTTGCTGATATGGGATGGGCTAACTATTACAGAGGTATTCGTCGGGCAAATACATTTATCAACAATATAGATGTGGTACCTTTCCTACAAACATATAATAACCATGTAGCAACAAATGTACCATTAAACAGAGCCCTAAAGGCAGAAGCACGTTTTCTAAAAGCTTATTATTATTTCGAACTAGTAAAACGCTATGGAGGTGTGCCTTTGGTTGGTGATATACCATACGAATTGGGCGAACCGATGGAGTTGCCGAGAAATACGTTTGATGAGTGCATCGAATATATTGTAAGCGAACTTGATAATGTTAAGGATAGTTTACGTTCAGTTCCTATTGCCAATATTGGAGCCGATGGTCATGTGGTAACGGCAGGAGCAGCTATGGCTCTCAAGGCAAGGGTACTGTTGTATGCGGCTAGTCCATTATTTAACGAAGCTCCGGTTCAGGCTGCTAATCCATACGTAGGTTATGATACATATGATCCGGCTCGTTGGGCTAGAGCTGCGGAGGCTGCAGAAGATTTTATCAACGATTGGGGGCCTTCAGGACGTTATGGCGGATATGGGTTGATGGATAATTTCAAAGATGTGTTCCTTAATTATTACGGACCGGTAACAAACGAAGTCATCTTCCATGTGCAAGGAGCCCTTGATAAGCGAGATGTGGAGCAGAATAATGGACCTGTAGGATTTTCAAGCAATGCTAAAGGAAACGGTCGTACCAGTCCTACTCAAAATCTGGTGGACGCTTTCCCTATGAAAGATGGGAAACCAATAGGACAAAGTACTAAATACGTTTATTCTGAGCAGTGGATGTATGACAATCGTGATCCTCGCCTCGATTATACTGTGTTGCATAATGGCTCTCAGTGGCTGAGTACAACATTGCATACATATATCGGAGGGCGAAGCAATCCGACCGGATCAACCGATGCTACAACCAAAACGAGTTATTACCTGCGTAAATTTATGGGAAATTATGAGGATAAAACAGAATATACAGGGCTTCTTCGCAACTGGGTATTATTCCGTTATGCCGAAATACTTCTCAATTATGCCGAAGCAAAGAATGAATATGACCTTGCATCTTCAAAAACTACAGTTGATGCCAAAGTAATCGAATACATAAGGAGTATAAGAAAAAGAGCCGGTATTGATGGCGATGATGGTACTTATGGTATATCCGACAATGTAACTTGTTTGGAGATGAGAGAAATTATTCGTAACGAAAGAAGAATTGAAATGGCATTTGAAGAACACCGCTTTTATGATATTCGCCGTTGGAAAATAGCTGAAGATATATTTAATCAACCACTCAAAGGATTGGCCTTGGTGATGAAGGCAGGAAATATACTGACAGAACATATTAATGTTCTTGATGCTAAATTCGATCCTAAAAGGTATTTATATCCGATACCATATAGCGAAGTAAACAAAAACAGTAATATGGTTCAAAACCCGGGCTGGTAACAAAGCCGTGTTTATCAATTCTTAATACATAAATTGATATGAAAAGACTGACTTTATTATTTATAAGTATACAAATCTTTGCTTTTGCTTTTGGTCAACAACAGTTCCAATTGAAAGGTAAAGTATCATCAACAGACGGGGAGCTTTTGACAGGTGTTAGTGTTACTGTTGATGGAACAACAAATGGTACGATGACCGATGTAGACGGTAATTATATATTAACCGTGAAATCAGGTGATCAGGTATCGTTCTCTTTTATCGGATTCGCAAAAAGAGTAGTTAAGATAACGAATCAAAAGGTCGTTGATATCGTACTCGAATCAGATCAGAAAACTTTGGACGAAGTAGTGGTAGTTGGTTATGGTAAAGTAAAGAAAATTACGCTCACCGGATCGGTAAGTGCCGTGTCGGCTGACGAAATACGTGCCGTGCCAACATCGAGTGTGCAAAATGCTTTGACCGGTAAATTACCCGGCTTCTTTTCGCAGCAACGTTCCGGACAGCCGGGGAAAGATGCTTCTGACTTTTTTATCCGTGGAGCCAGCTCATTAAACTCGGATGGAAATCGTCCGTTGATTATTGTGGATGATGTACAATATACTTACGATCAGCTACAACAGATCAATGTAAATGAGATAGAGAGTATTTCTGTTCTGAAAGATGCTTCTACTACAGCTATTTACGGTATCAAAGGAGCCAATGGCGTTTTGGTTGTCAAAACCCGTCGGGGTGAAGAAGGACGTCCGCATATAAATGTACGAGCAGAGGGTGGATTAACCATGCCTATTCGTAAACCTAAATTCTTGAACGCATATCAGGCAGCATCATTGACGAATGAAGCTTTCGAAAACGATGGGCTTGGAAACAGTAAGCCTTTTACAGATGCCGATCTTGAACACTTCAGATTGGGAGACGATCCATACGGGCATCCGGATGTAGATTGGTATAAAACAATATTCAAAGATGTTGCAACACAGCAAAATGTGAATATGGATATTTCGGGAGGTTCAAAAAGGTTACGATACTTTGTTACAGGAGGTTTCTTTTCTCAAAACGGTTTAACCCGTAATTTCAAAGATCCGAAAGAAGAAGTGAACACCGATTATTTTTATCGCAGGTTTAACTTTCGTAGCAATCTTGACTTCGATGTTACTTCTACGACAAAAGTGCGGTTAGATATGTCATCACGGTTTATGAATATTAATGAACCGAATAGTCTGAACGCGGTGGGTGAAATCTATAATTTCCGCAAAATGACTCCGTTCTCAGCTCCTTTTATGAATCCGAATGGAACATATGCTTATCATAATTACTTCTTGACCGACAGTAAAGATCCTACATTGAATGCACGTCTGGCAAATGAAGGTTATACTCGGACTAGGCGCTTCGACTCAAATATACTGTTTGATATTTCACAAGATCTGAGTTTCATAACTAAAGGACTTTCTACAATGGCTCGCGTGGCATATTCGAGTATAGATGAGAACTACAGGGCTATGAGGAGAGATAGTAAGATGTATCCTACTTACCACTATAACAGTGCGACAGATACTTATACGATCAATCCGACAGCCAATTCGTATGCTTATGAAAATTATATACTCAATGCCGGAACAAACAAAGCCATTAGAAATTTGAATATACAGGCCTTTGTTAATTACGAACGTACCTTTAACGAAGATCATACAATTAAAGGGATGATATTATACAATAGGGAAAGTAGTACTACAGACAAAAATGGACTTGCTAGTGCCGAAGTGCCTGCAAAGTTTCAGGGATATACAGGACAGATCAACTATAATTATAAGAACCGGTATATGTTTGACTTTAATACGGCTTACAACGGAACTGACCGTTTTGGTCAAAACAATCGTTTCGGCTTCTTCCCTGCTGTTGCTTTGGGGTGGAATATTGGAGAAGAACCTTTTTTCCAGAAAAGATTTAACGATAAAATTGATATGTTGAAGATAAGAACTTCTTACGGACTTGTGGGATCTGATATAACACCCGGTAACCGTTATTTATACAAGCAAGTATATGAGCCGGGATATGGTTATTCCTTTGGAGAAACTCCGGTTGGAGTGGCATCATACAGAGAAGGTTCTTTAGGAAATGAATATGTAACATGGGAAAAAGCTCGTAAATTTGACGTAGGTATAGATGCCAGTATGTTCCGTAACAAATTATCATTTACAATAGATTATTTTTATGATTACCGTTACGACCAGTTAGTAGAAAGAAGCGACGTTTCGTTGCTGCTGGGTATAGGTTTGCCTCGTACAAATGTAGGAGAAACGACAAATCACGGTTTTGATGGACAAATCTCATACAATGATAAGTTTGGCGATTTTAATTTCTCTACCAACTTTGTATTCTCTTATGCGAAGAATAAGGTAAAATATAAAGCTGAGGCTCAGCAGAGATATTCATGGCTGTCGGAGACCGGTAAGCCTATTGGGCAACCATTCGGCTATACATGGGTAGGATATTATACACCGAGCGATATCTCAGAAATCAATGCAGGCAATCCGAATAAGATCCCTGTACCGAATATCCCTGTATCGGCCGGAGACCTTAAATATGCAGACTTGAATGATGATGGTATCATCGACGACTTTGACAAGGGAGCTATTGGCAAGCCTAACTTACCTACTACTACATTGGGTTGGACTATAGGCGGATCATACAAAGGATTCTCTATCAGTCTATTGTTTCAAGGATCATTCGATTACAGTTTCAGCGTAGTAGGAACAGGTATTGAATCTTTCAAGAGCCAGTTTCAGCCAATCCACGAGAAACGTTGGACTGCCGAAAAATATGAGAACGGAGGAGATATCCAATTCCCTCGTTTAACAACCAATCTTTCTACTATTAGTAGTAGTGAGGCGTATATGTCTAATTTCTGGTTGGTAAATGCATGGTATATTCGTCTCAAAACAATCGATTTAGGTTATGAATTACCAAAAAGTGTATTGCCTAAAGGAATACAAAGCACACGCTTTTATGTGAATGCGTATAATATGTTCACTAAAACAAATTATGATAAATATCAGCAAGACCCCGAAATACAAACAAACTCGGCCGGTGATGCTTATATGAATCAACGTGTTATCAATTTTGGTGTTTTGATGTCCTTTTAGGGATGGGTATCAAAAGAATAGCTTTTAGTATAAGCCGGGCTAAATAGTATTTTGATACTATAAGAAGCGAAGTTCTTGTCTCTCTTATTAATGGTTGGGAGTAGGCTAAAAAGAATCTTCGCTTCTCTCGGCGCTAAAAGGTAAATATTCAGTCTTGATTCGTTTTACTTATAAATACAATATAATATGAAAGTACGGAAAGCCTTATTTATTGCCGCTGCGCTATTGCAAACAATATCTATAGGAGCGCAATTAAAAGATTTGGTACAGTATGTGAATACACTACAGGGAACCGATTCTCATTTCGGTCTTAGTTATGGCAATACATATGCCACCACTGCTATGCCTTATGCGATGCATACGTGGTCGGCGCAGACCGGGGCCAATGGAGAAGGATGGAAGTACCAGTATTCTGTAGATAAAATACGTGGATTCCAACAGGCGCATCAGTGTAGCCCGTGGGTAAGCGATTATGCGGTATATTCATTTATGCCGATGGAAGGTGCATTGGAGGTGAATCAGGAAAAAAGAGCCTCGAAGTTTAGCCATAGTAATGAAATAGCCAAACCTCACTATTACAAAGTTACGTTGGATAATGGTATTACTACCGAGATGGCGCCAACCACACGAGGTGTACACCTCCGATTCTCATTTCCCGGAAACGGTGATGCTTATCTTGTACTTGATGGTTATACCGATATGAGTGAGGTTAAGATAGATCCGCAAAAAAGACAGATAACCGGCTGGGTAAATAATCAACGTTTTGTAAATCATGCTGAGAATTTCCGTAGTTATTTTGTCGTTCAATTCGATAAGCCTTTCGAAGCTTATGGAACATGGGAAAATCAGAATGATAAGACATTTCCTGCGGAAATTTACCGCCAAGGAAAAGGATCAGGTGCATATCTAAAGTTCAAAAAAGGAGCAAAGGTGCAGGCGAAAGCAGCTTCGTCTTACATCAGTCGACAACAAGCTATACTTACATTAAATAGGGAATTAGGAAGCGATAAGAACCTTGAACAGACAAAAGCTCGAGGAGCAGAAACTTGGAACAAATTATTAAACAGAGTAATTGTTGAAGGAGGAACCGACGAACAGATCAAGACATTTTACTCCTGTCTTTTCCGTGCAAACCTTTTTTCACGCAAATTTTACGAGCGTAATGAAAATAATGAGCCATACTATTACAGCCCTTACGATGGCAAGATATACAACGGCTATATGTATACCGACAATGGATTTTGGGATACTTTCCGCACTCAGTTCCCTCTGACCAATATCCTTCATCCTACCATGCAGGGGCGGTATATGAATGCTTTGCTTGATGCTCAAGATCAATGTGGTTGGTTACCATCGTGGTCGCAACCGGGAGAAACAGGTGGTATGATCGGCAATCATGCAATCTCGCTTCTTGTTGATGCATGGGCAAAAGGCATTCGCACTTTTGATCCTGATCGTGCGCTAAAAGCTTATGCGCATGAGGCAATGAATAAAGGCCCATGGGGAGGAGCTAACGGTCGTATTTTTTGGAAAGAATATTTTCAGTTGGGATATGTGCCTTATCCGGAGTCGTCGGGATCTACAGCACAAACATTGGAATATGCCTATGATGACTGGTGTGGGTATGAATTGGCACGAATGACAGGAAATAAATTCTATATGGATGTTTTTGAAAGACAGATGTACAACTATCGGAATGTCTTTGATCCTACAGTTGGTTTTATGAGAGGTAAAGACAAAGATGGTAAGTGGCAAGAACCATTCGATCCTTTTGTTTGGGGTGGTCCTTACTGCGAAGGGAATGCATGGCATTATACTTGGTCTGTTTTTCACGATGTGCAGGGACTGATCGACTTGTTTGGCGGTGCAGAAAATATGGTCTCGAAAATGGATTCGGTATTTACTGTACCTAATATTATAAAACCCGGTACATACGGTGGCATTATCCACGAAATGAAAGAGATGGAACTTGCAGGCATGGGACAATATGCACAAGGTAATCAGCCTATTCAGCATATGATCTATATGTATTCGTATGCAGGACAACCTTGGAAAACCCAATACTGGGCTCGCCAAATTATGGATAGACTATATAATTCTACAGAAAAAGGTTATCCGGGTGATGAGGATCAAGGAGGTATGGCTTCGTGGTATGTACTGAGCGCCCTTGGTATCTATTCTGTTTGTCCGGGTACGGATGAATATGTATTGGGTAGTCCGCTATTCAAAAAAGCTACAATTACGATGGAAGACGGAAAGAAGTTTGTTATAGAAGCAAATAATAACAATAAGGATAATATATATATCCAATCCGTTAAGCTCAATGGCAATTCGTTAAATAAGAATTACATTACTTACAAAGATATCGTAAATGGAGGAACTATTGAATATAGAATGGGAAGCCAGCCGAATAAAGGAAGAGGAATTACAAAAGACGCTGCTCCATTTTCCCTGTCTACAAACTAAACAGATATAAATCCAAATAATGAATAGAAATACGATAATATTAATTTTTGCTTGTTTTTTTATATTCAGTCAGCTTTTAAATGCTCAGGAGACTAAAATATCTCTTAATAGCGATGCGAATATTATTAATTGGAAGATTAAAGCTGAAGCTGAGGTTCAGGATCGCAAGCAAATGATGGCATCGGATTATGATGTCTCGAGTTGGGTTTCAGCAGTTGTTCCCGGAACTGTTTTCGGTTCGTATGTGGAAGCCGGCTTGGAGAAAGATCCCAATTTCGGGGATAATATCTACAAGGTAGATAAACCAAAATATGATAGAAATTTCTGGTATCGAGGCGAATTTGATACGCCAGTTTTGTCGGAAGGAGAACATTTGTGGCTCAATTTTGAAGGCATAAATAGGAAAGGTGAAATTTTTCTGAATGGGCATCGATTAGGTTTTCTCGATGGTTTTATGAACAGGGGGAAATTTGATATTACGGACTATTTGAATAAGAATGGAAAAAATGTGTTGGCTGTATTGGCTCATTGGGTAGGCTTGCCTGTTCCTAATTATGCGAGTCCAACTTATATTTCCAGTGCCAGCTGGGATTGGATGCCTTACGTACCAGGATTGCTGAGTGGTATTACTGATGATGTATTTCTAACAAGTTCGGGAGCTGTTACTATCGTAGATCCTTGGATTAGAACTAAAGTTCCGGACAACGATAAGGCCTTTTTGAAATTGCAGATTGAATTAAGTAATCATACGACAACAGAATGTACAGGGCTGTTGAAAGGCGTTATTCAACCCGGAAATATTGAATTTTCGAAAGAAATAGTTCTTGGTGCAGGTCAACAGAAACCATTTATATTCGATGCTAAGGATTTTAAACAATTAGAAATTAATAACCCTAAATTATGGTGGCCCAATGGATATGGCGAACCAAACTTGTATACATGTGATTTGACATATAGCATAAACGGAAAAGAATCAGACAGTAAAAGGATAACGTTCGGAATTAAAGAATACAGCTATGAGAAAGTAGACGATGTTTTTCGTATAAAAATAAATGGAGAACCTCTCTATATAAAAGGCGGAAACTGGGGCATGAGCGAATACATGCTGCGTTGCCGGGGTGAAGAGTATGACCTGAAAGTAAAACTTCATCAGGAGATGAATTATAATATGATCCGTAACTGGATAGGATCGGTAACCGATGAAGAATTTTATGAGGCATGTGATAAGTACGGCATCATGGTCTGGGATGATTTCTGGTTAAACTCTCATCCCAATCTGCCGGATGATGTACAGGCGTTTAATAATAATGCAATAGAGAAAATCAAACGATTACGAAATCATCCTTCTATTGCCGTATGGTGTGGCGATAATGAAGGAACACCACTTCCTCCGCTGAATGAATGGTTAGCAGGAAATGTGAAATATTTTGATGGCGGTGATCGCTGGTATCAGCCTATTTCCAATAATGATGGATTATCCGGTAGCGGGCCATGGGCAAATGCTCATCCAAGCTGGTATTTTACTAAATATCCTATGATGTTTGGATTTAAAGGAAAAGCAAGCTGGGGTTTCCGTACAGAGATAGGTACGGCAGTCTTCACTACATTCGAAAGTTTTAAGAAATTTATCCCTAAAGAATCCTGGTGGCCTCGTAACGAAATGTGGGATTTGCATTTCTTTGGATCTAAAGCAGCTAATGCCGCTCCTGACAAGTATTTTAACACTGTAGCTGAAAATTACGGAATGCCTAAGGGGATAGAAGACTTTTGTCGTAAAGCCCAATTACTCAATATGGAATCCAATAAAGCGATGTACGAAGGATGGCAACATCATATGTGGAATGATGCTACAGGAATAATGACGTGGATGAGCCAATCTGCATATCCTTCTTTTGTCTGGCAAACCTATGACTATTACTACGATCTTACAGGAGCATATTGGGGCATAAAAAAAGCATGTGAGCCTATTCATATACAATGGAGCTATGCCGATAATTCAGTAAAGGTTATAAATGCAACATTGAGCGATAAGGATAACCTTACCGCAAAGGCTACTATCTATAATCTGGATGGTAAAGAGATGTCTAGATATACTCAAATAAAGAAAATAGATGCGAAAGCGAATCAGACTACACA
Organism: Dysgonomonas sp. 37-18; assembly: GCF_001899125.1. Classification (NCBI taxonomy): domain Bacteria; kingdom Pseudomonadati; phylum Bacteroidota; class Bacteroidia; order Bacteroidales; family Dysgonomonadaceae; genus Dysgonomonas; species Dysgonomonas sp. 37-18. The sequence goes on along the minus strand of NZ_MKVC01000004.1, from coordinate 179,940 downwards.
TTCTTTTTATATGGATTTCACGAATGATAATATGGCCTACAATAAAAATGTGGTTGCGTCCTCCGTTTCGCATGATGCCGGAGATGCAAGCGCTGTAGCTGATGGAAGTGATGGTAGCCGTTGGGCGAGTAATTATACAGATAATGAATGGATATATGTTGATTTCGGAGAACCAAAAGAAGTAGGAAATATTACATTGAAATGGGAGAATGCTCATGCAAAATCTTACAAAATTCAGGTATCAGACGATGCTGCTAATTGGAAAGATATATATGAAGACAATAATTCTAAAGGCGGAAATGAAGAGATTAAAATTAAACCTGTAGTGACCCGTTATGTAAAGGTAGCAGGATTAAAGCGTGCGACCGAATGGGGATATTCTCTTTACGAAATTGAATTGTATGGCAAGAAGAAAGTAAAAACAGATCTTTCTCCTGTTCATTTTCTCAAATTGCAATTGACAGATGATAATGGAAATATACTTTCCGATAATTTTTATTGGAGATCAAACGTTTTGGGAGACTATACGGCATTAAATAAATTAGGTAAAGCAAAATTGAATGTTGCTTCACACATAGAGACAAAAGGGAATAAAAAGGTTATAAAAGCTACTATAAAAAATACAGGCTCATCTGTTGCTTTTGCTATACATGTGCAACCGTACAGAACTTCTGACGGCGAACGTATTTTGCCTATTATAATGAATGATAATTATTTTACCCTCAGACAAGGGGAAAGTAAGAATTTAGAAATAGAATTTGGAGCCTCACTTTTACCTGAAAATGTCTATAAACTGGAAGTAATTCCATATAATAATAAATAAACTGTATGAAAAATAGACTGTTGCTCTTATCCTTCTTTCTTATTATACCCTTTATTGTAAACTCTCAAACGACAGGAATAGATTATGCAAGTAGGGTGAACACCCTTATCGGAAACAAAGGTGTGGGGTTGGCATCCGGATATATGTATCCCGGAGCAACTTCCCCTTTTGGAATGGTGCAATTTACCCCAACTTATTTTTCCAAGCAATCCGGTTTTGTTATTAATCAATTAAGCGGTGGTGGATGCGAACACATGGGAAATTTCCCTACTTTTCCGGTAAAAGGAAAGTTGCGAATGTCACCTGATGATATTATCAGCTATAGGATAAACCTATCAGAAGAGAAAGGATATGCCGGTTATTATCAAGCTAAGGTGCAGGATGATATTAAGGCCGAACTTACTGTGACCGAGAGAACAGGAATGGCTCGTTATGAATACCAGTCGAATGAAAGCTTTGGTACTATTATAATAGGGGCAGGAGTGGCTGCTACAAATACAGAAAACGCAACAGTTGTAATTACCGGTGCGAATACTTGCGAAGGATATGCCCAAGGAGGTACTTTTTGTGGATATCCAACACCTTATAAAGTTTACTTTGTAGCCGAATTTGATACGAATGCTATTGAGGTAGGAACATGGAAAGATGATAAAATAAGAGAGAAGTCTGTTTTTGCAGAAGGTAAGAACTCAGGAGTATTCTTCACTTTCGATGTGAGTAAGAATAAAGTGATACAATATAAAATAGGTGTTTCGTATGTATCGGTTGAGAATGCAAGAGAAAATCTAAGGACTGAGAATTCAGCATGGAATTTTGATGCCATTAAGAATCAGGCCGAAACAAAATGGAATAAATATTTGGGTAAGATAGAAGTTGAGGGTACAAACCCCGAGCGCATTACTCAGTTTTACACGCATCTATATAGAGCTCTTATTCATCCCAATGTATGTAGTGATGCAAATGGAGAATATATGGGTGCTGACTTTAAGGTACATAAAAGTAAATCGAAGCATTATACATCTTTTAGCAACTGGGATACATACCGTACTCAGATACAGTTGCTTGCTGTGCTCGATCCCGATGTGGCATCCGATGTTGTGATTTCTCACCAGTTGTTTGCCGAACAAACAGGTGGCGAAGGTTTTCCCCGTTGGGTGATGGCAAATGTGGAAACCGGTATCATGCAAGGTGACCCTAGTCCTATACTAATTTCGAATGCTTGGGCTTTTGGTGCAAGGAATTATAACCCGAAGCCTATTTTTAAAATAATGCAGCATGGAGCAGAGGTTTCGGGCTCTATGTCTCAGAAGGTAAAAGTGCGTCCCGGATTGAAACAGTATCTTGATAAAGGATACTATAATGCATCGGAGCAACTGGAGTATACTTCTGCTGATTTTGCTATAGCCCGGTTTGCTCTATATGCCTGTGGTGATGAGTTTGCCAGTTGGCGGTATTTCCATTTTGCCGGTTCGTGGAAAAATCTATATAATCCTGCAACAGGGTGGTTGCAATCACGTAATGCAGACGGTTCGTGGAAGTCATTAGGGGATGATTTCCGTGAGTCTACATATAAAAACTATTTTTGGATGGTCCCGTATGATCTTGGTGGACTCGTAGAGTTGATAGGAGGGAAAACGAATGCTGTAGCTCGTCTCGATGATTTGTTTAGACGATTGGATGCAGGCTATAATGATGATTGGTTTGCTTCGGGCAACGAACCGAGTTTTCATATTCCTTGGATATACAACTGGGCCGGACGCCCTGACAAAACCCAGAAAGTAGTAAACCGTATTTTGAATGAGCAATACTTCAATCAGATAGATGGACTTCCCGGTAATGATGATTTGGGAACGATGGGGGCATGGTATGTTTTTGCATGTATAGGATTGTATCCGGAAATCCCAGGTGTTGGGGGCTTTTCAATTAATACGCCGATTTTTAAATCGATAAAAGTACACCTCAGAAAAGGAGATTTATTGATAAAAGGTGGTTCAGAAAAAGATATTTATATTCGTTCTTTGAACTTCGATGGTAAACCTTATGATAATACATGGATAAATTGGGATGATATATCTAACGGAGGTACACTTGAATATTCTACTTCGGATAAGCCCAATTTGCAATGGGGGACTAAGGTAGACGCTCCTTCGTTTCCATAGAGATTTGAGTCGTATATAGCGAAAAATAAGGTGACAGAGACCTTCGTATTGACTAAATATGATTGTAACTTTATTTCTTTTTATTTATCTATATAGTGCAGATAATAAGAGTTTTATGCTTAAAGGAAATAACAGTTTAAATATATGCTTTAAATCTGTCACTTTTGTCACCTTTTGGGGGTTATATGTTTGATTATGATGTTGATGTGTGCTTTTGGATGGTGTCACTTTTTAAGCGTATGTAAATCTCATATTTTTGATTCATGCAAATAGAAAAATAATTAAAATATAAATCAATGAAAAACAGTATTTTTAAAGTAATTCTCTTTGTAGCAGTGATTACATTGATCTCTTGTAAAGAGAAAAAATTTTCGGAAAAGGTTGTGGCGTTTCCTGATTGGGCATGGACTGATTTTCAGCGTCCTGAAGGTATTAATCCGATTATCTCACCTGATAGTACAACCCGTTTTTATTGTCCGATAACAAAAGACTCTGTTGATTGGGAATCGAATGATACCTTCAATCCCGCAGCAACTATCTACGATGGTAAAATAGTAGTACTTTACCGTGCAGAAGATAAGTCGGGGCAGAGAATAGGTGGACGTACATCCCGCTTAGGATATGCTTGGTCAGAAGATGGGCTTCATTTTCAACGAAAGTCTACACCTGTATTCTACCCTGACAATGATAGCCAAAAAGAGCTAGAGTGGCCCGGTGGTTGTGAAGATCCGCGTTTGGCAATGACTGAAGATGGTATGTATGTTATGTTTTATACGCAATGGAATAGAAAACAAGCTCGTTTAGCGGTGGCTACTACCCGAGATTTACATACATGGGAGAAACATGGACCGGTATTTACAAAAGCTTATAATGGGAGATTTAAAGATGATTTTTCGAAATCAGCATCAATTGTTACCAAACTAGTAAGCGGAAAACAGGTGATTGCTAAAATTGATGGAAAATATTGGATGTACTGGGGCGAGAAATTTGTAAATGTAGCAACATCTGAAGACCTGATAAACTGGACTCCTTTATTAACTGAAAGCGGAGATTTTCTGAAAGTAATAGAGACTCGTAAAGGAAAGTTCGATAGCTCGCTTACCGAATGTGGTCCACCGGCTGTAATGACAGACAAGGGAATCTTATTGCTATATAATGGTAAGAATGCAACAGGGATTGAAGGTGATACCTTGTATACTGCAAATTCTTATTGCGCAGGGCAAGCTTTATTTGATTCGAAAGATCCCACTAAGCTACTCGGGCAACTGGATAAGCCTTTCTATACACCCCAAGCCGATTTTGAAAAAAGCGGACAATATCCTGCCGGAACGGTGTTTATTGAAGGGTTAGTGTTTTATGGTAAAAAATGGTATTTATACTATGGATGTGCCGATTCGCGCGTGGCTGTAGCTGTATATGATCCCGAAAAGGAAAAAGAATAAATATTTTAATCATGGGAAAATCATACTATCATATTTTTTTGATAATTATATCGATGCTTATACACCCGATCTGTAATGCCCGCTCTTTGATAGGTATTACAGACCTGAGGTGTGAGAATCTGATAAATCCGAATGCTATAGATAATGTAAATCCTCATTTTAGTTGGAAGATAGTATATTCCAAAGGACAAATGCAACAACGGTTTTACGAAATACAAGTAGCATCGGACAGTATTGCTCTTTTGAATAATAAAGCTAATTTGTGGAATCAGGGAAAAGTGCGTTCCTCCTCGTCGGTAATGGTCTCTTATAATGGACGTCCTTTATCATCAAGATTGTTATGCTATTGGCGGGTTCGTATATGGAATGATAAAGGTGAGGTTTCTGATTGGAGCGGTATTGCAGGGTTTGGAATCGGAATAGTGGGTAATGATAAAATGCAAGGCAGCTATATCGGCTTGCCTGTGGGTGTAGGAAACACACAAACCCCTTTGTTAAGGAAAAAGTTCAGAATTGAGAATACAGGGACTTCGTTTTTACATATCAATTCATTAGGCTATCACGAAGTATATATCAATGGAACGAAAGTAAGTGATGATGTCCTTTCTCCCGCAGTTTCGCAATTGAATAAAAGATCACTTATTGTAACATACGATGTAAGCAACTATTTGAAGAAAGGAGAAAACGAATTGGTTATCTGGCTTGGTAGCGGCTGGTATAAGAAGACAACATTCGGCACCGATCATGATGGCCCGCTTGTAAAGGCTCAGTTGGATATTTTATATAACAAAAACTGGAATACCATATTGACTACAAATTCTTCGTGGCTAGGTTCTCAGAGTGGATATATGGATACAGGTACATGGCAAGCCTTACAATTCAAAGGCGAACGTCTGGATCGTAAACTTATTCCGATTGATTTATCACCAAGTACGCTCAATCGTATGACATGGTCTAAGGTAGTAGAAGTCGATTTGCCAGGACACAAGGCTTCGCCCGAAATGACTCAGCCAAACAAAATACAAGAAATATTCATACCTAAAAATATAAAGCAGCTGGGTGATAGTACATGGCTTGTGGATATGGGAAAAGCTTTGAACGGTTGGTTTGAAATTCATTTTCCAAAATTACCTGAAGGGCATGAAATTCTACTCGAATATACTGATTTTTTGGATAAAGGTGGCAATTTTCTAGATCAGGGACAAAGTGATATTTATATCGCTGCCGGTGAGGGTAAAGAAGTGTTCAAAAATAAATTTAATCATCATGCTTTTCAGTATGTAAGAGTTTCGCATTTGAGGGAAAAACCTGTAAAAGAAGATATAAAGGCATGTCTTATACATACCGACTATCGAGACAGGTCATCTTTTGAATGCTCCGATCCCGACCTGAATGCGATTCATAATATGATTAAATACACGATGCGTTGCCTTACTTTCTCTGGTTATATGGTGGATTGTCCCCATTTAGAGCGAGCCGGATATGGCGGGGACGGTAATTCGTCGTTGGAGACACTTCAAACAATGTATGATGTATCGCCTCTGTTTATGAACTGGCTGCAAGCTTGGGATGACTCTATGCGCGAAGGTGGAAGTCTGCCCCATGTTGCCCCTAATCCCGGAGCGGGTGGAGGTGGCCCGTATTGGTGTGGATTTTTTATCGTTGCACCGTGGAGAATTTACGTCAACTATAATGATTCCAGACTAATAGAGCAATATTACCCTGCGATGAAGGAATGGTTGAAATATGTAGAAAAATATACAGTAGATGGTCTACTGAAGCGTTGGCCGGATACACCTTACCGCGATTGGTTTTTAGGCGATTGGCTAGCTCCGATAGGTGTCGATTCGGGGTCGGAATTATCTATAAATCTCGTGAACAATTGTTTTGTAAGTGATTGCTTCGGTATAATGGAAAAAATAGCCACAGTGCTGAATAAACGTGATGAAGCAAAAGATTTTGCTCAGCGAAAAGTCATTTTAGATCAGCTACTGCATAAAACGTTTTTTAATGCTGATAAGAACATGTACTCTACAGGTTCACAGCTCGATATGTCGTATCCAATGCTTGTAGGAGTAACGCCTTCGGACGTTTATGATAAAGTGAAAGATCAACTGTTCAGAGAAACAAAAGAGAAATACAATGATCATATAGCAGTAGGATTGGTGGGTGTTTCTATTCTGACCAGATGGGCTATAGAAAACAAATCGGCAGACTTTATGTATTCCATGTTGAAAAAGCGTGACTACCCGGGCTATCTGCATATGATAGATAATGGAGCTTCTACCACATGGGAATACTGGAGCGGTGAGAGAAGCCGTATTCATAATTGTTATAACGCTATAGGTTCTTGGTTCTATCAGGCATTGGGCGGTATTCGTACTGATGAGAAAAATCCGGGTTACAAGCATGTATATATTGAACCTCAGATTCCTGAAGGTGTTACGTGGGCAAAAACATCAGTAGACTCACCGTATGGAAAAGTATCGGTTGATTGGTGGCTGGAAGGTGCTGTGTTGAAAATAAATGTTGCACTTCCTGTAGGATGCAGCGCAACGGTTATCGTACCAGCTAATGCTCATAAGAGTAAAGTAAATGGGCGTGATTTGGATAAAACAAAATCTTCTATTGAGATTGGAAATGGCGTGTCTGAACTAACCTTTTCTTTGATTTAGATTACGAATAAATACTTGTTAAGTTATTGTATAAGAGTTTATTTTGCTGTAAATAAAATTGTTGAGTTCAGAAGAAAACCTCAGTATACTTTATTGAGCTATACTGAGGTTTTACTTATAAAGGGGCTTTTATCTAGTGATCATGATCATGGTCATCATCTTCTCCGTCGTGACTTAATACAATATTACGTGCAACATACGATTCGTTTCCAGCGGCGTCTGTACAATATACCATCAAGTGATAATTACCAGGGGTTGCATTTTCCGGTATGATTATTTCATGATGATGTATTTTTGCTGTTTTTTGTCCGGCTACACTCCATGTTTTCTGAAAAGCAAATGCGGTAGTACCATCTTCGGCTTTTAACGATTTTGTATGGTTATGACCATCGAAGTTGTTATGTATCTCTACTTTATAGGAAGATAACATTTCATTGTCGGATAATTCCATGTCGAAATGAATATCTGATCCAATCTTTAATACAGCACCTTCTGCCGGAGCAGTTAGATTGATCGCAGGTGGAGTTGTATCTCCATCGTTATCATTACTACAAGAAGTAAATGATATAGATGTTATTATACTAATAATTGATAGGAATAGAATTTTAATAATTGTTCTCATTTTAATTTACTTTTAAAAGGTATTTTAATTGATAATTGAAAGTTGCGACCCGGTTCTGGAATCTCAACTTTTCTGTAAAAACTTAAGTGGTTATAATATTTAGTATTCAATAGATTCCGAAGTGATAAACTGATATCTATCATTGTGTTATATATCGGTATATTTATATTTCCTCCGAGATTAATTAAATTGGTTCCTGATGTTGTACTTTCGTTCTTTGACACTCTATTTTGATTGGCAATGCTATACAATTCAGCATGTATTTGGAATTGATTCTTTTTCCATGTTATTGTATTTCGCATAGATGCCGGCGGCGAGAAACTTAAAGGAGTATTTTCATCAAGATTGTAAGTATATACGTACTCACCTGTGAAAGAATACTCCAGATGTGGAAGCAAGTTTATACTGAAAGATATCTCAGTTCCTGCAAAAATAGCTTCAGCACCAGTATATCGGTATATCTGTCCCGCATGAGGAAGTACAGACCATTCGCCTGTTGGTTTCAGAAAAATGTAATTGCTAAACCAGCTAAAGAATGGAGTGAAGGAAAAAGAAATGCTCTTGTTTTCATACAAGTAAGATGCATCCAGCTGCCATCCTCTTTCCGAATTAAGAGATGGATCTCCTTGTTCGTGCCTGAACGTACCATGATGTACTCCATTTGCTGCTAATTCGTTTGCCCCGGGAAGCCGAAAGCTATGTCCTATATTTGCTTTTATAAGATGATATATATTCGGATTCCATATAATACCGAGCGATCCCGAAAAGTCTCCAAAGTTGCGGTTTACAGCATAGCTACGCCACTTATATTGCTTTATCAGTTCGTTGTCATATCCCATTTCTTGCAGATATGTTTCTAGGTAAGGATCACTATATGCTGATATGTCTACATTTCCATGATCATAGCGAATACCTCCAGTAAAGCTAAGCTGCTGTGATGGCCGCCATGTAGCAATACCAAATACTCCACCTATAAATCTATTGTATCTGGGTAAGAGAAATGAATATCCAGATATACGATTTTGTTGATATTGAATATCAAGTCCGGCATTATATTCCCATGTGGCTGAAGCTATTGTTTTCAGCTTAATAGAAGAACTATATGTATCGAGAGTGAAAGCCAATTCTTTATCCGGATCTTTGTTGGGAGGTGCTTGTGTTCCATAATGAGTATGGAATTTACTCCACTCTTCCCTGTGATTCTTCTGATATCCAACGTCCCAATATCCAATGAGTTTATCCCATACATATTGCTGTCGTGATGTTATTTTCAAATGATTCACTTTGCTATATGGCAATTCAATATTACGGTCATCTCCATCGTCCTGTACACGGGATATGTCAGGTATACCATGTGCTCCCGGAAAAAATCCTGTTTTTTGGTAAGCATTACTTATCGAATAATTTGAATAATACTTTCTGCTACGGTATTCGGTATATGAACTTATATTACGCTCAATACCGGCTGTGTTTTTTAACTTTCGGTTGTATATTGGAATTTTCTGAGTAAGATAAACAATTGTATCTGTCGGTATGCGATAATCTCCAAAACGCTGTTCGGAATATCGCAACTTTGTATACCATGCATTTTTTTTCAGACCTAATAATACAGAACCGCCGGATGTTTCATTTACACTTTTGCCTAGTACCACAGCTTCACCAAAAATCTGATTGTCGAAGGGTGGGGGATCTTGTGTTATTTCCACTACGCCTCCCATTGCATCGCTTCCATAGAGGAGTGAGGATGGCCCTTTGCGGACAGTGACTCGTTCGATATTAAACGCATCAATTTCAAATCCGTGATCGCTGCCCCATTGTTGGCCTTCCTGTTTTATTCCGTTTTCGGTTACAGAAATACGATTGAATCCCATTCCTCGTATCATGGGTTTGGAAAATCCGGAGCCGATATCCATAGAACGCACTCCCGGTATATACTCAAGCGCTTGTATAAGATTGCCTGTAAAGTGATTTCTTAAAAAATCCTTTTCTACTACTTCTACCGACAGAGCCGAGTTAAGTTTACTTGATGTCTTATAAGATGTTGCAGTTATAGTAATACTTTCTAACTCTACCTGTTTGATAGAATCTGTTTCTTGACTATACAAGGGCAATACAAATACGAGCAAGAGCATAATCCGAATTATTCGGATATACATATAAGTATTTGTTTTTATTAAAATAATTTACGAATAAAGTTGGGATAGAATTATCCCGGAGGAAAATGTGTTTTTAATAGAGGGTGGTGCTCGTAGATAATTGAGTTGAGGTATAGAATTATATCCATTCTCCAGATATAAGTAGTATATCCGGTTAGTATATACTACTTGTATTGTATCTGAAATACAAAAACTAGCTTCAGTAAATAAAGATAAAGTCTGTTTACAAACCTGACATGTATTGCTATTATGTTGCGGTTTATGTTTATCGTTAGCATGTGAACAATGCTCTTCATCGCACTCATATTTATAAATATGAACACCCTTAACTATAAGCGGAGTTATGAATATAGCCGCTAATAGCCATGCCAAGATAATTTTATTTACTTTATATTGTCTCACACCGAATATGAATTTTGACTAGGAGATTGCAAAGATATAAATTTTATTTAAATGCAACATTGTTTCAATATTTATATTTTATCAATTTGTGTAATGCCTGATTTTGTGGTACTTTTGTTTAGCTATAAAGATTGATAATATGAATGCAATAGATTTACTCAGAAGTAAGGGTTTAAAGAAAACAGCTCAGCGAGTTATGCTGATTAATATCTTGCAAAAGAAGAGTATTTCTTTAACCGAGGGTGATATAAAGATGGAGATGGGAGATCTTTACGATCGCATAACTTTTTATCGCACAGTACAAACATTATTGGAGACTGAAATTATACATAAAATTACAGTTGATAACATAACAAAATATGTACTCAATGATGTTCATCTTTCAGGCAATAAAAAAGATCATGCTCATTTTTATTGTAAAAGTTGTCATTCTATAACTTGTCTCGATAATATATCTTTAAAAAAGTATAACTTACCGGAAGGATTTAAATCTGACGAATGTGAGATATTAATAAAAGGGAGTTGTAATAAATGTAGTGAGCCTCTATAATTAGGTTCTTTCTTGGTATCTTGATTTCTCCAATTTAACTGTTTTGAGTAGATTTTCTTTTAACCTTCTCCCATATTCCGCTATTACTTCTTTTCTTTAAATAAGAATATGCCTTTATGACATTTAAGTTCATAAAAAGAAAATAATATGGAATAAACAGCACCTTATTTTTTATCTCCTTTTTAGCAAGTGTGTATCCTACAAAACCTAATAAGTAGAAAATAACTTGTAATATTAATAATATAGCAGGCAATGTACATGTAGGGTAGGTTTGTATGCAAAGTAATACATTAAGAGGTAATAGAGCAAAAAGAGCCAAAGGTGTTATGGTCCATCTCAACACGCGATGGGATATGTACTGAAAACTTAAAACTCCATACTTGAATATATTAAGTAGAGGACGTAATCTCCAAACTGCTTGTAGTCCTCCTGCTGCAATTCTTACTTTTCTTTTTTCTTCTTCTATCATCGAATCGGAGCTATATTCCATTGCATATGCTTCGGAACAATACGCTATGCGATAACCTTTTTCTGCTGTTTTTAGAGACAAGACGAAATCATCAAGAATTGTATCATTTGGAATATATGCAAATAAATCACGTCTTATCGCAAATAACTCGCCCGCAGCACCAACTACAGAGTATAGGCGAGAGTCTAAACTTTTTAATACAGATTCGTAACGCCAATAAAAACCTTCGCCACTAGACGAAGCGTTATCTTTTGATTCTATGTTTACTCTTTTTTCTCCTGTAACACAACCTACTTTACTGTCTGCAAATAGCGATACTATTTCGTTTATACTTTGAGTGTTTAGTATAGCATTTGCATCTGTAAATATAACAATAGGAGTATCTATGTAAGACATGCTTCTGTTTATGGCAGCAGTTTTTCCTTCACGTTCAGGTTTATGCAAGACTCTTATATTAGGATACGACTTTAGCATTTCTACTGTACTGTCTGTACTGCCATCAGTAACCCAGACAACGTGGAGCTTTTCCTTTGGATAATCTAATGACTCTATATTGGCCATTTTTTCTACCACAACATTTTCTTCGTTATAAGCTGCAATCAGCAAGGTCACATCGAGTAACTCTACATCTTGCAATTTATTCTTGCTTTGTGGTTTAAAAATTTCTTTGATTTTAACTAGAAACCAAATTAAGATGCCATACCCTAAGTAAGTATAGAAGATGATGAATACAAATAGGCAGAATATAATAATTAAAATCATAGAAACACTAATTCAAATCGTTTATTTACAAGTTGAAATAACCTTTTCCATCTGATTCTTCCATGAAAGATTATTGATAGAATTGCGTATTTCTATAGCAGGTATTGCTTTTACTTTTTCATAAAATGCGATCACGTCAAGAATATTTATTGGAGATTCATCAGCACTTACTTTCATAATGTAAGGTTTTTCTTCAAAATCATCATCTACTTCGGAGTAGATAAACGGGATACCTCTTGCTGCGTATTCGCGGTTTTTTAGAGTCTTTATATTGGTGATTCCACTTCGATGACGTCCCAGGCTGGCAATTCCTATTGATGCCTGATTAAACAAGTTATCTAAGCTTTCTCCATATTGTGGCCCGTGAAAGGTGACATAGTTCTCCAATTTATTCTGGATTATATAATTTTTTAGCTTCGAAATTTCATGTTCATCTCCGTACCCTACAATTTCATACCGAACTTCTAGATCTTGTTTCACTTTATAATATTCGGTTAAACCTTTTAGTAAACGGTCGAATCCATGCCATACATGAATTTCAGCTACGCTTATCAGCGTTATTATATTCGGATTACTATTTGTAGGCTCCTTTATTTTTATAGCATCAAAGTCTATACCATTCGATATATTAATTGTTTTTGCTCCAAAGATATTTGTTTCGTTTGAGAATGTAACGATTCTGAATATATTGAGGGCTAGCTTGCGACGATATAGCTTATCTGTAAGTAACTGTAAGCGAATCGGCAAAGAACTATTGATGTATTCGTTGTCGTATGGATATGTTGGGATTTCGAGCAATGTTTTCACCCCTATTTTAGCCGCTTGCTTCACGAAAGAAATTAAAAATGGATTTGCATTGTGATATGATCTTATATAGATAAGATTTATATTGTTAGTTTCTATGTATTTTAATATTTTAGAATAGTCAATCCATTTTTTTATTTTGCCTTTAATCCCATGTTCAAAGTTTTCTAGCTCTTGATCATCTATCATTCGTCTTTGATGCCCATCATTGTCAATATGAATATAGCATAGATGTGTTTCTACATCAGATTGCTTCAAAGCACTAACCTGATAGTGTATCTTTTTACTTATGCCGTTATATGCCTCAAACCCATGGAAAATCAGGTATAATAGTTTCATCTCAATTTATTTTTTAATTTTCTATAAATATCGAATTCTTTTGTTAGCTGTATATAAAGGCCGTATATAAGTATAAATATTAAACTTTTGAACAAAGCACTTATAAATATGTTTGATATTGTTATTAACTGAGATATAAATAGTAGAATTGAAAATAGAATGATACTAAGAATTATTGGAGATATGAATTGTTTGACAAAATTAATAATACTTGTCTTTAAAGTATATCGGTACATGATATAGTAACATTGAATAAAATTCATAGTAAATGTAATTGTAATGCACCATGCAACTGCAATAAGCGAATTAAATATAAATATTCCGATTAATATACCTGAAACATTTAATATAGAAGATAACAGTCCACTTATGAATAATAATTTTGTAGCATTAGCTGCTTGAAAAATAGCACCGGATGTAGATAATATGATTTGTATTCCGACTGATAAGGATAGAATCTGAAATACAGGTATAGAGTTTATCCATTGATCCCCAAATACTATTAATACAGCCTCTCTTGCTGTGAACCAAAGTAGTATAGACAAAGGAAATCCAATGAAAGCTAAAAGGCGGACAACTTTGAGATAAGAGGATGATAACTTTTTAAGGTCATTCTGAAAGTCTGAAAAAATAGGATGCATAACAGGTGTTATGGCATAGGTTATATTTTGTAATGGTAACATCATTAGACGGTATGATTTTTCATAATATCCGAGCAAAGACATTCCCATATATTTCCCGATCAGTAATTTGTCAAGATTCCGACTAAAGTAATTTATTAGATTGAACAGAAACTGATAAGAGGAGTAAGAAAGTATAATCTTCAATGAAGAAATGTTAAATATAATCTTCATCTTTTGAGGATAACGTAATATATTAACAATAAATAGAGTTGCACTTGAAAAGATAGGGTTAATAAGTAAAGCATATAATCCAGCTCCATTTAAGGCTGCAATTATAGATATAAGTCCTCCTAGAAATTGGACTGTAAATGTTCGAAAAGCAATAAATTTAAATTCTTTATTTCTGTACAACAAAGCGCTTGGAACAATATTAACTGTAACAAAGAATAAATTTATAGACAATATCTGACATATATTGGTGAGATCGCTCATTTGATAATAAGACGCTATAGCCCATGATGAAAAAAAGAATCCTAGAGAAATAATTATCCCCAGCCAAACAGTGAAGGTGAAGATATCGGATAAATTTTCTTTAGTTAAGCTCTTATTCTGTATTATTGCAGGAGCTAATCCTAAATCGCTTAAAATACTGAAAAAAGTAATGATAACCATAGCTACAGCTATTACACCAAAGTCCTCAGGAGTAATAAGTCTGGCTAATACAGCGGAAACAATCAATGATACAATTATACCACTGTATTTAGATATTGCATTATATGTGACACCTGTAAAAAAATCTTTTTTTAACGACACTTGGATTAATTATTATTTTGTATATGATTTTAGTTTTATTAGCCAAGGAAAAAGAAGGACGAGCCATGACTTGACAGATATATATCTACGATAGCGAAGGAAGCAAATTTTAGCAATACTAAAGCGTTCGTTCAATCTAAATATATTGGACATATATATAGCAGGATCAAAAAAGAACCGAATAGTTTTATTTATTGTCTTTTTTATATTTTCATTTTGACTACATGCAAATTTTATAAGTTCATCTACTACTATAAAATAGCTCTTAACATTAAAGATAGTATACTGTTTAGTCATAATAGAATCAGGACGAAATCGTCTATGAAAGAATGCTTCCGGGATATACGCTACTCTTTGTGCCTGAGTGTACAGTTTTGCTGTAAATAGTTGATCTTCATGCATTATTCCTGGTAAGAAATTTAAGGATAAAGAAGCTATATAATTATGTTTTATAAATAGAAGACAAACAGAGGCACTGTAACCGCGGGTTTCGATTAATTCATTAATCTTTTGAATGCCAGTATCGATTTGTGTATCCGTCTTGCCTATTCTATTGTAGGAAATAGATAGGATTATGTCACCATAACTAAAGCTTTCAGCATCAAAAAAAACAAAATCTAAATCTTCAGATGTACATTTATTGTAGCATATTTCTAGTGTATTCTGACTTATCATATCGTCACTATCCATAAAGTAAATATATTCCCCCTTTGCCATATTTAGCCCTAAATTACGGGCTATGGATTGTCCTTGATTTTCTTGAGAAATTTTTTTTATTCGAGAATCAGTATTTGCTAATCTTTCTATTACTTTAAGGCTATTATCTGTTGATCCATCATTTACAACAATCACTTCTATCTCTGTCAAAGTTTGATTAAGTACAGAGTTAATAGCTTCTTCAACAAATAACTCTGTATTGTAAACAGGTATTATAACACTTACTTTTGGCTTATTCATTTAATTTATATATTCATTATAGAGAACTGTATATCTGGACTAAATTCTTAGCAGTCCATTCCCACGAAAACGAATTTACTCTCAATCTTCCGTATTCAACTAATTTTTGATACATTTCTTTATCATTTTCGATAAGTAGCAGCTTATTGGCAACATCTTGTTCGTTATACGGATCTGTATATAAAGCTCCCTCGCCAGCGACTTCGGGGATAGCTGATGTATTGGATACAATAACAGGGGTTCCACAGCCCATCGACTCAAGTATTGGTAGTCCAAAGCTTTCTCTCAAAGATGGGTAAATAAAAACAAATGCACCATTGTATATATATGGCAGATCTGAATTATTTATATACCCGGGACAGTGTACAAACGGTTTTATGTGCTCTAAGCTTTCCTTCTTTAGGATTTCTTCAATAATAGATTTATTAATATCCAAAATCAATAAAGGTCTTTTATAATCTGATTTCTCGAGATATAAAGCATATGCTTTTATTGTTCGCAACGTGTTTTTTTTAGGATCTGTGTTTCCGAAGAATAAAATATAGTTATCCTCTTCTATATATTTTTTTGTAACATTATGATAGTTTGGTATATAATGAAACCGCTTGTTGTATCCATTGTGAATAGTGACTACTTGAGATGGTGGTATATTTGTCTTTTTGCAAATATTTTCGCGTTCAAAATCTGATACAGTAATAATTTTCTTACTTTTCGATAAAATATGAGGTACAACAAGTTTTCTATATATCCGTCCTAGGTTTTGGTATAGAGATTTATTAGAACTTTGTTTCTTTTCTAAAAATATTATATCATGTAATGTTACTATCAACGGTACATTTACAAATAGGGGAGCGGTATTGCTTGTACAGTGTAGCACATCGGGTTTTACTTTAGATACAGCACGAGGTAGTCCTATTTGCTCCCATAATATATAGGACGGACATTTTACTTCTACTATATGAAAGTTTGAGGTTTTTTCTAAACACTTGTCAGGTCCCGGAGCCACGAATATATAATACTGATTAAACGCATCTTGTACCTGTAATTCTCGCAAAGCTTCTAGAATAACAATATCCATTCCGTGTTTCTTCTTTCGAAATATACGCTGTGCTTCAATTGCAATTTTCATTTACTATTCTCAATATCAATGTTCTGTATGTATAAATTTCTTTTTTGCGCCTTTTATTCGGAATAGATTGATAACCATCAAAATAAATAGCTTTGGCAATTTTCTGAGTATTTTTATCAAGCGCTCATTAACCATCTCATCCGGGATAGCAATGGCTAAAGATAAGCACATAAACATTAGCAATATCCACCATTTTATAGACCAAAATATATTAATTAATAAGAATAAAACTGCAAGAACGAATATCAATCCCAATAAAATCAACCGAGGAAGCATAGCCCATTGTATAAGTTTATTACATAAATCGATATTACCTGTTGTCAAAGCTTCTGAAATATATTTCATCCCTTTTACCAGATTTTCGTATTGAGAAGCCATCCATCTTCGTCGTTGATTGTAAAAGACTTGTTGATTCTGTACTTTCTGATCATAGGCAAATACATCTTCCAAATAATCTATATATATACCCTGTCGTAATAATTGTAGTTCCAATTCTTTGTCTTCTCCTACAGATGATATATTATTAATATTTTTTTTGAACCATTTGTATTCGAAGGCCATCCCTGAACCACTGAGTGCAGATGATAGCCCTAACCGTATATGTCCGCTTCTGAAAAAAGAATTGTTCATCTCTTCGCTTGCAGCATCCAAAATAGCCATATCTGTTTCTGGATCTTTTGCTATACGGTGAACCTGTAGGGCTCTTATACCAAAGGAAAATGCCTTATTTATTTCATTTAGGAAGTTGGGGCTTACTGTATTGTCCGCATCTATTATTACCACAGCATCATAATCATCTTTACTTAAATTATCAAGCGCAAAAATTAAAGCTTTTGCTTTTGTGCTATCTTTGTAATTAGCAATCAGTAGATCAACAGGTAACTGAGATAGTTCTTCATTTGTTTTATCTTTCAGCTGATCTGAGATAACAACAACATCGAAATGACTTTTAGGATAATCCTGAGTGAGGAAGGATTTTACGGATGATACTATAACCTTATCTTCTTTGTATGCCGGGAAAAGAATAACATATTTGAGTTTGTTTTCTGTTTCAGGGTAATGTATCTTTCTCTTTTTTAGCGAAGCTATTGCAAATACAAGAAGGTACAAAACAGGAAATAACATCAATGCAAATAATACTGAATCAACTATATTAACTACGTTCATAAAGTTTTTTTCATATTAGTAAAACTCATCATTCCTCTAATAGAAGCTCCAACCAGATCGAAGCGCCCGTTGAGTATATAGGTAAATATACCTTTAGGATTGGCTATAAGAAATTGATACAGTATAGCAGCCAATCGAACCAAGCCTCTCCTATTTCTCCATGCATACAATAATCTATTACGTGTCATATAATAACATCGCAATGGACTATTTTGTCCTACACTCCGGCTCTCTTTATGAAATACTACAGCCTGAGGGGTATACCATAATTCAAATCCGTTCTTCTTTATTTGTTCGCACCAGTCTAACTCCTCGTAATATAAAAAATATATTTCAGGCATTAGACCTACTTTTTTTATAATATCTCGTCTAAGCATCATCGCTGCTCCATGCAGGAATGGAGATTTAGCCGGTGTATCATATTGACCTAAATCAGCCTCTCCAAAACCAATCAGACTATTTCTCAATGTGACTTGAGATAAATCTGTATAGCCAGCAAACTGAATAATATTGGAATCTGCAAATTTTATTTTAGGAGAAACTGCTCCCACAGTTGCGTTTGAATCTAAAAACTCTGCGAGATCTAATAATGAATCATCATTAATATATGTATCATTATTCAATAATAAGACGTATTTTCCCTTAGCCTGGATTATACCCAAATTATTGCCTCCTGCAAAACCTAAGTTCGAATCACTTCTTATACAATGTATGTTTTTATATTTTGCTTGTATCTCGGTGATCTCATCTTTTAAAGAAGCATTATCCACTATAATGATTTCATACGATACTTCAGATAGATATTGCATTAAGCTATCTATCATGTGGCATGTATCACTCATTCCATTATAGTTGACGGTTATTATAGATATATAGATATCATTCATATCCTTATGCTAAATCTTAATTAGATGTATATTCGTTTTCTGAAGATAACTTGCTGTTTTCGGCTTCTCTGTTTTCGATTTCCTTGTCAAAATACTGTCCCATCATAATAAATGTCATACATATATATAAAATAGGCCCGGTAGGAAACTGTTGTAGGACCTCATTTCCATAAGATGCAATTAAAATCCCGGAGAGGCCCGCTATTAGGGCACTCATTATGCCTTTAAGTTCTTTATTTTTGATACGAAACAATATATCATATATCCCTCTTCCTAGTACAAATAGAAAAATAGAAATAAAAAGAATAAGACCAACAATACCTGTTTCTATCCATACATATATAAGAGAAGAATCTGTGGCTAATCCATACATGTGATCCTTAGAATCTGTGTGTTTAGCCTTTCCTATACCAATTCCAAAAGGATGGTTAGGCATGAACTCCCGCATCTTTTTCTGATTTTCAATCCTTACATTGAAAGATGCATCTTCGGTACCTTGAAAAGCAGTTCTCATACGCCGTATATCTCCATTATTCTGTCCAATATCAGTGAAATTGAAAAAAAAGAACAGAGATAAGATAAGAAAAGTACCTCCAATAATAATTTTTATACGTTTTGATACTAAAATAAAAGTTGTATATCCTATAAATGGTATTCCTAATGCTGTTCGAGTTCCAGATATAAGCATGCCATATCCAGCTAAGATAGCTACAATAATGAAAAAAACTCTTAGCTTTTTACTCTTGATATATAATGCACTTATTGAGAATACAACCATAGATAGAGCCATGCTACACCCAAAATTAGCAGCATCAGTGAAAAATGAAAAATATCGTATGCCCGAATAAATAATATGTGTTTTTGCTCCGTCTTCAGCATAAAGCCAATGATTTTCAGCCCAATCAAATCCTATAAATTTTTGAATGACAGCCTTTAATATAGCAAAAATGGTGAGGATTCCCCATATGCATAGTATTTGTTTCAAATCTTTATAGCGTTTGAATAAAGCGGTAGTAACAACCACAAATAAGAATAAATAAAATCCGAGGCCCCTGACCGAAGTCATCCAAAGCTCAATCGTTGTATATGGATTTAAGATCTCGATAATACAGTAGATAAGCCAAAAAAGAGAAAGATATGTCAATGGATTATTAAATCTTTTCCAACAATCGACGGGAAAGAAAACTGTACGTACAATTAAGATAAATAATATTAATGCAAGTGAAGCATCCATCACTATCCCTCCCGCTAGGCCTGATATATACCTACAAATTCCCATTATTATATAATTGATTATGAATATTATAATTAGGAGAAAATGGGGACGTTTAAAAAGATAAAATATTATAACGCATGATATTGGAATGCATGCAAATAATATTCCGCTAATAAAATTTGTCGTATATATTGTTGTTGCTAATATTATTAGTAGTCCAAGAAAAAGCCCTAGATAAAAATATTTATCATAACATCTGGAATATATGTCTGATACTTTACTCATTACTGGTAATGTATTAATTATTGGCTTCGAACTTTTTTTTAAGAGGTTTTAGTCCTGTTATATTTTCTACAACACTATGACTTACATTTGTTAAAAGAATCATAATTGGAACATCTTTTGAAAGCTTTGTTATCTCATCAAAAATTGATTGATCACTTTCACCCCAGGCTTTTTTTGCATCTAATAACACTAGATTAAAGTTAGCTGTTTGGAGTAAATTCTTAGGTATTGGATTTTCTTTTATTGATGGATATTCAACAATCACAACATCATTATTAACTACATCTATATTCAGATCTGATAACTTATTGACTAATAGATGGCTTTTTGATGAGTTAGAAAAATCTTTATTCCAATCAATATTTTTTACGGATAAACCCATACTTTTCCAATAATCAGATAAAGCAGTTGCGATATATGTTTTTTGAACTCCTGAAGAAATACTGAAGAAGTTTATTATACTAGGCTTTTCAGATGCGAAGTAGTTCAATAAGTTATTACCTAATAACCGTATGCATGTTTCTTCATAAGATTTTCTGAAAATTCTTTTCCCCAATTTTCCTTCTTCTGGAAATACTCCTAATACTTTACCTAAAGTAATGTGTTCAACTCGCATTTTATCCAATAATCTCCTGTCAAATAATTCTTTTAATAAGAATATACCAAGGACAAATATAAAGCTAGCTGCATATGAACCTAATACGATGGCTTTCCTTTTTGTTGGCTTTGATAATAGTGGAAAGATGGGGGGATTAAGTACTTTTAATGAGGCTGAGTTCATTTCTAAACTTTTTAATCTTAATCGGGCCGTATTAAGACTTGATAAGATTGAAAGATAAGAACGCTCTAGAAAATCGATACTTCTTTCTTTCCGTTTTATTGTCGAGCCTATTGGTGAAAAATGAAGATATTCCTGATCTAACTCCGAACGTCTCCTCTCTAAAACAGCCAGTTCTGCAGATGCTTTTTCATTTTTCAAAACCTCGTCAAGCCATTGAGATACGAAATTGGATGTAGGGTAACCGTCCTTTGTATATTTTTGATTACTTAATGTATTCATAATTACATGTAGATCACCTTCTGCAGTCTTTAGGTCGGCCTTATACCGGTTAATCTGTCTTTGATTTGCTGGACTATACACAGAATCTTTATAGAATGGCTCTATCTCTGCAATTTTACTGCGTAATTGAGATATAGTATTGAGTTTGGCGACAAACTCAGAATTGTTTTTTATTGATGCTAAGTTTTCTGCTATCTTACTTTCAAGATGAGCGATTAATGCCTTAGAACTACTGTATCTAAGTAAGGCATCCTGATATATCAATTGGACATCCTTATCGTATGCTGCTACTTGTTTTGTCTGTTCATCATAATTGATAACACGATTTTCTATATTATAATTAGTAAGAGAATCTTCTCCATTTCTGAGTTCAGAGCTTACTTTTGCCAGTTCTTTTTCTAGGTATGTAATAACATTATTTGTCGTTCCGAACTGAATATCCTGATATTTTTTTTCATATGATTGATTGAGTATTACCAAAGTATTGTATGCTATGCCAGGATCATTTGCGGCATATGTTATTTGTAACATATCACTGTTACCCAATTTTTTAACAGAAATCTTACTTAGTGCTTCGTAACTATAGTGTGGATGTTTCCAATTTAATAATCCATATATAAAGTTCCTCCGATCTGATTTTTCATAAGCAAGAATATTTTCTAGAGTTTTTTCTTCTGATGTTTTATCTATAAGTTTTAGAACCTCATTCGGTGTTATACTTAGAAGTTCCTTATAATTTGAAGCTTTGATATAGATGTTATCTTTCTCCGGATCGCCATGTATCATGTCTTGTATGTATAGTCTTAAGGCTACATCTTTCAGCGTTTCTTTAGATGTTACAATGTTTATTATATTTTCTATAGTATTATTTAATATATTCCAGTTTTGAGTCGTGGGTTGTTCGGGATCTAGCCCATAACTGGATACAACTCCAGTATATATTGTGGTTTCTACATTATATTCTAGATTGAGATGTCGTGTACATAAAATAACTATACTAGATATTAGTAATGGTACAATCAATAACCACCATTTTATTTTATTGAAGAACCTATATATATAGTTTAATTGTTTCATATTTATTTATTTAGATATGATTTTCGTTTTTGCTAATATCTCAAGTTGAAGTAGAGATGAGTTTAAACTTGCTTTAGTATCTTCATATTCAGATATAGCTATTGTATATAACGATTTCTGTTTCCCGAGTTCTTGGATAGTAATATTACCATTAATAAAATCTGTTTCACTTAGTTTTAATTGAGCTTCTGTAAAGAGCAAAGCTTCTGATTTAATTTTTAGTAATGTTAAATCTCTCATTGCAAGACTGTATATTGTTGCTATACGGATTTTTTGTTCATCATACCATTTCTCTTGTTCAAACTCCGTTGCTTCCATATCCAACCTTTGTTTTCTTACCCTATTCTTTCTATCAAAAATGTCATCCAATGGTATAGATACCGAAGCTCCGAAATTATACCAACTCTGTTTGTTTCCTGAATATTGATAGAACATTGGAGTATTTGTATCCGAAAAAGTTGTATTGTTGCCTACTACCCCATATTGATAGTTGGTAACTAACTTGATGAAACTCAACCATCTTTTTTTCTCGGAATCCATCAAACTCTTATTTGCTTGCTTCTTTTTCTCATAATAGCTGAGAACAGGGCTAGCTTTGGCGTTTTCGTATAGCACAGATATTGGTGGTAGCTGAAAGTTGAGATAATCTTTCGGTTTTAACTCTGTTATATCTTGAGCTAGCAGAGAGATACAACTAGAAAATAGAAAAAATGTAACGATGACTAGTTTTAGTTTCATAAATGTAAAAACTTGCAAATGCCTAATAGATGTTAAGCATCTTCTTTTTGTATAAATGAGAAAAATGTTTTAAAAATAATTTTGCAATCAAGCCATATGGAGTAATTATGAGCATAATATATATCCAGCTGTTTTCTTTCTTCTGCTGACATCTTGCCCTCTCCTCCGCGTCTTTCAACTTGCCATAGCCCGGTTAATCCGGCCGGAGCTATAAACCGTTCAATATATTCATCTCCAGTCAATAGCTCTGCTTCATAAAGAGGTAAAGGTCTATTGCCCACTATTGACATATCTCCTTTTAATATATTTATCAATTGGGGGATTTCGTCGATACTATATTTTCTCATAAATCTACCCATTTTTGTGACTCTGGGGTCGTGTGCTATTTTAAAGAAGGTCGTATCTTTTTTCTCTTTTTTCTTATTTAGATATTCATGTTCTGATATTTCGTAATCGTCTGAAACTAGTACCGTATCATCATTGATAATATCAGAGTTTGTTGCGCTTACTTCCGATGTTTTTTCTTTCGATTCTTTGGTGTACTGATTCATTGATAGATAACTAGAGAGGCGCTCCTCGGCATCTATATACATAGATCGGAATTTCAAGAAATTGAAAATGTAAAAGTTGCTCCCAACTCTTTTAGACTTATATAAAATAGGTCCTCTACTTTCAAGCTTGATTAAGACCATTATTAAAATCAAAAAAGGAGATAGAACGATAAGAGCTGATAGTGAAATAATTATGTCAAATATACGTTTGCCTTTAGGTATTGTAAATACTTCATCAACCTTATTCTTTTCTTTTCTTTCTTTTTTATTTAGAATTTCATTTTTAGATATAAAATTAGTGATTGCTTTAAATACATCTGAGTCGGCATACGGAGAAATAGTATTATTTGCTCCTGCCTCTATATATATACTAGTTTCTTCTTTTCCTATTTTTTTTGTAACGAGAATTATATATAGATTTTTGAATTTCTTTTTCAGGTATGCAATATTAACCTTATCTACATCAGGGTTAATTTTTTCATATAAAAGAGGCTGGATTTTATTTGAGGGTAATTCTTTCAATATAATACCAGCCTCTTCTTTATTTTTGACTATAACTATATTTTCTTGTAATAACTCTTGAAAATGATTGATATATTCTTTATTACTACCTATATATATAATAAAAGTCATTTAAGGATTTTTTTTAGTCTAACTTTTAACTCCATCGGGTTAAAGGGTTTCAATATAAAATCTTCCGCTCCATTTTCTAATAATCGAATTCGATTGATACTGTTATCTTCACTAGAAAGGATAACCACGGGGATAGATTTAAAGAGCTCATTTTTTTTGATATATGCCAGAAACTCTTCCCCGGTCATGAAAGGCATTCTCAAATCCAGGATAATCAAATCCGGTATCGAATTTTGCTCTAACCATTGAATTGCTTTTAATGGATTCTCAAAATAAATACATTCATAGTCCTCTCTAAAATAGTTAGCTATAACTTTGGCTATAGCTTCTTTATCATCAATAATTAATATTCTTTGCATTATTTCCTTTTTTTATCAGGGATTCTTCGGATAAACAAATAAATATGAAAATAGAAATAGTTTGTTCCAAAATTCACGAATATCTCAATTTAATAAAATAATTTGAGATATTCGTATTATTTTCTATTGTTCTAATAAATATACTTTATTTGTTTCGTAAGTTTCATACCAATTAGGATAATTTTGCCCATTTGAGGATACCCATGATTTAAATTGAGGATATGCATCGATAATTCGAACCCACTCTAATGGATATTTCAAAGATAGTGGAACCCTTATTCCATATACTAAGTCGGATGTACTATAGTTTCTTCCAGAAGATACATCTGTCGATTTTTTTGTTGCTGCATAATTCCTTAAGTGAATTTCCTTCCTATTAGATGTATTATAACCACCGTTGACAATGAATACGTTTAGTATATCGATCAAAGAAACATTAGAAATATCTATAGGCTCGTTGAATGATATGCTAATAGTGATAGCTTTAGCTGGAAAATGAGTTTCTCCCGCTTTAGTATTTATTATCTGAGAAGTGTTAGCCCCAAACAATGCATGAGCATTATCTGTAAGCGGAATAACTGCATAATCTTGATCGTTTTCCAAACCATTACTCATAGAGAAAACGTCACCACTGAAGCTTGTATTTGAATTTGTTATACTTTTAATATTACCTTTCAATACGCCGTCTAGCTGAATAGCAGCAGCAAGTCTTTTTGTAGCACCAACAGCTCTTACTTTACTTTGAATGTCTATTTTTGAGACTTTATTAGCGGCCGATAATGTATATCCTAAATTTATATCTAGAACAAAGTCATTCATGTCATAATCGCCAATACTTGGGTAGTTGTCTTCAAAAGCATAAGTATAAGTTGTTCCTAATGTAGTACTTAGTGGATATGTTATAATAACGGGACCTCCTCTTTGAATAATATTTCCACCCTCGTTGCAGCTTGTTGCTTCAATGTTAACAGTAGACTCTCCTTTTCTTACAAAGTTAACATATTTAGTGTCTGAAGGAACGTCATACCCTGTTGAGCCTGAATTTGCAGGATAGTTTGATGACTCTATCTCTAAATAACCGGTAAATGCCGGGTGTCTCCATTCTGTGATTGAAAATTTCTCTAATTTTACTAAGGCTTTATTGCCAGAAGTAGGACCATTGATACTAGTTCCTGAGTTACTGAATTTAAGTTCATTGGTAACGTTCATTATAGCATAAGATCCAAGATTTATTTTATTATTAGCCTGAAGGTCTAAAATGTTACATTTTAACAATGTTTCAGCAGCTGTATTTAATGTTGTGCCCTGGAAAGTTCCTTTATCATTAATGATAAATTTACATCCATTTTCAATTGTAGCATCATTAACAGTTATATTCTGAGTTATAAATGCAGCATTGTTGTTGATGATTGAGTTCTGTAAGAATGTATTGCCATTAACTGTAAATTGACCTTTATTGATAAAATTCGCATTGTTGTTAATAGACAAGTTCTGAGCAGTCAAGGAACTTTCATTTATAACCTGTACATTACTCGTATTTGCTGATAATGTACCTGATGCAGACATTGTACCATAATTAAACAAACTTCTTATATTCGAAATGTTATTGATGTTGAATACAGTACTGTTGTTTACTATTTGTCCATTTTCATTATTCATATCCACATTAACCTCTTTCTTATCCGGATTGAATTGCCCTGTTGTAGCTACAACAATTTTAGCCGAACCATTTGCTTTTATGTTTGAAGAAGTCTGTGTTGGAATATATTTTCCTCCATCTTGAACAATTATTTTTAAATTATTCAATTCTGTATTAGTTGAAGTGTTTTTCCATGTTCCTTCCACATATACGTATGCATCGTACCAAGAGCTATTGTTTATTTGCCCTTCAAATGTTTGCCCTGCCGGTATCACATATTGATTGCTTGAATAGCTGATGCTATATGATGATCCGGATATAACGGTTGCATTAGATGGTGTTGTATATGTTCTTGTTGGCGCAGTATAATTTATGTCTAAACTTTTAGTTGATCCTGATTTTAGTGTTGCTACGCTAGCTGACTTTAATGCGTTAGAGGTATAAATTGCTCTTACTGATCTTTTTCCTGTTGGGTCAGTTTCTTGGACATACAAGATACTATCAGACTTAGCATATGTAACCTTAGCTTTAAATGGTTCATTTTTCTTAGCTAGGCCTTCTGCCAATAGTGATGCATTTGGTGAAATGATAGGGTTTTGATTAAAAACTTGTAATTTGTAATAATATGAACCATTGAATTGGTCATCCACATCCAAATTGAGACTAATATTGGAACTTGTAGTCCAGTCAAAACCGGAAGGAACGGTTAAGTCTGATAATTCATCAGGTATTACCTGAGAATTAGGGTCATAATAATCTTGTTCACTGCAACTAGTTAGTAAAGCTATGAACAGCAATGCTGTATACGCAAATTTGATTTTCATAATTAAATAAAAATGGGGTTTTCTGATTGTCCTCAATATAAACTATATATAGTATAAATGGTTTTATAAAAAACTGAGTAAAAGTATATATATTTTCTTTATTATTAGTCATTTATTTCCAAAAAATATTATTGAAATATCTTAAGGTCATAGCTATAACAAAAATAAATACGCTCAAGTTCATTAAGAGAAAAAATTAACACATTATGATTCTCTTGAATGATTCAGTTTGTAATGTCTTCAATGTCTATCTTATGTGAACATGCCTTTTTCTTTTAAAAATGTCCCGTTTCGTGAACTTCATAGGCACTTGTTTGTTGTATCTAATATCCAATAAAAAATTTTTATTAAAACTAACACCTAATTATTTAAAATGAAAATAAATCATTCCGATTATACAATATTAGTGGTAGATGATGTGATGACGAATGTATTACTCCTTCAAGTGTTATTGGATAAGGAGGGATTCAACGTTGTTACAGCAAATGAGGGACAAGCAGCCATTGAAATAATTCGGAATGATGCGCCTGATCTTATCCTTTTGGATATCAATATGCCTAATATGGATGGTTTTGAAGTGATAAGAGAGGTGAAAAAATACTCATTATATAGAGAGATTCCTGTCATATTTTTAACTGCGATGAATGATGTTGACAGTATTGTCAAGGGATTTAGATTAGGTGGGAGTGATTATATAACAAAGCCTTTTAATAAGGAAGAATTAATGGCCCGTATAATTCATCAACTCTCATTACTTGCCGCAAAACGTATAATTGTAAAACGAACCCATGTGCTTAAGAAGACGATTCTGGATAGGGACAAAATGTATTCGGTAATAGCACATGACCTACGTTCGCCAATGGCATCGATGATGATGATAATGAATTCAATAATGCATGACGTTGATAAAGATAAAGTCGATCCGGCAATATATGAGCTTTTGAAGCTTGCAAATAAAACAACCGAAGATATATTTTCCCTCCTAGATAACTTGTTGAAATGGACTAAATTGCAGATCGGTAAGCAATTGGCTATTCCTCAAAGTGTAGATCTTGTCCCTATTGTGAAAGGTACTACGGACGTTTTTATGAATGTTGCCAGTATCAAGAATATTAAAATAGAATTTAATACAGAGGTTAAATCTGCGAATATTTTTTCAGATATAGATATGTTGAAAAGTTGTACGCGGAACTTAATCAGCAATGCCATTAAGTTTAGTTATGATGGAGGAGTAATTAAAGTAGAAATAAAAGAAACTGATGATGAGTATATTGTATCTGTATCTGATAACGGATGTGGTATAAGTGAAGCAAATCAGCAAAAACTACTTAATGTCGGCACTCATTATACAAGCTATGGAACAGCTCAGGAAGAAGGTTCCGGTTTGGGAATGCTGTTGACATTGGAATTTGTTCAGAAGAATAATGGCAGACTATGGTTTGAATCGAAAGAAGGAGTGGGGTCTACATTTTTCTTTTCTCTTCCCAAAGAAATAAACAATTAATAGTTTAATACTAAATCCATGATAACGGGATTATGATCGCTATAAGCTTTTTTCGGTGAATCATATTTTATTCCTGTAATTTCTTTTGAATATAAGATATAATCAATCCGTAGCATATTTAATAAACCTTTATAAGTATGCCCAATGCCGTTTCCACATTCTTTAAATCCATCTTGTAGATCTTTTTTGATGGTCTTGTATGCATATGAGGTTGGGGTATCATTCATATCTCCACAAAATATAATAGGCATGGTACTTGAGCAAATTTCTTCTCTGATAAGATTAGCCTGAGATGCCCGTATTCTTTGGTTTACATTCATTTTACTTATCGTCTTATGCAATGAGTTTGGAGTGTTCCATATCGAACCTATTCTTTTCTGATTGAAGTTTGTCGTCTGTAGATGAGCACTGATTAATCGTATCGTTTTGTCTTCAACCAGCAAGTCTGTTGCAATAGCGCTGTTATTGCTATTGTTGAATAATATAGGCTTTATGTTTTGTATTGGATAGCGTGAAAAAATTGCTACTTTTAAATAATCACTTCCATTTTCGGAGAAGGTATAATATGGTAAAAAGCTAAGACATTTTCTCAGAGAGTCTCCTATTTCCTTGTTGTTAGGATATTCTTGAATACAAAAAATGTCTACGTTTTCTGTTTTTACAAACTCTACTATTTGGTGTAGATTGCCATAACTATCATTTTTTGCCTTATTTTCACTTATATTAAATGTCATTACCCGTATATTCTTTCCTCCTAGATTTACTTTTGGGGAAGAGTTAGGAAGTTTGTAGCCGGCTCCTAGAAAGCCTATACAGAAGGTGATGGCAATAATAGATGCAATGATAAATCTTTTAGTAATAAGTAGGTATAAGCAGCTTAGTACATTGAGGATTAAAATTACAGGTAATATTAGTCCTATAAAAGGAATAATACTATAATCTCTAGGGTCAAAGAATGGGGAGAGGACACCTACAATTGTAGTACCTGCAATGAGTAGACTAAAAATAACAATATAAAAGTTTACTAATTTTATTGCAGCAACTTTTCCCATTAAATTCAGATTTTTAAATGATATATTTATGAATAGTTTCTATTAATTTATCTTTGCAGATTGGCTTTGCTAAAAACTCATTACAACCTGAATCAATTGCTTTTTTTATGTCTTTTTCATAAGCTTTAGCACTAATTGCAATAATGATAATGTCAGGAGAAACTTGACGGATAATTTTTGTTGCTTCAAATCCATTAAGTGTTGGCATATTCAAGTCCATCAGGATCATATCAGGATTATATTCTTCAAACATTCTCACAGCCTCCACTCCATCTAGCCCTTGTAGCAAAGCATACTCTTCTCCTATCATTGCATCTATCAGTTGATAACTATTGTCATCATCATCTGCAACTAAGATCGTGCAATTCTGATCGAAAGAATAGGTCTTGACCGAATTGTCAGTATTATTTTTTTCTGCTTCCCCGTTTTTTGTAGGTTGATATGGTAAAGTAAATGTGAAGCAAGACCCTTTTTTTAATTCAGATGTAACCGATATTTCTCCACCAAGACGCTCTACTATAGAACGACAAATCGCTAAGCCCAATCCGGTTCCAATAGCATTGCTGTCAACTTGCATAAATCGTTCGAATATTTTATCTAATTGATCCTCTATTATTCCTATTCCGGTATCATTTACAAAAACTTTGATCTTATTGTCTATTACCTCAAATCCATACTTTATATATCCTTTTTTTGTGAATTTTTGAGCATTAATAATAAGGTTTGATAAAACTTGGTGTATTCTGTTTCTATCGGATCGTATCCATAACTCTGTTCCTATATTATTATAGATAAGTTCTGTTTCGGGATGGCATTGAGATGCGTATGTTTCATATATTTCCAGACATAACATGCCAAAATCAAAGTCTTCGGGTTCAAATTCTACAATGCCGGATTCTATTTTCGAAAAGTCTAAAATTTCATTCACTAAGGCTAATAACCGACCACTATTGGACTCGACGAAATTAAAATAATAATTTCGTTTTTCCTGATCATCGGTTTCTGCTATAATGCGAGAGAATCCTAATATCGCATTCAAAGGTGTGCGTATTTCATGACTCATATTAGATAGAAATGCAGATTTGAGTTTGTCTAATTGCTCTGCCTTCAACTTTGCTGTTGTAAGCTCTTTTTCTATTTTTTTGAGTTCTGTAATATCCCAACCTAAACCTATTACCAGAGATGAATTATCCGTTTCGCTGTTTAATCGTATTTTGAGTATATCAACATATCGGATATTTCCATCATCATCTACAAATTCTTGAAATACTCTTTGAGGAACTCCGGTTTCAAATACCCCTATGTCTTCAGCCCGATATCTCTCCGCTAATTCTTTGGGGAAAATATCAAAGTCCGTTTTATCGGAAAAATCATCATTTTGAACGAGGTAAAATTGTGTTGATATCTTATTCCAATATATATATCTATAGTCGTTCAAAGGGTTTTTAATGAATACAGAAATAGGCATATTATCTAAAACCGTATTCATGAGATTACGTGTGTTTTTACTTTCAATCTCAGCGTATTTCTGTTTCGTGGTATTTGACCAGTAACTCCATATAAATTTTGTACCGAAAGTATCTCTCGTCAAATACGAGATACAGTCAAAGTAAGAAGTCTTTTCAGTCTCACTATCTGTGTAAATTATGTTATACTTATAGCTTTCATTCGATTCCAGATTTTTTAGAATAAGCTCCCATTGTTCTGTGCTAAGTTGTTTGAGATCTGATATTTTATAATCGGAAATATCTCTATCTTTTGATATATTATTGTGAAGTAAAAATTGTTGATTGGCAAATATTAGTTGACCATCTTCCATAAAGACTCCAAAAACATGATCGCTTGTCACATTATTCATGAAGTTTACAGTTTCATATTCCCAACGATTTTTTATAACATCGTCTATATTCTGTACGTACCCTTCTATGATTGTTTCGCCTTTATATTCGTATACACTGGTAATTTGTGTTCTTATATAAGATACAATCGAGTAATTGTCTTTCGTATAAACTCGTCTATAGTCCAGGTATTTACCGTTGTAAATCCTGCCGTTCAGATAATCTATAAATGCTTCTTTGTCGGCCGGATGTATTTTAGAAGAATATTCATCAATAGATATAATCGCTTCCTCTTCAACTATAGAGAATATATTTCCAAATCCCGAATAATACAACATTCCTACTTGAGGATTATATTTCCAATGTCCTATTTTTGCTATTTTTTGCGTTTCTTTTAGCTTTCGGTTGGCGTTATCCAACCTCTTTTTCATCTGGCTACGCTGAGTTATATCACGATATTGACAAAGTACAAACTCCTTTTCATAAAGTTGTATGATACATTTGAAATATATGGTGTTTCTTTTTAAAGGAAGATCATAGTTGAGGCTTGAAGTTCCTCCATTTGTTACAACATCATCAAAATGAGCTTTAAAATTTAATGCCGTTTCTTCGGGGAGTATATCAAAAATATTCTGACCTACAATTTGTTCCGATTTTAGAAACCAGTGATTTGATTTTATAATGCAATCTACACAGGTTCCATCGTAGCGGAATAAAAAAAGCGAATCACAGGTTTTTAGTAATATTTCAAAGGCTCTTTCTCTATCATGCAACAGATTAACATTGGTCTCCTCCGTATTACTATAGGATACATTCCCTACATATTTGTTTATTAATTCTTTCTGTAATGCAAAATTGTCATATTCCAGATCTTTTATGCGCTGTATCAATTCATCTTTGGAATATTGTCTATACTTTATGTCCATTGTATATAGTGTATTAAAAAGAGGAAACTATATTTATAAATACTATCAAAAAAAGATGCTTATAACAACACCAATGAGGGTATAATGGTTTAGTGGTCTCAGCTGTTTTGCCACTATATATTTTATCCAAAACTGGTTTTGTAAATTTAAAATATCAATCAAATAACGTAGAGTATAGTATGATCAAAACTTTATTTAGCTTTTCTCATATGTTACTGATTTATATTTATTTTTTGTAAAAGTATAACAATGAAGTATAAAACTTTCTGTCTATTTAGGGCAAATTTTAGGCTTACTTCATGTTTATAATTATAAAAAAGAAACTGATTACTACGCTTAATCCTCGTTTCTCTGTTATAACTGTTTATAGGGGATATCAAAGGAGTTTCCTTCTTATATATTCCCTGTTTGGAGTCCTTTCTTCAACCAACGTATACGCTGGGCAGATATCCCGTGATTGGAGGTGTAGGGAACCGTGTATCCTTGCGATTGCATTTGCAAGCGGTCGTCTCCAATCTGCGAGGCAGCATTCAGTCCTTCTTCTATATCACCGTCTTCAAGCGAATTGAAGTTTTCATTATCGTGACAGGCCCATACTCCGGCATAAAATTCAGCTTGTAGTTCAAGCCTAACATTAAGCTCGTTACTTTCTTTTTCGGTCAACTGTTGTCCTTTTTGCAACGTACCGATCAAGTATTGTACGTGATGACTTACTTCGGGAACTATATATTTTAGTCCGTCCTCAGCAAATATGTCAGCCCATACATCTTCTGTATCGCCCAATATTGTTTTTGCAAAAGTAGCAGCAGATTCCTCTTGGGCAGATGACACATAGATTTTCTCCGGCGATATTATATCGGCTGCTTGCTGAGGCATAAACTCCATAGGGTTACCTCCTGTAAGCCGAATAATGAGAACAATTATGATTGTTCCGCCAATACCTAAAGAAATTTTACCCGAAGACCTTTTTCCTCGACGGTCATCTACATTCTCACTAGTCCTTCTGCCATCCAATCTCATATTTTGTATTCTTAGATGTTGCTCGAGTATACATTATAAATACAAACGTATAAAACAAAGAGATTGTTTAAATCTTCCTTTGTCTCTGTCTGTATCTCTTGCTGCTGCATCATGCGAAGAAAAAGTGTTATTGGATTAATCCAATTTCCTGAATGGCGGTTTTACTACCTCTGCTTTCAAATTCTTTTCTCGTACTTTAATAAAAATAGGAGTTCCCAGCTTAGCATATTCCGGTTTTACATAACCTAATCCTACCCCTATTTTTGAAGTTGGCGACATTGTACCCGAAGTGACTATTCCTATTTTTTCATTATTTTCGTTTACGATATCGTAGCCGTGACGTGGAATTCCTTTTTCAAGCATCTTGAATCCACACAATTTACGATTTACGCCTTTCTGCTTTTGCTTTTCAAGTATTTCGCGAGCAGTGAAATTCTTTCCTTCTGTAAATTTGGTAATCCAACCTAATCCGGCCTCGATAGGAGTAGTTGTATCATCCAGATCGTTTCCATAGAGGCAAAATCCCATCTCGAGACGAAGTGTATCGCGAGCACCCAGTCCTATCGGTTTAATGCCAAACTCTTCTCCTGCCTCAAAAATAGCATTCCATATATCTTCTCCGTATTCAGGGTAAAAGTATAACTCAAAACCTCCTGCTCCGGTATATCCTGTATTGGATATAATTACGCTCTCCAGCCCCGATCCCTTAAGACTACCAATAACAAAAGAATAATAAGGAATCATTGTTAGATCTATCTTGGTTAGCTTTTGAAGCGTCGCCAAAGCTTTAGGTCCCTGTATGGCTAATTGGGCTATCGTATCTGATGAGTTTTCAAGATCAGCCAATTCTTCATTATGATCTGTCAACCATTTCCAGTCTTTCTCTATGTTCGATGCATTTACTACTAACATGTATTTCTCGGGTTCGTAATGATATATGATTATATCATCTACTATTCCACCCTGATCGTTAATGATGGCAGTATACTGGGCTTTACCTATTTCAAGAGTGGCAACATCATTGCTTAACATTCTCTGTAAAAAAGGAAGAGCTCTGGATCCTTTTACCCATATCTCGCCCATATGAGATACATCAAATACTCCCACGCCTTTGCAGACGGTCATATGTTCATCTATAATACCTGAATATTCGATCGGCATGTTATAGCCCGCAAATTCATGCATCTTAGCGCCAAGAGCAATGTGGATGTCTGTAAATGGAGTTTTTTTCATTACTTATTATATATTTCGTTATTAGTGTTCAATATTACTAAAAAGTAACAAAAGTAACACATAATAATATAGGTTTTACTTGTTACTTTTTATTATTTATAGTGTATTTTCATATAATATAGATAATTTTATTCACATTAAAAAATGAATACACTTATCTATATAAACAGCAATTTATTTACTCGTTACCAATTCTGCAATTTTAACGATCACCTGTACAGCTTTTTCCATCGATTGGATAGGTATAAATTCGTAACGTCCGTGGAAGTTATGCCCACCTGCAAAGATATTCGGACAAGGCAACCCCATAAATGATAGACGTGCACCATCTGTTCCTCCCCGGATAGGTTTTACAATAGGGGTAACGCCTACAGCAGTCATTGCTTCGAAAGCTAAATCAACCACATGCTTTACCGGTTCAACCTTCTCGCGCATATTATAATATTGGTCTTTTATTTCTACAGTAGTACTATCGGGGTATAGTTTATTGATGAAAGCGATAGTGTCTAACATTATTTGTTTACGCTTTTCGAATATTTCACGATCGTGGTCACGTATTATATAACCTACGGTTGCAGCATCTACTGTTCCCGATATATTAGTCAAATGAAAGAAACCTTCATATCCGGTAGTATGCTCGGGACGTTCATTTGAGGGTAGGAGAGAGACTAGTTTGTTGGCTACTACCAATGCATTAACCATCTTGTCTTTCGCATATCCGGGATGTACGCTTCGTCCCTGTATATTAATTTTTACGCCGGCAGCATTAAAATTTTCGTATTCTAGTTCGCCAATAGGTCCACCATCCATCGTATAAGCCCATTCGCAGCCAAATTTTTCAACATCAAAATAGTCAGCTCCTGCACCAATTTCTTCATCTGGAGTAAATCCTATTCGGATTTTTCCATGCTTGATTTCTGGATGATCTTTCAAGTACTTGATTGCAGTCAATATTTCTGCTATGCCTGCTTTGTCATCCGCACCTAATAGTGTTTTACCATCAGTTACTATCAAATCCTGATCTACATAGTCTTGCATCTCAGGAAAATCGTTAGGAGATAAAACTATATTAAGGTCTTTATTTAATATAATATCTTTTCCGTCATAATTTTTTACAATCTGTGGATTTACATCTTTACCCGTTAAATCGGGGCTGGTATCCATGTGCGCAACGAACCCTATGGTTGGCACTTCTTTATCTGTATTAGCAGGAAGAGTTGCCATAATATAGCCTTTCTCATCCAAAGATATATCTTCTAAACCCATTTCATGCAACTCTTTTTCGAGTTCACGGGCTAGAACCATTTGTCCGGGAGTACTTGGTGTTGTACCTGTTTCAGTGCTTGATTCTGTGTCAAATTTCACATACTTCAAGAAACGATCTACTACTGTCATATTCTCTATTTATTTTTTATAATATTTTTATCGAAAAGTCAAATTTGTTAACGCTTTGATATCTAGCATTTTCTTTCTACAAAAGAGTTTCATACAAATGTAGTAAAAGG
This sequence comes from Dysgonomonas sp. 37-18, assembly GCF_001899125.1. Classification (NCBI taxonomy): domain Bacteria; kingdom Pseudomonadati; phylum Bacteroidota; class Bacteroidia; order Bacteroidales; family Dysgonomonadaceae; genus Dysgonomonas; species Dysgonomonas sp. 37-18. The sequence goes on along the minus strand of NZ_MKVC01000004.1, from coordinate 143,701 downwards.
AAATCAAAGGAAAAAATTGAAATCATATTTTGTGAATATGAAAAATTTATCTACTTTTGTCGCGGGTAAGTCCTATACGGTCAGCTCCCGATTAATCCCCCAGGGTTTGATCGCAGCAAGGGCCGTCGGTTGTAGCGACGCGATATAGTAAGCTTACCCATCTGCCTCTTTAGCTCAGTTGGCCAGAGCACGTGATTTGTAATCTCGGGGTCGTTGGTTCGAATCCGACAAGAGGCTCAAAAAGACTATCCAATTTGGATAGTTTTTTTTGTTTATAGCTATTTTTTATCTTCAATATAATAAAACAGGGTTAGAATTTCTAACCCTGTTTTATTATATTGAAAGTATGTAAATTCTATTTTTGATATACTGAATTACCAACCTTTTACGGCTCCTCCTTTAAATACATTGGCCGCAACTTTTTCCACCTCTTCTGATTGATACGATTCTACAAACTTTTTGATTTTGTCACTATCTTTCTTTTCTTCTCGTGTCACAATCAGATTGACATAAGGAGACTCCTTATCTTCTGCAAAAACAGCGTCTTTAAGTAAGAGCCCTGCTTGTCCTGCAAAATTATTGTTGATGATAGATAAAGACACTTTTGCGTCATCTAAGACTCTAGGTAGTTGTGGTGCTTCTAGTTCTAATATCTCCAGATTTTTAGGATTTTCTATTATATCAACTAGTCGTGGAGAGGTTGCACCATCTTTGAGTTTTATCAATCCCGCCTTTTGTAATAATAGCAATGCTCTGCTATTGTTTGATGCATCATTCGGGATCACTACTACACTTCCATCTTTCAACTCATCCAAACTTTTTATTTTTTTTGAATATGCTGCCATTGGATATACAAACGTATTACCTACGATGACAAATTTATATCCACGGTTCGTAGTTTGTTCTTCTAAAAAAGGCTTTGTTTGAAATACATTGGCTTCTATATCCCCTTGATCTAATGCTGTGTTTGGCATTACATAATCACTGAATTGTACTAATTCTACTTCTAGTCCGTATTTTTCTTTCGCTACTTTTTTAGCCGCTTCGGCTATTGCGTATTCAGGGCCTGAAGATACCCCTACCTTAATATGATTTGGGTCGTTATTTTTTTTGTTTCCGCAAGATGTGAGTAGTATAAGGGATGCACATATAGTAATCAATCCATTTATTTTCTTCATACTGATATTATATTTTCTAAATTATTAAATAATGAGCAGGTTAGTATTATTTGTCTTCAATGATAAAATAATAACCTGCAAATTTTATCTAAGTTATAATAAGGAATTATTGTCGCATTTGCTCTTATCCATTTCTTTTAACACAGAGTAAAAAGAGTAACACGGAGTTTCTTGCAATACAACAAATAAGGCATTGTTTTTTACCAATTGCTTAATACAAAAGTAAAGAATCTTATTGTAATAAAAAACTTATGATTTATATAGTCTCTACAAAAGTATAAGGCTTCCATTTAATCATAAATACCATAAATGAGGTATTTATTGTATAAGCGATATCGTTAATTTTGTGGTTTGTAAAGAACGAAGGAGAATATTGAAGATATAATTTTATAAAATAGCTTGGATTGTGTACTTTTGGCAAAATAATTAAAAGAAACAATCTATATATTTAGATGATTGAAATAAAGAATGTAACAAAGATTTTTCAGGGAAAAAATGCGTCTTCTACTGCTCTGTCGAATATATCTCTTACTGTTCCTAAAGGTAAGATATTTGGTATAATAGGAGAGTCGGGTGCAGGCAAAAGTACGTTAATCCGCTGTGTAAACTTATTAGAACGTCCCACTTCAGGTGAAATATATATTGATGGACAGGATATGCTGACTTTGTCACCTTCAGAGCTTATTGCTACCCGAAGGAAGATCGGTATGATATTTCAACACTTCAACTTGCTATCCTCCACTACAGTATTTGAAAATATTGCATTTCCCCTAAAGCTGAATAAAACTCCTAAGGAATTAATTAGACAACGGGTTTTGGAGTTGTTGGCTCTTGTTGGTTTAGAAAAAAAAGCTGATGATTATCCTGCAAAACTTTCGGGGGGACAGAAACAGCGTGTTGCTATTGCGCGCGCTTTAGCTAATAATCCTCAAATCCTTTTGTGTGACGAAGCAACCAGTGCATTAGATCCGGCAACTACTTATTCGATTCTTTCGTTGTTGAAAGATATTAATAAGAAGATGAATATTACAATATTGTTGATCACACATGAAATGGAAGTTGTAAAAACGATTTGTGATGAAGTGGCTGTCCTCAACAAGGGAGAGTTGATAGAGCAAGGGCTGATCACTGAGATCTTTTCACATCCTAAAAATGAATTGACCAAATACTTTATTGATTCTTCTATAAGACTGCATATTCCTTCTAATTATTCAGATCGGTTGACAGAGCAATTTATGAATAATAAACATATGCTCATTCGATTGGAAATATCGGGACAATCTGAAGCAAATGCAGTACTATCGGATATTGCTAAGTTGTATGAGGTCAATAGTAATATTGTATGTGCTCAAATAGATCATATAAAAGGTGTTAAGTTTGGGGTTATGCTGATAGAATTACACGGCTTGCCAGAAAATGAAGTATTAGCTGTTCGGTATTTAAAGAGTAAGAATATAAACGTAAGTGTTTTAGGATATGTCTAGTGAGATGATTGATTTATTGTTAAAAGGTACAGGTGAAACAATCGTCATGACCCTTGTGTCAGGCTTTTTTAGTTTTTTGCTGGGGTTACCGCTTGGGGTTTGGCTGTATATAACACGTAAAGGGCAGATAAAAGAAAATATGATATTGCATAATATCCTATCAACATTCATAAATGTTTTTAGAGCCATTCCTTTTATTATTCTTATTGTATGGATGATTCCTTTCACTCGTGCATTGGTAGGAACATCAATAGGGGTTTTAGCCGCACTTGTTCCATTGAGTATTGGCGCTGCTCCTTTTGTTGCCCGAATGATAGAAAATAGCCTTATCGATGTGCCGAGTGGTTTGATAGAGGCTTCTCGATCGATGGGTGCAACTCCACTTCAGATTGTGAAAAAGGTTTTATTGCCAGAAGCATTACCGTCAATTGTTAATTGTGTGTCTATCACGTTAATAATGCTTGTCGGTTATTCTGCTATGGGTGGTGCTGTGGGAGCCGGAGGCTTGGGGCAAATTGGTTACCAATATGGCTATGTTGGTTATAATCTGGAAATAATGAATATAGTTTTAGCGCTGCTCGTAATATTAGTGTTTATAATCCAATATACAGGTAATTATATTTCTAAGAAGTTTGACCATAGATAATCACTTTGCTCTTTTGGAAATATAAATAATATTCACAATTTCAATTAGAAAATGAAACTATCTTATTTTTTATTTACAATTATTCTTAGTCTGCTATCTTTTTCTATTCATGCACAGATAGCGGATACAGATACATTAAGATCATTGGCTGTACGTAAAGGTACTGTGATTGTTGATGTGCGTACGGCAGAAGAGTACGATGAAGGGCATATCGAATCGTCTATAAATATTCCTTTGCAGACATTGGCTGATTCTATCGAGTGTTTAAAACATTATAAGAAAGTAATTGTGATCTGTCGAAGTGGCAGACGAAGTGCTAAAGCCAAAGCTGAGTTGGAAGAGGCTGGGTTTACGAATGTATATAATGGTGGTGGATGGGAACATCTAAAGACTATTTTAGAAGCACGGGAAGAAGAGTAGTACGGGACGTTTTCGTCCTTATAAAAAATAAGAATGAAGGCGTAAAAATAGTATTCTTATTTTTGGTCAGAGTTCAGAAAATATACTAATTTTACAACACCGATTGCGAAAGTAGCTCAGTTGGTAGAGCACAACCTTCCCAAGGTTGGGGTCGCGGGTTCGAGCCCCGTTTTTCGCTCGAAAAAATGCGCATGTAGCGTAATGGTAGCCGCGCTGTCTTCAGGTGGCAGTGACCTACGGTCGTGGGGGTTCGAGTCCCTTCATGCGCACTGATTAATTTTAAAACCCCTTTGATTTATCTACAAATAATCAAAGGGGTTTTTCCTTGTTCTTTATATATAGTTTTTAATCACTTCTTTTATTTCATTGGCATATTGGTATATATCATCTAAAGAAGATATATTGTGCCTTGTTTCCTTTTTTTCTTTATCAAAAGTTACAATGTATTTATTTGTAGGTGAGTTAAAATACAATCGGACTATAGGTTTTCGATTATTATTATCAAATATTATTGCAAAGTAAGTTTGAGCATCCCTATATGTTATTCTCGATACATTTACAACTTCTCGAAGTATAGCCTTAATCAACATGAAGCCTTCTAGTTCTTCTTCTGTAGTAACTATACCATTGTTTTTATCTTCAACAATTAGTGATTCTGGTTGTTCTGGTTGCTCTTCTTGGGCAACTTCTGTTTTTAAAGCCGTTTTCAGACGATCTGAAATAGTATCACTAATTAAACCTGAAATAGATTTTTTGACTAAAGATGTAAATTGTTCTAATAGCTTGGGGGTGATAACACCATCATAAACCTGTTTTGCAAATAATTTAACAAACTCAGGGCTCGGATTTGAGAATTCGTTGTTAATAACCATTTTCAACTGACTTGTGTATTTTAATTCACTTGCAGAGCTCAATATATTATCAACATCAAAATATGTTTTATGGAATTTTTTTAATTCCTCGACTGTGTTACTTTTGAGATCAAATAAATTGATTTCAAGAAATGGCTTCTCATCCATTTTATTAGGAGTTTCAAGGTCTGTATAGAACTTGTAGACTATTCCATTAGTCAATAATCCGAATTTAGCATTTGATACATGGAAGTAACGCAACAACTGATTGTCATGTAAGGTCAGGTCTTGCTTCCAGTGCTTGCACTCTACTAAAACTACAGGCTGATTATCTCTGAATATAGCATAATCTATCTTTTCTCCCTTCTTAGTTCCTATATCACAAGTAAACTCTGGCATTACTTCTAATGGATTGAACACATCATAACCCATTGCTTGAAGAAAAGGCATAATTAAAGCATTTTTAGTCGCTTCTTCTGTTTGAAGGCTGTCTTTTAGTTTTTCGGCTCTGTCTGAAAGCTGTTTGATTTGATCTTTGAAGTCCATGGTATCATTTGTTTAAAATTAATCTTCAAAATGAGCTATTAGATGTTTTGTTCTAAATTAAAATAGTTTCCTCATTTTGTTTAAGTCTATAATAAAATCAATATATTCTGAAAATAGATTTAAGGAATGTCAAGAAGTCTGATCCGAGTTCAAATCTTTGATTAATTATTTGCTTGATAAATTGAATTATCTACAAAAATAATTCAAATCAAATGGATTTTACCAATTAACCTTTCACTTATAAAGAATTAATTTTTTAGGATTAACAATGTCTTCATGTTTGGATCTTGATGATATAACCTTTTTATATCAAGGTGTTTAGTCCTTTTTCAAAAGTAGATAAAAGGAAAATATAAATCAAATAAATTTAAGAAAATTTATTTAAAATAAACATTTTGGTACTAGTACCCGAAACTAAAAAATATTCAGAGGGATTCTATAAATATTTATTTACAAAATCTGAAGTGAAAAAGGAGTAGCATAATTTCTTCGTGAAGTAAATAGAATAGACTTTAATAAAAGATTCAATGCTTTTTCCCTTTAAATAAATTATTTAAGATGCAATAAACTAGAAAGGCAAGGTAGGATACTACCACTACACTCAGCATAACCAAATTAACAGCATTAATATCCATAGCATAAATTGTTTTTGTTTAATCAAATGTATTATATGATTATTTCATTTCGATTAAAATTTTATTAAGTATTTGCTAAATAATTATTTATGAGGGAGCTGTGAATTTTACTTTCGCATGCAACTTTTTATAGAAGACAATCATCTATATATTATAAAGAGAAGTAGTAACCCTTATATATATTATAATGAAAAACATAAGTTCGTATTTTAAATTATGCCTTGTGCTGGTCTGTTTATTATTTGTAGCATGCTCGGATGATAACAGTATACAGAATTTTCCGGGTGGAACTTCTGCACAATTATTGCCGGTAAAAATCTCCGGAGAAAAGAATGGTGGTCAGAAAGTGTTCGTATACGACGATTACAATCGCCTTATAAGTTGTAGTTATTTTTCTAAATCAGATAAAAAGCTATCTAAGATCAGTGAACTTAAAATACAATACGATGCACTGGGGCGTGTAGATAAAGCTACACAGGAATCCTCAGAAGGCGAAAGTTATACTTATACAATAACTTATGACGAATTGCAGATAGTAGTTCAGGATAAATACAATACACGATACATTGACATTGATACACAAGGTAGGGTGTTGAAAATGAAGCAATATTATGCAAATAACAGAGATACATCGATAGAATATAATTACCAATACGATCAGAAGGGTAATTTGATAAAGAACGACTTTAACAACAATTATTATTCATACACCTATGATGTTCATAATGGTATATATAGCTCTGTGAATACACCTCAGTGGTTTTTGGTGACTATGCTGGACGCTACTCTTATTTATAATAATTATACTCAAATACAAGTATCTTACTTAAATGAGGAAGGAAAAGAGCAAACACCTACCACCTTTAAGATAACCCACACTTACAATGAAAATGGATATCCGGTTAAATATCATGTTCCTAATATGACGTTTTGTGGAACGCCACCCTTACCGGAAAGTGATTTTAGAGTGGAATACCAAGAAGCCAAGGTTATGGGGGTATATTTTTGATTTTAATTTATTCTTTAATTATACAAGGACAACATTTGTTGTCCTTTTTTATTAAGGGAATATCTTATATTGTTATAGAGAACGTTGTTTTAGTACTCCAGATGAATCTGATGACTGTTTCTCTTAAATAAATTGATACTTTTGTCTTGTTTAAATGAAAAATCTATGGATATTTTAAGGTCTGTTTTTATATTTATTCTTGCCGGTATATGCGAAATTGGCGGTGGATATCTTATTTGGTTATCAATAAGAGAAGACAAGCCTCTATGGTATGGAATTCTTGGTGGAGCTATCATGATCGCATACGGTATAGTTGCTACTTTTCAGGAGTCTAATTTCGCAAAGGTTTATGCAACGTATGGCGGCTTTTTCATCGTTTTGTCGCTTCTTTGGGCATTTGTGTTTGATAAATATATTCCTACTAAATATGATATTATCGGAGCACTGGTTGCATTGATCGGTGTTTGTATTATCTATTATTCTCCTCGCGAATAATAAATGCTAGTCGATTATTGTATTCTTTTTGTTGTTGGCTAAAAGAATACACGCTATTTAGATATAAAAGTAAAAATGATAACTATTCCGGGTCAGTATTAAACTTCCATTCTTTGTTTACAAAATCAAACACAATTGATAATTCCGATACAGAAGGGAGTTTTAGGAACTTATATTGAGTAATTATAGCTATTCTTGCTCCTTGTAATTTTGATACATTCTCATTCCACTCCGAAATTTTATTGAAATAGGTATTTATACTTTCAATATCGGAAGAGGATATCGCTTTGTTAATATCATTTACTAAACCTACGATATTAAGATTATTATAAGACTCGTTAAGTTTCTTATAATTTTCCATATAACTATCTTGAATTTCTTTTACGTCCATAGCATTGGGAGTTTTGTATATTAAACCTGTTATATGATATAAAGTTAAGTAAAAATAAATACAAATAGATAAGATAGAAGGTGGATATTTTACCTTGTTTTAAATGATTCTTTCAGCAAATGCTATTACATGCCCATCGGGATCTGCGAAATAACATGCTCTGTCTCCCCAATTTCTTTCAATAATGGGACTTATTAGTTTTGCTCCACTATTAATTGCATTTTCAAACTCCAATTGAATATCCTCAACATACAGATACAGTTCACATCTGGGGATTCCATTGCCATCCTGAGGGTGGGGGAGTTGATTTGCTAATATTCTGGCGATTCCGTTGTTAGGCATTAAGCCTAATTTGCAATGGTCGGATAAATTAAAATCTGTCATTCCGGGGACATTAAGATCCGGAGCTTGGCGAAATATCTTTTGATAAAATAAACTGCTTCTTTCTTGATTATCTACAAACAGAATTGTTTGAGCGAGTTTAATGTGCTTCATGATTTTGACTTTATATTGTCATTTTTTTTCTGGACGAGACAAATAATTAAAAAACCTCTGAAACTTTATAAGAGATCAGAGGCTTTTAAGTTTAATATCTATATTGTATTATTTCACTTCCCATACATCCTGTTTCATCAGGTAATCTGTAAGCTTACGAACCGGATTTTTAGCTTGTACTTCTTTTACTTGCTCTTCTATACCTTGGTCGTATGTCGGCTCTTCTACATCACGAATAACACCTAGTGCCAAAGGTAGGCCATTTTGAGGAGACATCAATCCTAGTTTTAGGTGTAATGTATCATCCTTCGTCGTAGCGTCATGCACCAAAACATCATCGATTGTATAACCATTCTGACCGATTATTACATCCTTAATTTGCCAGCCGTCAATTACCAATCCTTTATCTTTGTTTGCTCCGAACAACATCTTTTCTCCATGTTTCAACAAGATGGTACGTTCGGCTCTCCATGCTCTGTCTACAACATTATCGTGGATTGCATCGTTGAATATTACACAGTTTTGCAATATCTCTACAACAGAAGTGCCTTTATGCTTTGCCGATAAAGTCAAAACTTCAGTCGTGTTAGCTAAATCGACATCTATACAACGAGCAAAAAAGGTTCCACGTGCTCCCAGTGCTAATTCTACAGGGTGGAATGGATCTTCTACCGTCCCAAAAGGAGAAGACTTAGAAACAAATCCTCTGTCAGATGTTGGTGAAAATTGCCCCTTTGTTAAGCCGTAAATTTTATTGTTTAGTAGCAAAATGTTAATATCCACATTACGACGTACTGCATGTATAAAGTGGTTACCTCCAATAGCAAGACAGTCGCCATCACCTGTGGCAAGCCAAACGGATAACTCTGGTTTTGCTGTTTTAACACCCGTTGCAATGGCAGCCCCACGTCCGTGAATGGTATGGAACCCGTATGTGTTCATATAGTAAGGCAGGCGAGAAGAGCATCCGATACCTGATATAACAGCTGTTTTATGAGGCTCTATACCCAACTCAGCCATTGCTTTGTGCAAGCAATTGAGAAGAGCATGGTCTCCGCATCCCGGACACCAACGTACATACTGATCGCTTTTATAATCTTTAGCCTGATGAGAAGAGGCTATTTTTAAATTTACATCTATCATAATTTTACTCTCCTAACTTCTTTGTGAATGCTTCAATCAATTCGGAAACAGCGAATGGCTGTCCCTCCACTTTGTTGTAACGTGATACTTGCAATCCGGGGATTTTGTCCACCAAATAGCCGGCGAATTGACCGTTGTTTAACTCTGCAACAATAATATTTTTAAATTTACGGAGTATCGACTCTGTATTCTTAGGTAATGGACTAATAAATCGGAAATGAGCTAAAGCCACTTTATGTCCGAGGATATTCATTTTTTCAACAGCTTCTCGCAAATGTCCGTATGTTCCACCCCATCCGATAACCAGTAATTCTGCATCTTCTCCGCCAATTAGCTCCAGTTGAGGAATTATATCCGCCACTTTATCTACTTTTTGTTGTCTGACATCAGTCATTTTTTGATGGTTAGCTGCGTCGGTAGAGATGGCTCCGGTTTTAAAGTCTTTTTCAAGTCCACCAATACGGTGTGTATAACCTTCTAAGCCTGCTTCAGCCCAGTAGCGAACCATTGTTTCATCATTACGTAACGCACTATTCCATTCGTTGCCTGTGTATTGCGATATATCATGCGGAGTTATTGTCGGATATTGGTCTAAGTCTGGAATACGCCATGCCGAAGAACCGTTTGCTATATAACCATCTGTTAACAAGATCACAGGCATAACACGCTCTAATGCGATCTTAGATGCCCAATAGGCCATATCAAAGCAATCTGTAGGACTAGCTGCTGCCAGTACTACAATAGGACTTTCGCCATTGCGACCATATAGTGCTTGTCTGAGGTCGGTTTGTTCTGTTTTAGTTGGCAGGCCTGTCGATGGGCCTCCTCGTTGGACATCGATAACAATAAGTGGCAATTCAGCCATTACAGCCAATCCTATAGCTTCACCTTTGAGGGCTAAACCCGGTCCTGATGTAGATGTAACTGCTAAGTTACCTGCAAAACTGGCGCCTATAGCCGTACATACACCAGCTATTTCATCTTCCACCTGAATTGCTTTAACTCCTAGCTGTTTAAATTTAACAAGTTCTTGCAAAATATCTGTTGCCGGAGTAATTGGGTATGAGCCCAAGAACAGCGGTTTACCAGAATTTTCGGAAGCAGCGATCAATCCATATGCTGTTGCTGTATTTCCATTAATATCTATATAGTATCCTTTGTCAATATTTACAGTCTCTACCCTATATGAAGAGATAGACATATTGGTATTATGTCCGTAATTAAATCCATCGGCTAGTACTTTAAGGTTTGCTTCGACCAAAACCGGTTTCTTTGCAAATTTGTTAGAAAGTATATGGTTAGCTACATCCAATGGACGATTAAATAACCAACATACAAGTCCTAATGCAAACATATTTTTACTTCTGACACGAGATTTCATATCCATTTCCATACCTTCGAGGCTACTCTTCGTTAGAGTTGTTATCGGTACGGAGATTATCTGCTGTGTTGTCAGTCCTAATTCTGTAAATGGATCTTCGGTAGCAAATAGAGCTTTTTCCAAATCACGTTTTCCGAAAGAGTCTGTATCGATAATTATAACAGAATCTTTTTTCAATGATTTGGCGTTTACTTTCAAAGCAGCAGGATTCATTGCAACCAAAACATCAGACATATCGCCTGAGTTGTAAATTTGATTACCTAAATGTACTTGAAAGCCTGAAACTCCATACAGAGTACCTTGAGGTGCTCTGATTTCTGCAGGAAAATCGGGGAATGTAGCTATCTGATTTCCAAAGATAGCAGAGAGGTTTGAGAAAATGGTTCCGGTTAACTGCATACCATCTCCCGAATCGCCAGAAAAACGTACGACTATGTCTTTTACGTCCTTAATTTTTACTGTGTTTTGCATTACTTACTTTAATAACAGATAGTATTTATTTAATCTTAAACAAAGGAAAAAAGTATTCATGAATAAACAAACTTATTTATATGAAAAATATCAAAATAATACTACTTTATTGATAAAACTTTTCTATGTTCGGATAGGCTAAACTAATAGAGTTCTTATATTTAAAAATAAATTACGTTTTTCTATATTTTTTAGAGAAAAAGCATAGTTGGAATTTCTTTTTTATGTCATTCAACAAATTGAGAACAATATTCAACAGCCTTTTTTACATCTTCAATATTTTTGAAGTCAAAATTTGATTCCTTTAGTTGCTCTTTTATCTCAAGCTCGTGCTTTTTTAATATTTTTGCTAAAGAGTCAAAAGAGTTGAATTTCTGGAATTTTCCTTTTATTTTTAAAAAATATGAATTTTTCGGATGTTTTACAACGTCTTTACCTAATACCAAATCAGGGGTGTGACCATTGAAGTCTTGATTTATATTTTTCATTTCAGTAGAGGAGTTGTTGACAGACCTCATACCATAAGCTCCTGTTTTTCCTTTAGATATAAAACTAGAGTACCATTTTATATATAATGGTAAGGTTTCTGAATTAAGTTTTACTTTTTCATAAAACTCATCGTTTTTTATATGTTCAAAGACTCGGTCATTGATATTAATAAACGATATAAGGGAGGGGTTCGCTAGCTCCATAATGACGTTATTATCTCCCATAAATACCATTTTTCCTGTAAATATATTATAATTGAAGGAGGCTGTAGTTGTGCTTCCTTTCTTGTATATTACTTTTCCTTTCTCAAACTTTTCAAATAAAAATTTAGAATCCGAGTCATCTTGTGCATATGACAACATCGGCAGAAGTATCAGGCATAGAATTGTAAAATGTTTATTTTTCATCGATATGGCTGGTTTAAATTAATAATATGAATATTACACATCCTATATACATAATCAGTTCAGGATGTATACAAAGGTGATTGTCTCGAGAAAACTGTAAGCTCAGCTTTTTATTTCTTGTTCCTTCCACTCTTCATATCCTCCATCAATGCTATATACATCAGAGAATCCTTGTTGCGATAAAAAATCTGCCGCTAGTTGGCTACTGTTACCATGGTAACAAATAACTAATACCGGAGTATCTTTCTCTGTCTCGGATAGAAATTTTGGAAGCGATGATTGGGTAAGGTTTATTGCTTGGTCATCATGAGAAAGGCTAAAACTTAGCTCATCTCTGATATCTACAAGTACTGCGTGATTCTCAACCAATAATGCTTTAGCTTGAGAGGGATTGATATGTTTAAATGCCATAATAGTCTACTTCTTTAATTTTATATATACTATTATAACAAAACTATACGGATGTTGTTTGTTTATCCTGCTTCAGGCACAATAATCCAATAGCAGTTAGCAGCCCGTTAAGTAATAATATTTCATATCCTACTGTGTAAGAAAATAACCTTAGGGAAAGGAATTCAATGAGATAGCTTAATGCCGGTGCAAGTATGCATATGTATGGCACATACTTGTCTCGTATGCTAACTTTTGAGAAAAGACCGAAGAAAAATAATCCTAACAATGGTCCATAGGTATATGATGCTACTTTGTAAATAGTATCCAATACGTTTTCTTGATGAATAGAATTTATGATAAGAATTACCAGTAAAAATGCCAAACTCACAAGTTGATGTACTCTTTTTCTTATTTTCTTTGCTTGCTCTTCATTATCTCGTTTGATATTAAGGATATCTATACATACAGATGTTGTTAATGCAGTTAATGCCGAGTCTGCACTGGAGAAGGCGGCGGCAATTATACCGATCGTGAAAAATATAAGTACGGGAAAACCTAAATATTCGGTTGCCATAACAGGCAATATCTGATCGGAATGTTGGGGGAGGGTGATATTAAATTGGCTTGCAAACAATATAAGTAAGACACCCAAAGATAAAAATAACAGATTGATGGGGATAAAAGCAAATCCGTATGTTACCATGTTCTTTTGTGCATCTTTTAGACTCTTGCATGTTAAGTTCTTCTGCATCATATCCTGATCAAGCCCTGTCATTACAATTGTAATGAATACTCCGCTAAGGAATTGTTTGAAAAAGTTTTGACGGGAAGCCCAATCGTCAAAAACAAATATGCGGGAATGTTCGTTGTTGCTAATCACATTTATTGCTTGTGATATATCTAAGTCCATCTTTGATGCAACCTGCCATATTATGAGTATAACACCTAGTATCAGAGATGAAGTTTGTAGTGTGTCTGTCCATATGATGGTCTTGATGCCACTGCGGAATGTATACGCCCAGATGAGTAGGATGATACCGCTAACGGTAATGAAGAATGGTATATTCCATTGATCGAAAACAAGTGTTTGCAATATGATAGCTACTAGGTATAGGCGTGCGGCAGCCCCGATGATTTTAGATAAGATAAAAAAAGAAGCTCCCGTTTTATATGAATAAAAACCAAAGCGCTTCTCTAAATAACCATATATGGTCGTGAGATTTAGCTTGTAATAGAGGGGGAGTAATACGAAGGCTACGATGAAATATCCAATGGTGAAACCAAACACCATTTGCATGTATGTCATATCAAATTTGCCAACCATTCCCGGAACAGATACAAAAGTTACTCCGGAGATAGATGTGCCAACCATCGCTATGGCAACTACAAACCAGGGAGATTGCCTATTCCCTAAAAAGAATGCTTCATTATCACTGCTTTTTTTGCTTACAAAATGAGAAATAACCAATAGCGTCGTAAAATAGACTGCAATAATAACAAGTATGTATATCCCCATAAGATGATTAGCTATATATTCTTTATATATTCCTGTAAAACGATTCTATGTAGACAGTATTGCTTACAAAGCCAATGTCAGTCATCCTTATATTTGCCAATGTGGAAAAATATAATTGAAGTGACAATTTGGCATAGGTCTATGTCTGAATCAATTATTTAAGTATTGCTTAAAATAATTAAGCAGGGCTAAAGGTAAGAAATAAAGAAGTTGAAAATAATTCGTTGAATATATTTTTTCTTAAAAGGAGTATTTATAAACAAGTAAGTATGATAAAGGCTTATGTTATTATGTGCTGAGTATTTCCTGATTTAACCTCTTTCTCTAGACTTTCTTCAAAGTTAATGATATGCTATATTATTTGGAATAAAAAGGCACTGTTTGATTATAAATCAGACAAAAAGTCGGCCCCAATTGTTAAAATAATAATAAAGGATTTTTACTCGGTTAAAAGTGTTAAAAAATAATCTTATCTTGCATCAAGTGTACAGTTTTTGTATTTAAATTTGAAAATAAATTGAACGACAATAATCAGTTATTAAACAATTAAAGATACTTGCATATGAAAAAGATTTGGAAAAATATTTCAACCTATGCTTTGGTTGCATTAGTGAGTATAGGTGCTACTTATGGTATGTATACCTTTATGGATCATCGTAGAGGATATAGTTCAGCCGACTTTTATAATTATGGGGGAGAGTTTAATCAGAAAGGAGTTCATCTCGCCAGTTTGACCGCGGAAGGATACCCTGATTTTACGAAGGCGGCTGAGAATTCGGTACATGCTGTAGTGCATATAAAATCAACCGTAAAATCACAGGCTCCTGCGCAGGGGCGTCAAAGGGCAATTGATCCATTCGAATACTTTTTCGGATTTGGTGATAGAGGTCAGGATTTTGGTACTCCCCAACCGAGTGTAGGCTTTGGTTCTGGTGTTATTATCTCAAAGGATGGTTACATTGTTACTAACAATCATGTTATAGACAAGGCAAATGAGATAGAGGTTACATTGAATGACAATAGAAAGTTTACGGCTAAACTAATCGGTACAGATCCGCAGACAGATATCGCCTTGCTGAAAATAGAAGGGAATGAATTTGCATATATACCATTTGGTAATTCAGATAACCTGAAAGTAGGAGAATGGGTGTTGGCAGTAGGAAATCCTTTCAATCTGACATCTACAGTAACCGCCGGGATTGTAAGTGCTAAAGGTCGTGGTGGTATTGGTGCAAATAGTGGAGACATTCAGTCGTTTATACAGACCGATGCAGCTATTAACAGAGGAAACAGTGGAGGTGCGCTTGTGAATACAAACGGAGAACTAGTCGGTATCAACACTGCCATCTATTCACAAACTGGTGACTTTGCCGGATATGGTTTTGCTGTTCCTATCTCTATCGCAGGAAAAGTTGTAGCAGACATAAAAGAATACGGAACAGTGCAACGTGCTGTGTTGGGTGTTATGATTCAAGATATCTCTGTAGCGAAAGAGGCTAATCCGGACAAGACAAAAGGTCTTAAAGCAAATGAAGGTGCTTATGTTGGTGGTTTTGCAGAAATGAGTCCGGCCAAACAAGCAGGATTAGAAGAAGGAGATGTGATTACAGCTATCAATGGTGTGAAGGTTAAGGGAGTGAGTGAACTTCAAGATCAAGTAAACAGGTTCCGTCCGGGAGATAAGGTCAAAGTAGATGTAATCCGTGGAAGCTCTACTAAGACCTACGATGTTACACTCAAAAACAGTTCGGGCAATACATCTGTAGTCAAAAAAGGTGACGGTATAGCTGCTGTAGGTGCTGCGTTTAAAGAACTGTCGGCAGACAAGAAGAAAGACCTGGGCGTAAGCTATGGTGTTGAAGTAGCAGGTGTTGATAATGGTGGCAAATTCTATAAAGAAGGAATAAGCAAAGGTTTTATTATTCAGAAGATAAATAATCAACCTGTATCATCTCCAAGTCAGGTAGAAAACATTATCACATCAACAGCAGGCAGTCAGGATAAAGTATTGTTTATATCCGGAATAACCCCATCCGGTGCAAGGAAATATTATGCGGTAGATCTTAGCGAATAAGTATCATATTCGTATTAAAATATAAATAACGCTTAAGTTCAAAACAATAATGTTACTTAAGCGTTATTTATATGTATAAACTTTATAAAGTACAAAATAATTATTCTGTTTAATAAGTATTATTTAAGTCATTCAACAATAAAACCAGACTGTTGATGGTGGCTATCTAGTATTTTTTTACTATATTTGCAAACATTTTTGGGGTATTTTATTATACATATCTGTATATGAGGCAGTTAAAGATTACAAAGTCAATTACTAATCGCGAGAGCGCGTCATTAGACAAGTATTTACAAGAAATTGGTCGTGAAGATCTAATTACGGTTGAGGAGGAAGTAGAGTTAGCACAGGCTATTAAAAAAGGTGACCGTGCAGCACTCGAAAAACTTACTAGAGCCAATCTTAGATTCGTGGTATCTGTTGCAAAACAATACCAAAATCAAGGATTAAGTTTGCCCGACCTAATTAATGAGGGAAATTTGGGACTAATCAAAGCTGCGGAAAAATTCGACGAAACCAGAGGGTTTAAATTTATCAGTTATGCGGTATGGTGGATTCGCCAATCTATATTGCAAGCTTTAGCGGAACAATCGCGTATCGTACGCCTTCCGCTCAATCAGGTAGGCTCGCTGAATAAGATCAGCAAGGCATTCTCTAAGTTTGAGCAGGAAAACGAACGCAAGCCATCGGCAGAAGAGCTAGCAGAGCAATTAGATATACCGGTTGATAAAATCGCCGATTCGCTGAAAGTCTCAGGACGACACATTTCGATGGATGCTCCTTTTGTTGAAGGAGAGGACAACAGTCTGTTAGATGTACTTGTAAATGATGACGCCCCAATTGCAGACCGTAAGTTGATAAACGAATCGCTCCAGCAGGAGATCGAACGTGCATTATCAACATTGACAGAAAGAGAAAGTGAGATTATCAAAATGTTCTTCGGTATTGGGTATCAAGAAATGACCCTTGAAGAAATTGGTGATAAGTTTCAATTGACACGTGAGCGTGTACGTCAAATTAAGGAGAAAGCAATTAAGCGTTTAAGACAAAATTCGAGAAGCAAATTATTGAAAAGTTACCTGGGCTAAAAATAAATAGTCGGGTATTAAAAATTATAAAGGGAATTAGTTTTACTAATTCCCTTTTTTCTTTTTTGTCAAATCAAATTAGAATTTCTTTTTTAGAAATTCCATTTAAGTGGCTCGAAATAAGCCTGTGGGTGAAGGCAAGCAGGACATGTCTTGGGTGCCACCTTGCTTTTGATTACAAATCCACAGTTGCGGCATTGCCAGTCGATAGCTTCTTCGCGAGAGAAAACGCCATTGCTTTGTACACGAGCCAATAAAGCTTTGTAACGGTCTTCGTGCATGTTTTCTACTTTGGCTATCATTCGGTACATTACTGCAATTTCTTTGAATCCCTCTTTCTCTGCTATTTCAGCAAATGCAGGGTAATCAATAGCCCATTCTTCATGTTCTCCGGCTGCTGCTTCAATTAAATTTTCTTCGGTAGTACCAACTTTTCCGGCAGGATACATGGCTGTTATTTCAACCATACCGCCTTCTAGAAATTTAAACATACGTTTTGCATGTTCTTTTTCCTGATCTGCTGTTTCAAGGAATATTGCTGCTATTTGCTCATATCCTTCTTTCTTCGCAGTGCTTGCAAACATTGTGTAACGCATTCTTGCCTGTGATTCTCCGGCAAAAGATTTGAGTAGGCATTTTTCTGTTTCTGTGCCTTTAATACTTTTTTCCATAACCTTGATGATAGTTTAAAAAAAATGATTTTTACAAATTTAATATTTAAAATCCTTTTCGAAGAAAGAATTCAAATGATTTTATACCTTTGTGCCCTGAAAATTGAACTTCAGGACTTGTTATTACGTAATTGGAAGAAGCGAGTATAAGTGCTTCTAAATATTGTAATTTCAGAATATTAGATTTTTTATGTATTTTATAGCAAATAATAAATCACATTAATCCATTCCTCGTTTGTTATGAAAAAAGATTTCCTAAAAGACTTTACCCCTCAGTTATTTATTTCCTTAAAAACATATAGTAAAGAAAAATTTATAAACGACCTGATGTCAGGCCTTATAGTCGGGATTGTTGCCCTGCCTCTTGCTTTAGCTTTTGGTATAGCATCGGGTGTTACTCCCGAAAAGGGTATTATAACGGCCATTATTGCCGGATTTATTATATCGTTCATGGGAGGAAGCCGGGTACAGATTGGAGGTCCTACAGGAGCTTTTATCGTTATTGTATATGGAGTTGTTCAAACCCATGGTATCAAGGGGCTTATTATTGCAACTATTATCTCGGGGGTTATACTCGTTCTTTTAGGAGTGTTTAAGCTCGGGAAGATTATAAAATTCATACCATATCCTATTATTGTAGGTTTTACAAGTGGTATCGCCGTTACTATATTTACAACCCAGATAGCAGATGTTTTTGGATTGAACTTTGGCGGTGAAAAACTACCCGGAGATTTTATCGGAAAATGGATAATGTATTTTAAATATTTTGGAACGATCAACTGGTGGAATACACTTATCAGTATAGCCAGTATTTTTATAATTGTGATCACTCCCCGCATTGTGAAAAAGATACCGGGGTCACTCGTCGCAATTTTGATAATAACAGTAGTTGTATATCTATTAAAAACGTATGCCGGCATAGAAGTGATAGATACTATTGGGGATCGCTTCAGAATCAAGGCTGAGATTCCCGATGCAGAAATTCCGGTCATTAATATGGCTGCAATTATAGATTTGTTACCAGTTGCCATCACTATAGCAATGCTTGGTGCGATAGAATCCCTTTTGTCGGCAACGGTTGCAGATGGTGTGATCGGAGGGGAGAAGCATAATTCTAATACTGAACTTATAGCACAGGGGATGGCAAATATTGTAACACCTTTGTTTGGCGGTATACCTGCAACAGGAGCTATTGCCCGTACTATGACCAATATTAACAACGGAGGACGCACTCCTATTGCCGGGATCGTACATGCAGTCGTGTTGCTGCTTATTTTGCTTTTGTTTATGCCGTTGGCTCAATACATTCCTATGGCTTGTCTTGCTGGAATACTTGTTATTGTATCATACAATATGAGTGAGTGGCGTACATTTAAATCTCTTTTGAAAAATCAGAAATCCGATATTGCCGTATTATTGATAACATTCTTCCTGACGGTAATATTTGACCTTACAGTAGCGATAGAAGTTGGACTACTATTAGCTGTTGTCTTATTCTTGAAGCGAATAAATGAGGTTACGCAAGTGTCTGTTATAAAAGATCAACTAGACTTGACCGATGAAAGTGAGTTTACTCAAAATGAGGAGATCTTATCATTGCCCGAGGGCGTTGAAGTATATGAAATAGATGGGCCGTTTTTCTTTGGTATAGCCAATAAGTTTGATGAGAGTATGCGCGAGATTGGCGAAAGCTCCAAAATAAGAATTATTCGGATGCGTTTAGTTCCATTTATAGATTCTACAGGATTACATAACCTGACCAGTTTGTGCAGAAAATCGATGAAAGACGGAATACAAGTTGTATTGTCTGGAGTAAGGCCGGAAGTGCATGCTATGATAGAAAAGTCGGAAATTCCGAATATGATAGGAGAGATTAATATTTGCGATAACATAAACCTGGCTATTGCGAGAGCAAAAGAGATACTCGAAAATGAAGATTAGAGCATCCAAAGCTCAACGTATTATCAGAGGGTAAGGTATATTGTTTAATTGATTAAGTTACGCACGATGTATAAATGTATTATGAGTTAATCATAGTATCTTTACATAATGAAAGTATTACTGACCACGCTCAATGCTAAATATATACATACTTCGCTAGCTCTACGATGGTTGTATGTAGCCAACAAAGATAAATTCGATATCTCGTTTAAGGAATATGTAATAAAAGAAGAGGTAACTACAATTGTAGACGATCTTTTATTACAGAACCCTGATGTCATTGGTCTCAGCGTATATATCTGGAATGTGGAAAAGGTGAAACTTTTGATTGATTTGATCAAAGAAAAAAGTCCACAAACCATTGTAATCGTAGGAGGTCCGGAGGTTACTTATGAGCCTGATTATTTTGTGAAAAATTGGGATGTCGATTATCTGATTAGCGGAGAAGGTGAATTTGTACTAGGTGAATTACTTACGGCTATAAGCACTAAAAGTGAGCCTATTATAGATGGTGTGTCGAAAAGAGGATCGGTAAGTAAGATTGTTGCTAAAGCTGATTTGGAGAAACTAGCATCTTTACCCTCTCCATACCAACTGGAAGAAGATAAGGAAAATATGAAAAACAGATTACTGTATTTCGAAACATCTCGAGGTTGCCCTTATCAATGTCAATACTGCTTGTCTTCACTCGAAAAAGGAGTCCGTTATTTCCCAAAGCATCATATTGTAGATAATCTGTTTTATTTTATCCGGAGTAACGCCAAACAAATCAAGTTTCTTGATCGTACCTTTAATCTGAATAAGGAACATACACGATTTGTATTTGATTTTTTGATCGATCATTACCGCCCGGGTTTAAGCTGCCAGTTTGAAATATATGCGGACTTGCTGACTGACGAATCAATAAATTACCTCAATAAAAACTTACCGGAAAACTATTTCAGATTTGAGATTGGTATTCAATCTACTTACGAACCTACTAATATTGCAGTAAAACGTAAGCAGAATTTTGAATTGCTGGCAGGCAATATACAAAAGCTGATGGATGGCGGTAGAATAGATTTGCATTTAGACCTTATCGCCGGATTGCCTTACGAGACTTATGAGCGATTTGTAAAGTCGTTTAATGATGTATTTCGTTTGAAGGCGAAAGAATTGCAGCTTGGCTTTCTAAAGATGCTGAGAGGTACATCTCTTAGACGTAACGCCCATAAATATGGATACAAATACAGCATTATCGCTCCATACGAAATTGAGTCGAATAATGATATTACCCACGAAGAGCTGGAACGTATACATGATGCTGAGCATGCCCTTGAGAAATATTGGAATAGCGGGAAGTTTAGCCGTACCATGCAGGTATTGACCGATACGTATTATAAAGATCGATATTTCGAGCTATTTGATGAAATAGGGCAGTATTATAATTTGCACAACCTTCCGCATCATGGTTATCGGTTAGAAGATATATTTTTGTTTTTGCACAACTTCTTATTATCCCGAGGCATTGATTTGTTTACAGAGTTAAGAACAGACTATTACTGTAACTTTAAGATACGTCCGCACGGATTTTGGGACGATAAAATAGAAAAAAGAGAAAGAAAGCAGCTGCTGTATCAAATAGGGAATGACAAACCATTTTTACAAAAATACGGATTGAATAGAAAAATCATAGAAAAGCAAGCCGCTATTGATATTGTAGAAAATAGTGACAATGAATATTTATTGACTGTTTTTCTTGAGAAGGATAATAGTGTAGAGCATTTGTTTCTCTCCTATACTTTTAAAGAATAATATTATCTTATTGATAGATATTGTTCTTTGACATGATTATCTTTTCAGTAAGAAAAGTGACATTAAAAAAACTATATAAAAGTGTCACTTTTGTCACCTTTTGTTCGTAATTTGTTGTTTGTCAGCTTTATGAAAAAGTGACAGGTGTTGCCTTATTTATATAAAAGGAAGATACATAGTTGTTTTGCCATATCGGGTAATTGCTTTGCCCATTGTTTTACTGAGAGAGTTCTGATATACTCATTTTCACAAGTAATGTTCATTGCAATGCACAGTTTAGTGGAAGGCGTACAATGCTTGATAATATCTTCAACCAGCTTCTGATTACGGTAAGGAGTTTCTATAAATATCTGTGTCTGGTGCTCGTGATGTATTAGATTTTCAAGCTGTTTGATCTTCCTGATACGTTCTGCTCCATCGATAGGCAAATAACCGTGAAATGCAAATCCTTGTCCGTTAAATCCGGATGCCATAAGCGAAAGAAGAATAGACGATGGTCCTACTAACGGGACTACTTTATAATTCTTCTTCTGGGCAATCGCTACGATGTCGCTTCCTGGGTCGGCTATAGCCGGACAGCCTGCTTCGGATATAATACCCACATGAAATCCGTTTATCATAGGGTTGAGGTAATTCTCGATGTCCTCGGGCTTGGTATGCTTATTCAGCTCGTAGAAGGTAAGTTCATCTATATTGATGTTGCTCTCTACTTTTTTCAAGAAACGACGGGCAGAGCGGATATTCTCCACAATAAAGTATTTTATTTGTAAGATGATCTCTTTGTTGTATGTAGGCAATACCTGTTCGATAGAAGTTTCTCCTAGTGTTACGGGTATGAGATATAACGATGCTTGCATAGCATTTTAGTCTTTTAGTTTATATAAATAATAGGTTTTGAATTTATCTTCAATATATGTGTCTACTATCTTATAATTCTCATTCAAAGCCGGTAAGTTAAAGAAATAGTCGAAGTTGAGAGAGAATTGGGATAATATGATGAATTGGACTTCTTTATTTTCTATGTACTTCGTCTGCTCATCCCTCATTTCGGGATAGATAGAATGAGGTAGATTTGGTGAAATAAAGTATTTGACATTCGGTACAATATTCGCTTTTGTAAATACGCCACTACCGAGGTCTAAACCAAGATTGAGCAGTGTGGGGTTGCTTTCTTTCATTACAATGTTACTAAAAACAAAGGTCGGATTGTCAGGTTCTTCTTTTCTTAATAGTTCCGCTTTGGATAATGAAAAAAAGTTCTTTTCTCTTATTCCTATTCCAATAGCTAATACAAAGAAGAGGATATAAAAATACCATTTGGGTTGTAGTTTTACGAATTTTCGAATGATATCTACTATTGCAATCCCCCCTAACAGGCTGAAAATGTAATACGGAATAGTATAATAGTACATAAAGAGAAATGTCATAGATATCATAATATGTACAGCAAAGAAAGACAATATGATCGAGGCTTTGTATAGTGTATTACGAATATATTTTATAGGAAAGTAAAAAGAGCCTGTATAGATAAAGAAATAAGTGAGTGGTTCAAATCTTATACGTTGATAAAAGCGTACAATAACTAATTCTATCATCTCATTCGCATTAAATCTGGCATATTTGCTATTCAATACAATATATGTATTCCAAGCATCAGAAAGAGCATTATTGTATAAAAAATAAAAGATTATGGGCAAGAATAATATTAGTAGTCCTACAATATAGGCAAGAATATTCTGAAATAAGTTTTTATAATTTTTTCCTATGATAAGATTAATAAATATAGCTGCCAATGGAAAGAACCAAAAAACAACTAAATTGATTTTTATCAGTATGGTTGCAGCACACATAATACCATGAATAAGCATGATTAGAGGTTTATGTGTTTTGCTATTGTCTTTAAAATGTGATAAAAAGAAGAAGAGACTAATCGTTGCAAATACAAGTATCATTTCTTCTGCCGAACCTCCTTCCAATATATGTGGCAAGGTGAATAAAGGATAGATAAGAGCTACGATGAATGCATATATTTTATCTTCTATATATAGCTTGGCTGTAAAATATCCGGCACATATCATAAAAGCCCACATCAGCGCTTCAATGATATACATTCCAAAGAAGGTTGTGTTAGAAATAAGATACGCTATTCCATAAATGAAAAATATTAGTGGTCCCTTATGATCAAATAATTCAGAGTAAATAATTTTTCCATTAAAAATTCCTTTTCCAATTGTAAAATATAGATTTATATCATCCCATTCATTAAAAGGGTATAACGGTGACATTTTAGAACAAAAAAACAGTAAAAGAAAGGAGTAAACGAAAAGTATAATTAGTGTTTTTTTCTCTGAAATTATTTCTTTTCTTATCATTAATTTAAATTATTACTTTGAATCGAAAGTAAAAGTAAAGAATATTATTCAAAAGAATAAATAATTGTATTTATAATAGTTTTGCAAATTAATATAACTTTGTAGTAAATATATGATAATGGATTTATCTTCTGACTTTATTACCCGTACAAAAGCTCTTCTAGGGGAAGAATGGGATGCTTTTGTACAAGCACTAAACAGTCAATCTCCTACGAGCATTAGAATAAATAATCATAAGACCGAGAAACCGTTACTCGATAGAGTTCTGTGGTCTCAATCAGGATATTATTTGCCTCAAAGACCTTCATTTACTTTCGATCCGCTGTTTCATGCCGGATGTTACTATGTACAAGAGGCCTCTTCAATGTTTATAGAACAAGCTCTCAACCAGTATGTTGCAGGGGATAATGTGCGTATCCTTGATCTTTGCGCTGCTCCCGGCGGTAAATCGACTCTGATAGCTGATATAATGGGAGAGGGTAGTCTTTTAGTATCTAATGAGGTAATCCGCACCAGAGCGAATATATTGGCTGAGAATATAACAAAGTGGGGTAATCCTAATACGGTAGTGACTAACAACGATCCGCAACACATCGGAAAATTGGAAGGCTTCTTTGATTTTATATTAGTGGATGCTCCGTGCTCAGGGGAGGGTATGTTCCGAAAAGATGAGGGTGCAACATCGGAATGGTCGATAGACAATGTCAAGCTCTGCAAAGAGCGGCAGCAACGTATTTTGGCTGATATATGGCCTGCTCTCAAAACTGACGGCTTGTTATTATACAGTACATGTACATACAATGTAGATGAAAACGAAGACAATGTACAATGGATTTGTGAAGAGCTGGGAGCAGAGGTTTTACCAATCGAAGTTAAAGAAGAGTGGGAGGTAAGCCCCTCTTTAAGAGATGGTTTTCCTGCTTACCGATTCTTTCCTCATAAGACTAAAGGCGAAGGATTCTTCTGTGCTTTACTTAGAAAGACTTCTGAGGAAGGTTCTTTAAAGAGGAGGAAGGATAAAGATAAAACATCAAAAAGTATTATTCCATTTGATTGTAAAGACTATGTGAAAGATAATGAATTATTTACATTCTATTCTCAAAAGGATAGATGGTTTGCTTTTCCTTCACTTCTGTATAATGACCTTACTCTGATAAAGTCGTATCTGAATGTTATTTCAGAAGGAATTTGCTTGGGAGAGGTTAAAGGCAAGGATTTTATCCCGGATCAGTCTCTAGCATTAAGCACATGTTTCAATGTTGCGAATTTCACTACTTATGATGTGGACTGGAAAACCGCTATAGCTTATCTACGCAAAGAGACACTATTATTACAAGATCAGCCAAAAGGCTATATTTTAATTACCTACAAGAACAAACCATTGGGGTTTGTAAAGAATATAGGTAATCGTGCTAATAACCTTTATCCACAAGAATGGCGAATACGTTCAGCGAATATTCCTGAGGCTGAGGTGAATGTTATCTAATCAGTTTTTATAAAACCTAGGGTACGACCAATTTTAGCAAATACACGGAATCCGTTATATATCCATGTTTTAGATTTAATTATGTCAGTAACAAATCCATTCTGATCGAGATAATATAATCTTTTGAGTTTTTCTGTCAGTGAGGGACTAAGAAGTTCGTTGCATACTAGTAGCTTCTCTTTGTATATAATTTCTCCGCCAATTTTTGTGCTAAAGCCTTCCATATTATAAATGGAAATAAAAGTATCTACATATCTCACAGGTAAATGGTCGAGTGCAATTCCTTGGAAGAATAACTTCCAGTCGGACATAACTTTAAGGTCTTCACAGTATAGTCCGTATTTTTCGAAATTCGATCTGTGTATAAAGAAGGCCTGATGACATAAGAAGCCGGCAAACAAG
Organism: Dysgonomonas sp. 37-18; assembly: GCF_001899125.1. NCBI lineage: Bacteria > Pseudomonadati > Bacteroidota > Bacteroidia > Bacteroidales > Dysgonomonadaceae > Dysgonomonas > Dysgonomonas sp. 37-18. Next base: position 117,923 of record NZ_MKVC01000004.1, on the reverse strand, counting down.
TCATAGATAGCAAAACACCAATCACGATCTTTGTACGATGTATCTGCCTCTAACTTTCCTCCAACTTCCATATAAAAATTTCCGCAGATAAAAGGTTCGTGGGGATCATCATTGAATATATCATGAAGGACATTCTCATTGTATAATACATCGCCAGAATTGAGAAAATATAGATATTCGCCTTTAGCCTGTCGGATACCCTTATTCATAGCATTGTAAATACCAGTATCTTTTTCACTTACCCAGTAGCCGATCTTGCTTTTATATTGATCTATTACATCGATACTGCCATCTCTAGACTGACCGTCAATAATGATAAATTCATAGTCGAAGAAAGACTGTGAAATAACACTCTTTACGGTTTTTTCAAGACCGGTTTTATCATTTAAATTGACAGTTATAATTGATAGTTTCATGATTTACTTTCGCCTCGATTTTATTAAGAAAGGATTTAAGAATACCAGCTTCTGATAAAGTGATAAGACTGTTGCCGCTTTACGCAGGCTATAACCTTTTGCGTAATATATCTGTATTTTATACATTCTCTTTATCCGCTCAATGATTGTTCTCTTATAGCTACCGTTTGTATATGTATTAAACTCATGCAATAAATAAACCATCCAGGCTGTTTGATTTAGAGGTTTTAGAGTAGAAGACATTCCTCCGAGATGTTGCCTATAGACCGCCATATAATCAGGGAGAAATTTTATCTTACCCGATAGTGACACAATCAGTTGAAGAGCGTAATCTCCATTTTTTACAGTATAGTACCAGTCCGGTGTTTTATGTGCATCTTTACGAAAAATGATAGAGGTAGTAAGTAACCCCCAATCTTTTTGAATAATGTCTGTTGTAGTCAATACATCCCGTTCCATCTCTATATTTTCATCCAAATGTCCGCACATCAGAGTATGTACCTTATGAGAGCACATAGCAAAGTCGGGATTAGCCTCCATAAAATCAACTTGCTTCTGAAGTTTATAAGGGTCAGTCCAAAAATCATCGCCATCACACAGCGCTATATATTTTCCACGCCCGCTATTAATATTATTTATCCAGTTGAGCATCATTCCCTGATTGGTTTCAGGTAATCTTAATCGTATAATGTCGGGATACTTCTTCTGATATTCTATACAAATAGCACGGGTGTTGTCTGTACTGCAATCCTCACCGATTACCAATTCGAATGGAAAGTCGGTTTTCTGCATTACAACTCCTTCTATAGCTTCCGCTATAAACTTTTCATGATTATAAGTAATCATGGAGACAGATACGATTATGTTGTGCTCTTTGTTAATCATTGAATAATGGTGTTCAAACTCTTAAAAGGTGACAAAAGTAACAGGTTTATTATTCTTTTTGATTGTTATTTTAGCTTTCCCCAATAAAAACATTTTATAAAGATAATTTTTGTGTAAGAATATATGATCTAATTAATAGAGAATTAATTATAGATAAATATTTAGCTTCCAACCTATATTGTCTTTGTCTAAGAAACTTTCATAATACAAACCTATTGAAAAGTTATGGATATTTTCTGCGTATAATCGAAATCTTTTTGATAATGATATCTTATAGTCAAACTGTTTGTTATATATAAAATATTCAGAAGCAATGGTTATTTGAGCTTGAGAGAATGATTTGTCGGCATAAATAGTCCCTCCAACTTTCTTTTTTCGTCCTATTAGGTAATTAGCACCTAATCCCAAGCTTATATCTTTTATATTATAACGATAAAGAAGAGAGTGATTTTGCCATTTTATTTTGTTATCTATATATTTTAGTTTTCGTATTCTGTATCCGTATGATAAATAATCATTTGAGCTTTTCTTACTTTTTATAAATAGATTATTATAGCCTATAATTGTGCTAATATCATATGATCCTTTGCTATCGAACTGATGAGTCAAAGATAACCCTAGATTTGTCTTTATGTTGCTTATCCCTCCAAAATAGATTTTTGCTTCATAGCCTAACGGTAATCTTGTAGAACCTGAGTATCCAAAAGAATATAAGTCGTATAAGTAGCACATAACCAACATTCCTTCTGTCTTATAACATCCTGTCGCTGAAAATTTAGATTCAAACTTTCTTTTACTTTCTTCTAATTCTAAAATTCCAGATATCTTATTTATGAAATCACTAACTATGATAGCTTCTTTTAATGATCTATTAGTTTCAGGATTCCAATACTTCTTAAAGTGATATTCATCCTTATTTGTATATTCTATACAATAAGTTATGCCATCAGAACCTTGTTCCCATCCCTCAATCTCTCTATCTGTTTTTAATTCTAAGATTTTTGAATCGTTTATAATATTGTATATCTTAGCTATTTTAGTTTGGTTTATCTCTTGCTTTAAATATATAGTATCACTGTCTTTATTGGAATTTTTTTTCGTTTTAAATCTATAATTAGTCAATGTCCCTCCCATAAGCCCTTGATCCATCCATATGTCAATAATCTGACCATAATTTTTGAATCTAAAATAAAAATCATGTTTGGAGCTGAGGAGATCGGGTAAATCAAGTTTTTTATAAATTTTTTCATTCGTTTTTAAATACAAGGTATCGTCACATATCTTCTTAATATTTTGAGCATTAAGATTCCAGAATAATGAACTGAAAATAATCAAAGATAAACAACGGGTCATAATTATAGGATATGCTGTTTTATGTTGTTAATATTTATTTGTATCACAAATCAGCTATTTATCACATTTATTATTCTTTCCATATCCTCTTCATCATATCGATGATCGCAAGGTAGAGGCAGCAGGTAGTTGACTATCTTATATTCGGCAGAGCCTTTCTCTACAAGTCCTAGTGTTTCCTTCCAATATGTAGATACATATATTTTGTTATCAATCAGTTTCTTTCTTAAATCACGATCTTCTGAATAGAACATATAACTCAGCGGGCACGTATCTGAGGGAAAGTTATCATATTCAAACTTATTATCTTTCCCCAAGACATAATGTAAATAGTTAAAGTTTTTTATCTGTCTTTCTTTCAGATTTTCGTAGTCTATGTTAGATAGTAATGCAGAAGCAAGATTCGACATACGTTTTATTGGTTGACCAACGAGGCTTGTGCAGTAGTCAAGATAATCCTGATAGGCAGCACTGGCATTACCGTATTCGATCCGTTTCATCAAATGTGTCATATGAGGAATAGAGAAGTCTAGCTCAAGCTCTTCACTAAGAAAGGTATCTGTATATAGATAAGCTCCGTCCGGGAGTCCAAAAAATTTGCGTGGAGAATATATTGTGTCGATACTTTCGTAAGGTTTCGAAAAGAAAGCATGCGTATTATCAACTATCAATTGTTTTCCAAATTCTTTGACAAGCTGCAAAACGGTGCAACACTTTATGCCGTAAGTGTCGGAATAAAAAAATACTTCATCTTCTTTTAATTCTTTATCGAAAATAGGATTGAGGCGGGAATCTACAGAATAGAATTCAGATTCGATCCCTAGTTTCTTTATAGGTTCCCAGATAACTTCAGAATTCAAGTAAGGAATATATATCTTTTTATATTTCTTTGCTCTTAGTATATATTCAAGACAGTTGCGAGCAGTATTTAGCTGTAATGCTCCTTTATGATAATGTTCTCCTTTGCGAAGTTGAAGTTCGAAGTATCCTCCTATCTCTTTCATGTCTTTAATATTTTCTATGAAGTATTACCTTTGATTAATAAGATTTTCGCTTTTTTGTAACGTTAAATCAATTTATACTCATTTAGCATATCTTGTGTTTCTGCCAAACTGTTGAACATCATAACGTCTATAATCGATAGCCAAGGGATGAAATCATTATTGAATTGTTTATAAGCAACAAGATTGGATGATAAGAAGCGGAGGCTTACTCCCTTTTTCTCGAAGTCCTTTGGATGGTACAGTTCTTGTCCGCCAATTGCATTATAATAATCTTTTGCTCCTAGAGTCTTACATATAGCTATTACCTTATCTTGTCCCGCAAGAGTTTGATCTATATCAATTGTTGATGAAATAATAATTTTAGTATGAATATTCAGATATTTACAAACCTCTTTGATTGAATTATAAATATATAAGAAAAGATTTTTCTCTTTGTAGTTGATAATATCTTCCACAATTGGTATCACCTGCTCAAAATAAGGAGCCTTGCGATATGATTCTCTTATCTGATTTATTAATTTTTTCTTATCGAAAGAATCGGCTACAGAGCGATCTTTTATATCCAGATAATCGGAATCTTTTTCTACCGATATTGAGATTAGCGTATCCTTGTTGTTTTGTAGGATGCGATTACGGTTGATCCATCCTTTTTTTGTATATTTAGCATTATCGTATATTACATACTTATCTACGGCATTCAGTAGCTGAAAATAGCCAATGTATGGCATAAAATAAGGCTGCATTATTCCTAAAATCATTTTTCCCAAGGTTTATTTTTAATTAGCTCGCATATTTTTCCTACTTCTTCAAACTCCAAATCTGCGTACATCGGTAAGCATACAATTTCTTTAGACACTTGTGCTGCAACGGGCAGGTTGCTAACACTGGCAGAAGGAAGTCCTCTATATGTCGGGAAATCACTTATAAGAGGATAGAAATAACGGCGTCCGAATATATCATACTCCTGCAACTTGAAATACAGATCATCACGATTCATGCCATACCCAGCTGTATTTACTCGTATTGGATAATAAGGGTAAGTATGCTCTACTCCTTCGCCGACAGTCATATAAGTGATTCCTTTCACATCTTTTAGCAGGTTGTCATATAATTTAGCTAGCTCTAGACGTTTAGCGATATAATTATCTACATGTTTCAATTGCAGTGAGCCATAAGCTGCTTGCAATTCATTCATCTTCGCATTTATACCCGGCTCAATAACAGTTGTTTCGTTCCTGAATCCGAAGTTTTTTAATAAATCGATACGCTGTTTCGTCTTTTCATCCTGACAAACAATCGCACCTCCTTCTATTGTATTGTAAACCTTTGTTGCATGGAAACTGAGAATAGATAAATCACCCCAATTCATTACCGACTGTCCATCTTTTTTAACAGCAAAAGCATGAGCAGCATCATATATTACACGTAGCCCGTAGGTGTCTGCTATGCGTTGTATTTCTTCTACATTGCACGGATTGCCATAGACATGCACCGGCATGATGGCGGTTGTCTTTGGCGTAATGGCCGCTTCTATCTTTTCCGGATCTATATTATAGTTCTTACTATCTATGTCTACAAATACAGGCTTGATGTTGTTCCACCACAATGAGTGTGTTGTTGCAACAAAGCTGAATGGAGTGGTGATAACTTCACCTGTGATACGTAAGGCCTGTAATGCTGTTATTAATGCCAGTGTCCCATTGGCGAATACAGAGATGTGCTTAACGCCAAGATAATCTGCCAGTTCTTTTTCGAACTGTTCATGAAACGGACCATTGTTTGTCAACCATTTATTATCCCATATTTTTTGCAGATAGGGAATAAATTCATCCAAAGGTGGAATCGCCGGTTGGGTAACCATTATTTTTTTGTTCATAATCTTTTACCTAATAAGTTTATTGTATAAGTTTCTAATCCATAAAGGAGTAAAGCTCTTTATTCTGCCTCTGAAAGATTTATCTCCGTAAAGTAAAATTTCGAGTCTCTGTTTATGTTTTGTGAAGGTTTCTGTATAGTTATAGTTCAAATACTTGTCGTATTTATTTATCAGCTCGATAACCTTTGCACACTGGTCTTTTTCGTCCATCCGCGACCATTGTCCGTTATCATGTATCCTATATGCCGAAGTTACGTCTTTGAGATATAGCAAGGGTGCAAATTGTCCCATATACATCCCTAGCATCCAATCGGCTATTTCCATATCAAACAGTTTTGGGTCTAATTGCTGTATATATTTTCCTCTGAATACGCAACAAGACAGATTACCTATGCGGTTTCCCAATGCCAACTGATCGGTAGTGATCAGTTCATAGTCTGTATCAAGAGTCCAGTCAAATGTTTCTTCTCTATGTTGATCTTCAAACAGACATATGTGCCTGTTGTAACTCATAGAGGAGTTTGGTATCTTCTCCAGATGGTTGATATGATTCTCCAGGTGGGATGCCTTTACCCAATAGTCGTCACCTTCCATGATGGCAACATAGTCTCCTGTACATGTTGCAAAAGCCTGTTGGTAATTGCGTATATATCCTACATTTTGTCCTTTATGTAAATAATGGAAAATAAATTTTGTTTTCGATTCATACTCCTTTATAATCTCTACAGTATTGTCGGTAGAGCAATCGTCGGCAACAATAATCTCAACATTGTGAGATGTTTCCTGCATCAAAATACTCTCCAATGCCGGACGTATATAATTGCTGTGATTGTATGTAATGAGTATGATATTTATCTTCATATTTTGTAAAACTCTGTTCTTACATTCGAATATTGTCCAATGGTCTTTTCTCTGTAAAAATACAGTTATGAAAAGAGCTTTCTTAATACTTTTTGTACAAAACGGAATGGTTTGTATATCATTCTACCCAATTTGTATTCTGGGGTATGATAATGCCAGTAAAGTTCTTTATTGTATGTTTCTGCTTTAATCCGATCTCTAACAGGATTCAAATACTCAAGAAACAAAGGTATATGATTCTTAAACATTTGTAAAAGCATTGCATCATTTTTATCTGTTTCACGGAATATACGCATCGATCGTGAAACTTCTTTTATCCTATAATAATAGTGAAAGTCATTAAGTTTTATAACCCTATCATTCGGTGTGATCAACGAAAGGTAAAAATCCCAGTCCTCTATACCGTCAAACATATTCGGATTGTAACCTCCGGCTTCAAGAAAGTCCGATTTTCGGAATATGGCTGAATTGTAGATTTGGTTCTCTGTAAGCATTTTTTCAAATACAAAATCCGGATTTATCTTTTTTTCATTTACATCGCCAAATAATATTGTATCACTATATATTAGTTTTATCTCAGGGTCTTTTGTAAATGCCTTTATTGCCTCGCTAAAATAATGAGGACCTAACTTATCGTCTCCATCCAAAGGAACTATATATTCTCCAATAGCTTGAACAACTCCATAGTTTCTGGTATCACAAACCCCGCTGTTTTTTTTCCAAAAATATTTGAACCGCTTGTCTTTTTCTATCCATAGTTTTGCAACTTCTTCTGTATTGTCAGGAGAACCATCATTAACCATAATACATTCCCAATGAGGATAATCCTGATCGAGAAGTGATTGTAGTGCCTCAGGCATATATTTAGCCTGATTATAGCACGGCATGATAACGGATATGATAGGGTTCATAATATAAAGTTTATAGTTTAAGCCATTTTAGTAAACCTAGCTTCTTTAAGTACCTTACACTTGTTGATGTTTTTAATTTATATAGCTCTTGTCTTTTCTCTATCCAATCTTTGTACAAAGCATTGTAGAGAGGATAAGAGTGAGCTATATGTTCGTTGCGCTCATCTATAAGCAATTGCTTGTTTGAAGCATTCGAACTGATTCCATCAATATAGAAAGTAGAGAAATAACCATCAATATGTCTGTATGTACATCTTAACAGGCATATAGCATCCATAAAGAAAGCCCAGTCTGAAGTTATCTTTTTTTCTTCCGAATAATATCCATATTTTACCAAAAGTTCTTTTTTTATAAAAGAAGCTGTGTGTGGCAGCGTGTCTTCTGCAAAATATTTAAAATCAGGATTGCTGGGATATTGTTTTATATAGCTTGTCTTTGATAAACTATCAGCAATTTCCATATCAAAATATACGATATCTTCCCCTGTAATTTGGGATATAATCGATTGTAAATCACAATCCTCTTTTATAACATCTCCACTGTTTACGAACAATATATATTGCCCTTTTGCTTGCCTGATCCCTTTATTCATAGCATTATATATGCCAGAGTCAGGTTCGCTGATCCAAAAGTTTATTTTGCTTTCATATTTTTTTATAACATCAACACTTCCGTCGGTAGAGTTCCCATCAATAACAATATATTCAATATCATACAGATCATTAGAGATAACGCTATTAATTGTTTTCTCTAACCCCGCGGCATTGTTATAGTTAATTGTTACAATAGATACTTTCATCTTGTTATGAGTCTAGATATTAATCTTTTGAGTTCGTAAAAAGCAACCATCGGGCGTTCCTTTATAAACATTGATAAAATAGCTTTGTTTACAGAATTCGAGTATGAAAACTTTAATTTATATGATTGCCATTTGTAATACCAATTCTTGCTATATTCTTTATCTAACTTCAAATGTAGCCTTTTTACTATAATTTCGGAAACTTTATAACCCTCTAATATTCCCAGTCCTCTGTCTTCGGATTTGTTTGATACATTTACCGAATGTGTTCTAAAATAATTTAGATACTCTTTTACTTCAGACACCGTAACTTCTCCCTCACCGCAAAAGCTGCCCCATAATAACCAGTCACCACAGTATTTGAAATTTACAATATTGTTCCACAGATTTGCGGCTATAGCATCTTTCTTGAAAATTACCATACTGGCATTACAAATAGGATTGCTATATAACAAATAGTTCTTAGTGAACTGATTGATATTCATCGAGTAATCGGGTAGGATAGCGGGTTGCTGCGTTACTGTATTGTTCCCTTTGTCAACGATTGTCGTAAGAGCAAAGCAGAGTACTGAATTATATTTAGAAATAAAATCCATCGTTTTTTCAAGAAACGTAAGCTCTGCATAATCGTCACTTTCAGCAATCCAGATATATTCTCCTTGGGCTAACTCAATCCCTTTCTTCCACTGTTTAAATGTAGAACCGGAATTAGTCTCATTATATATAATATGTGATATATGAGAATTACTTCTATATTCTTCAATTATATCTTTACTATTGTCCGGTGAACAATCATCCAAGATTATCAGCTCAAAGTCCTGGTATGTCTGATTTAGTATTGATTCAATACGTTGTCTCAGATATGGAGCATGATTATAATTGGGAAGAATAACTGATACCATTTTTAGCTGTTTTTAATATCTATTTTCCAGGAGTTGGAATCGCTTGCCGTTTTGAAATAATATATCTCTTCATCTTTTAGATTCTGGTCGTCAATATACCATCCCTTATGTTGTGCTGTATAATCTCCGGCTATTCTTATTGCCGAATAAAAATTCAACAAATTATATTGATATTGTGGTGGATATAAAGCAAACGTTGTATCCAGTTCATTCAAATACAAATTTTCTCCAACGAGATTCTCCCAATGCTTTTTTTCCCACTCTAAAACTTTTGCCTTATGTTGGTAATAGTCAGGAATATCATCAATCTTGAGAGCAAAACCAACTTTGGTAATATGTTTATTATTATCCAGTATACTTATCATTTTATATAAATATTCTAGCGGTAGATTTGCGTTTGGGATAATATCCGAATCTGTTACAATATGATATCCTTTAGAGTATTTCTTATATAAATCTTGATTTTCCCAAAAAACCATGTGACCATAGTTTTTGTGCATATATTCTATCTTAATATCCTTTTCGATCTCTTTATAGTATTCTAAAAGAGGTGGATATGTTGAATTATTGTCAACTATAACAATGTTTTTATGTCTTCTTTCCTGTAAAAATTTTACAAGGATTTTTAAATCGGCGAGACGGTTATAGTTAATTATAATTATAGGAATAATCAGAGGATCATTTTTTTGTTGACGGACCGTCTTATTGAAAAGATAGATCAAAGAATTCTTTCGACGATTGTAGATATACTCTTTCCAAAAAGAATATGAAAACAAACTCAAAAAAACAACCCTTTTCATAAATAAAAATAAATTAATTCTATTATTTTATCAATCCGAACTTCTGTTTGATATTTCGTAAAAAATCATTTAGTTTACTGTATTTCTTTACTTTTTCATATTTATTTTTGAGAATTTCATATTCATATCTAGTAACAAAATTTTCTAAGAAGAAATCTTCGATATTTATACCTCTTCTTTTTGCTGCACTAAGTATTGTAAACCATTTCCAGTAGTATGCTTTATCTGAATTAGATAAAGTTGATATTCCAGAGTTATGAACTCTATAATAATAAAGAAACTTGTCTAGGAAGAATGTTTTCCCTGTTTCGTACAATTTATAATATAAATCTTGATCTACAGCTCTAATTAAATATGAATCTATTCCATCTGTCTTGTCATAAAAGCTCTTTTTGAAAGAAGCAAATGCAGTAAACTCTCCATACATATTGAAAAACATTTTTTCTCCAAAAGGTACATTTTTTGCTGCCGAATATTCCCCTAGTATTTCTAGTTTTTCATCACAAAAATAAAGTTTGGAATGTACTAGAGAACAATCTGGATTTTGTTCATGAGCTGCAATCATTTCAGCCAAAGCGTCTTTCGATAGAATGTCATCCGGATCTAAAAAACCACAGATTACTCCAGAAGCTTCATCAACACATCTTCTTTTGGTATATCCACATCGTTTGTTTTCTGTATTACGAAAAACTTTTATTTTCTCATTCTTTTGATAGTTATCATAAGCATCGGATGACGAATCTGTCGAAAAATCGTCTACAATAATTATTTCCCAATTATTATATGTCTGATCGAATATACTCTGGATAGCATCCTCGATATATATTCCATTATTATAATTGGCTATAAGAACAGAGAATAATGGATTATTCATTTTATCAAAATATATTCAATTCTACATCTATATTATTTTCTATAAAAATATCATCAACATTAAATTGATAGTCTTTTTATTTTGCATATTCAGAGATAATAGAGTTTAAATTATCTATATGAATTTTCATACTGAAATTTTCATAAATATTCATTCTTCCCTTTTCTCCCATCTCTTTTGCTTTAAGTTCATTTTCTAATATATATATCATGTTTTGAGCCATGCCGTCAACATCATGCTCATCTACAAGTAAGCCTGTTTCCCCATCTATTATCACGTCAGGGATTCCTGCATGTTTTGTTGATATTACCGGAAGAGCCGCAGCAGAGGCTTCAATAATAGCAACTGGGGTTCCTTCCATATCGCCATCGATTGCTGTTAAGGAGTGTTGCACAAAAGCTCGAACTTTCTCATAATAGCTCATCAATTCTTGATGTTTGGCTTGCCCTATAAATATAATGTTTTCTTCGATCTTTAGATATTTTGAAAGATTGATACATGTATTTAGTAGTACTCCATCTCCAGCCATATATAGCTTAGCCCTCGGAAACTTCTCTAGCACCTTTTTAAAGGCCAGTATTGTAAGATATGGTGCTTTTTTGTCAACAAAGCGTCCAATAGATAGAAATGCTTCTGACTTATATGAGGGGGTAACGGAGAAGAAATTATCTTCAGGACCATAGGTGATATACTTTAGCTTCTCAGGAGGGCATCCTATTTTAATTAAATTCTGTTCCATTATTTTAGAGACAGCTATGATAACTGAGGCATATTTAAACATTTCTTTATAAGCATCCCTGTATTCCTCCAAAACTCTTGTCATCGAAGCATCATATCCATGGAAATGAACGATAAGTGGCAATCCCATTTTTTTGCATATGTCCATCATTGCATATCCTGTAGGACCATATTCTGCATAAACAATATTAATTTTTTCCCTTTTGAAGCTTTTTTCTAATGCTTTATATTCTGGTGATGGAATATTCTTTATCTGAAATACATTTGCCTTAATATAATCAGCTAATCTTTCTTTGGATGATATCCACAAATGACCACTCCCTTCTAGATGTGTAGGGAAGTGCCCACCATAATAAAACTTCACATTTCCTTCGAAATTTTTTTTATGGTTTTGAATGAATGTTTCTGAATATGCATTCAAGTTAGGAGAAATTAGAGCTATATTTTTCATAAAAGTCTATTTTGTAGCTGTGGCAAATAAATTAGGGATCATCAGTCCTTCGTAGAAGTTCGTAGGTACAGTATCTTTTTTTATTAAAAATTTTATGATTGGTTTTAGAATCTTGGACAGGATTTTTTGTTTTTGACTAGAAATACCACTTCTTTTGACCCATAATCCTAACATTTGTGCCATACTTGCATGCCATCCTCCACTAGATTTAACTTCAATATTTCTGAATCCGACATCTTCTAAGAGCCGACGTAAAGCAAACGGAGTGTATCTATATTCATCATGTGGTGTTTCATGTAGTGGCCATAAGAAGGGAACAGTCAGCAGAATATATCCATCTTTTTTCAATACCCTGTACATTTCTTTCAATACTAGCTCGGGCATAGGGCAGTGTTCTAACACTTCTGTAGCTAAAAGTGTATCATAACTCTCGTCCTTAAATGGCATTTCTTTGCCATCCCATGTATAGTCAGGTTTTATTATCGTGTCGTATTCCATAGCAGTCTCTATATCAAGACCTATATATGTATTCACTTCACTATTTTCTAATATATACTTCTTATATGGCATTTTACCACATCCTACATCCAATAAGGTCCCCTTTAATGATGGTAAAGTATTTTTAACTACATTAAAAATAAAGCTACGCATTAAATATCTATCCAAATTATCTGAGGTAAAAGGAATATTAATAAAATTATCGTATGGTTTCTTATTTGCCATCATCTATTTTTTTTACATTCCATATTGAGTCCTCTACATAAGTCGCATTTCTTGGTCCCCAATAATAATCACGAATTTCTCCAAAAACTTTAACCTCAAAAGGAGTAATATTTTCTATGGTTTCATATTTTTCTCGAGATATCCTATCTGAAAAATGAACGATCAAACTATATGTCCCCGGGTATAGATGTACGAATGGAATAGAAGATTTTAACCTATATATTCCTTCTTCATCACAAAAAGGGTTTTCTTCATATAAGTTCAATATATGGGTTATCGGTACCCCTTCGCTATTAAGTACTTGGTAAGAGACAGCTGCTGACGGTATTCTGTAGGGAGTATGAACATCGATAATAATATCCATCGGTTTCCCAAATTGTTGAATATTATTATTGTGAGATGTTTTACATTCAACTCTAATCACATTGGGTTTGTTATTATTTATCTTGCGTTGATATATATTCTCTTGAGTTCCACTCATAGATAAATATTTCTGAATAACAACATCTGTTCTGTCATAAGTACAAACCTGTCCATTTTCTAATAAAACACTGTTCTGTGTTAATGTTGAAACGGATTGCATATTATGACTTACAAACAATACTGTACGACCATCTCCTTTCGACACATCTTGCATCTTGCCAATCGCTTTTTTCTGAAATTCGGCATCTCCTACAGCCAATACTTCATCCACAACGAGTATTTCGGGTTCCAAATGTGCTGCAATCGCAAAGCCAAGACGAACTGTCATACCCGAAGAGTAACGTTTAACAGGGGTATCTATATATTTCTCTACGCCTGCAAAATCTACAATCTCATCTAGTTTTCTCTTTATTTCAGCTTTAGTCATTCCCATGATTGAGCCATTCATGAAGATATTTTCACGACCGGTCATTTCGGGGTGAAATCCTGTCCCTACCTCCAATAGAGATGCTATTCGACCTTTGGCTCTAATTGTTCCGGTAGAAGGAGATGTTACTCTCGATAATATCTTAAGCAAGGTTGATTTTCCTGCACCGTTTTTACCGATTATGCCTAACACTTCTCCTTGTTTTACATCAAAAGTTATATCTTTAAGTGCCCAGATATATTTGCTGCTAGCCTTTGATGAACGATCATTGACTTCTCCTATTTTCAGATAGGGGTCATCCTTGCCTCTTACAACATGCCACCAGCGGTTTAGGTCGTGTGCTATAGTTCCTGTGCCCACTAATCCTAAACGATATTGCTTAGATATATTTTCAAATTTTATTGCGATGTCTGACATATTCAGATTTGTTTATTTCTGTTGTTTTTGATATTTATATAATCTTATCTCGGCACATGTATCGTACCATGCCCAGAAAAAAGATAATAAGAGTCCATACAATCCATCTTGATACCCTTTCATCTTGAGAAAACAGGAGTGAAAAGCTTTGAATGGACGTTTTATAATGCCTTTTTTTGAAGCAATAAATCCCATGAAATTCCTTGATTCAGCTTCCATTTTCAAGTATCTTAAATGTTTTTCCCGCAATTGAGAAAAATTGATCATCCAATAATGATGATCTATATTTTTCCCTTTGTATGCAATCCAAAACGGTTTATAAGGAGGAAGTACGGTTCTGCCCGCATGTACTACGCCTGTCATTTTACATCTGTCTTTGTGAAACAATAGCATACGGGAGTGAATACCGCCCCAGCGTGTTCCTTTCAATGGATGCTTTTTGTAATAATATATACAAGGAACGAGTATTGCTCCAATATTATCAGGGATTCCTTTTTCAAAAAGTGCTATTATATCTTTATATAGCTCAAAGCTAATTCGTTCATCGGGATCTATTATAAGTATCCAATCATATTTTTCCGATTTGTAATATTCTGCAACAATAGCTTCGCCTAGCGGTACCCTCTCGTGCTCTATGATTTCATTACTATATTGCTTGGCTATTTCTATCGAATTATCATTAGAGCCTTGATCTACATATTTTATATTCTCGCAAAAAGAAATTGACTTCAGACAATCCTCCAAAATATATCCTTCATTGTACCCTGTAACAATGGCGCTGAAAGGAAGCTTTTTGTATGTATTAACATTGTCTACCATATTTGCCAATCTATGTCGATACTTATACATTTAGCAGAGTCCATCCTCATTCCTAGATACATACCCGGATTTGAACCAAAAGTACCTACGAAAAATGTACTGTTGTTTAGCACATCTAATGATGCAAATAGATTTAAATGCGCTTCTTTTATTATAGATTTATTTTCTTTTTTGAATTTAGCATGGTCGTACCCTTGCTCAGACTCTTTACAGAATGTGAATATCGTCCACTCTTTATATTTATTCCTTATTTCAGATATTACTCTAAAATCATCAGTTAATATAAAAGTATTCTTTATATTACTTATATTTTCTGCTCTATTCAGATAACTTGATGTTTCGACTAAATCTTGTTCAATATGCTTATCTCCGCGCCGTATATGAAAACCGATATAATCTTCTGGTAAATTTAGTAATCTTATTTTATTTTTTATCTCTGGAGCAGTTATTTCATTGTATTGCCATGTTAGGGATATTAATTTTTGGCATGCATCCTTTAATGAACAGTTTATAATTCCAATCTCTGGAATATTATATATGTTTTTTTCGTTTTTTCTGTCCCTTATCAGGAGCCATAAATCTTGAGTTAGAAAATTTATTCCATTAAATACCTTATATGCTTTAATTTTCAGTTTGTCTTTTCTTCCTAATCTTTCTTGGATGAAATCGTAGTTTCTAAAGTTATATTTTTTGTGAAAATTATCTTTAACCTCGTCACAAAACGGTAGAAAATAGTCAGTCCACCCGTATTGATACCCGAAATTAGCATCTTCAGAATATAGTATAAATTGGATCTTGTGTGTTAGGCAGTATAACATTGCTAATATCATATTGTTATACTCTGAGAAGAATCCTGCATCATATCCCAGATGAAAAACGAATTTTCTCTTGAAGGATTTATTTAGAGCATAATATTTTTCTCTCATTTCTGTAGCTTCCATCACACTACATCAATAAAGCTGCGTTCTACTTTGTTAAATACCCATGAACCGAGAATGATGACTATTATTGTAACAACAAAACTATAGCTGAGCCAAAACCAATCAACTGTACCTGCTCCCATAAATCCATATCTTAATGTTTCTACGATAGATGTTAATGGATTCAGCTGTATAAGCCACATATATTCTTCATATTTTTCTTTCATTACTGAGAGTGGATATATTATTGGTGTTGCATACATCCACAATCCGGTTACAAAACCAAATAGGATAGCCATGTCTCTATACTTTGTTGTAACAGAAGATATTATGATTCCAAATCCCAGTCCTAATCCGGCTAACATTAAAACCAATAACGGAAAAGAGAGAATATATATATTAGGCTTAATGGCTGTACCATTATATACAAAATAAAAGTATACTGCAAGGAATAGCCCTAGTTGGATTATTAATCGTACTAAATTGGAAATAACACTTGATATAGGAACTACTAATCGAGGAAAGTATACTTTGCTGAATACTCCGGCGTTACCGAGGAAGGTTCCTGAGGCTTTTCCCATACAGTCAGAAAAGTATCCCCAACATAATATTCCAGATAGGTAGAACAATGGCTGAGGTAGTCCATCCGTTGGTATTTGGGCTATATTTCCAAATACAAACATATACATTATTGTAGTAAATAGTGGTTGAATGATGAACCATAGAGGGCCGAGTACAGTTTGTTTGTATATAGTTACAACATCGCGGCGAACGTACATTTGTAATAAGTCACGATATTGCCAGACTTCTTTTATATTAAGGGAAAAATTGCTTCCGCGCGGTTTGATCTCTATATCCCAATGTTCTTTTTCAGTTTCCATTTAGATATTATATTGTTTCTATATTTGTTTGTGTGATTTTGAGTGTGCAAAGATAGTTATTTTTAATGTTAAAGATTTTTAAATAAAAAATAACTATAATAAAAAAACCCGTATGAGTGTATTACCTCATACAGGTTTCATAAATCTTAACTGTCGCTGGATTATTTTTTTACAGCAGTAGCTACAGAGTCAGCAGCAGCTTGAGCAGCAGCAGCGATTGAGTCAGCTTGAGCTTTAGCAGCAGCTTCAGCAGCTACTTGAGCTTCAACAGCAGCTAAAGAGTCAGCTTTAGCCTTAGCAGCAGCTTCTTCAGCAGCTTTGTTATTACATGATGCGAAAGAGATTGCGATAGCAGCAACAGCAAATAAAACTAATTTTTTCATTTTCTTTTCTATTAAAACTTAAACGGTAAATGTATTTGAGTTATAATTTCTGATAACACGATGCAAATATATACATATTTCTTTACATGTTGTACAGCACAATTATATTTTTTTTAGTGTTTTTTTTATTTTTTTCTGAGGGGGGTACTTTTTTACTGTTGCATTGATTGTAATTATCTAATTATCATATAGATATCTTTTTATGCTTTTTTTAGGAGTTTTTTCAAATTCACTCGGGTAAATTTGTACTGCCGATATATTTTCGTATGCTGCAAGCATCTTATTCAGGTTTTGCCTGTTTTGTTCCATTATTGCCGGCAACATTTCGTGATCTACATGGGCGGCATCCATAGTTTCATAATCAGGATGAGCTAATGCAACCAATTTACCATTTCGCTCTACGACGAGGCTTTCCAATACGAACGGCATATTGTTAAGCTTAGATTCTATTTCTTCCGGGAATATATTCTGTCCATTAGGGCCTAGCAACATCGTTTTGCTGCGTCCTCTTATGAAAATGGTGTTATTTCTATCTATAGTTCCCAAATCTCCTGTTTTCAACCAGCCATCTTCAGTAAAGGCTGCTTTGGTAGCTTCTTCATTTTTGTAATAACCTTTCATTACATTTTCTCCCCTTACTTGTATTTCTCCTACAATATTATATGGGTCTTGCGAGTCTATGCGGACTTCCATAATATTGTCTAATATCCTACCGCAAGAGGTGGGTATAAAATCGTAATGATGTTCGTATGAAATTAAAGGAGCACATTCTGTCATGCCATAACCAACCGTAAACGGAAATTTGATTTTGTGAAGAAAGGCTTCCACTTCTCCATTTAGAGCTGCACCACCAATAATCACCTCATGAAAATTACCACCTAAAGCATCTATTAAGCCTTTTCTTATTTTTGCATAAATCTGATCCTTTACAATCGGAATTTTCAAGGCCATTTTTATTGCAGGCTTCTCTATCTTAGGTAAAATTGCTTTTTTGTATATTTTTTCAATAACAAGAGGTACTGTTATAATAAGGTGTGGTTTTATTTCGGCAAAAGCCTCTGTCAATATTTTGGGCGAAGGAGCTCTTCCTAGTAGTGTCGTATGCGAGCCTTCGGTCAAGGAGTACAAAAATTCAAACGCACAGCCGTAAGCATGCGCCAATGGAAGAAAAGAAACGATATCTTGTCCTCTGAATAGTAATTTCAGATATTGGGCATGAGTTATATTTCCTGCAAGGTTATTGGCTGTAAGCATAACCCCTTTGCTAAAGCCTGTTGTTCCCGAAGTATAATTAATGAGTACTACTTCTGAGTTATCTACTTTAGCGTAATTAATATCATTAGGAGAGTAACCATTGGGGTACTTCTCCTTCATTTTTTTGTCTAACTCTTCTACCGCCAGGGAAAGTTTTTCTCCTTTTCCTTCGTGCAAGCAAGTAAGCTTGAAGTTATTAATAGAGAATACTCCTCTTACTCCCGGTATATGATCTTCATCCAGAGAGTCCCATATATTATTGGCTGTGAATAATAATTTTGATTCAGAGTGATTGATTATATGCTGTATATTGTCTGCATGGAAATCCTGTAGGATAGGTACAATGGTAGCACCATAAGTGATAACGGCAAGATAAGTAACACACCAAGGAATATTATTTTTGCCAATAAGAGCAACTTTATCTCCTTTTGCTATTTGAGCATCATCCAGTAATATATGTATTCTAGCTATTTCACGAGCCAGATCTTTATAAAACAATGTTTTTTTTTCGGAATAGTCAGACAAGCCCTTCAAGTCCCAATTGTTTCTAAAACTGTCTTCATATAAGGTTATTAGATTCTTGTCAATCATGATTTGTTGCTCATTTTTATAAATTTTGTGCAAAAATAGAGACTATCATCATAATCTACAACTATTTTATATGTAAAGTTTCACGTAATTGTGTAATTTTGTACTCTTTTTGTATGACAATAATTAATAAATTGCTTGTAGAACAAAGTTATTTATTTCAATATTATTAAATTAGGTTCTGTAATATACAATGATAGATAATTCAATTTTTGAGAATAAAAAAGCAGCCTATCTCACATTGGGCTGTAAATTAAACTTTGCAGAGACATCAGCTATCGGACGACAATTGTCCCAAGTTGGTGTTCGTAGATCCAGAGATGGGGAAGTTGCAGATATATGTGTTATAAATACTTGCTCCGTAACCGAATTTGCAGATAAGAAGTGCCGTCAGGCTGTACGTAAAATGATTAAAGAAAACCCCGGTGCTTATGTTATAGTAACAGGATGCTACGCTCAGCTTAAACCCGAAGATATTGCGGGTATAAAAGGTGTGGATATTGTACTGGGATCGGAGCAGAAGCTTGATGTAGTAGCTTATCTTGACGAACTAAAGAAAAAAGATAAAGGGGTCGTACATACTTCTAAAACGAATAAGATAAAGTCATTTGTTCCATCGTGTTCGCAGGATGATCGTACCCGCTATTTTCTGAAAGTGCAGGATGGGTGTGATTACTTTTGTTCTTTTTGTACTATTCCTTTTGCCAGAGGACGTAGTCGTAATGGTTCGATAGAAAGTATGGTACAGCAGGCAAAAGAGGTTGCTGAAAAAGGAGGGAAGGAGATTGTTCTAACAGGTGTAAATATCGGAGACTTTGGTAGAACCACGGGCGAAACTTTTTTTGACTTGGTTAAGGCTTTAGATGAAGTCGAGGGTATTGAGCGTTATCGGATTTCATCAATAGAGCCGAATTTGCTTACCGATGAGATTATACAATTTGTAGCTCAATCAAAACGTTTTGCGCCTCATTTTCATATCCCTTTACAGTCGGGTTCGGATGCTGTGCTTAAATTGATGCGTCGCCGCTACGATACTGCATTATTCAGACATAAAGTAGAAAAGATTAAATCCGTAATGCCTGATGCATTTATCGGAGTTGATGTTATTGTTGGTACAAGAGGAGAGACCGATGAATATTTTGAAGAAGCAAAAGCTTTCTTAGAAAGTCTTGATTTTTCACAATTGCATGTTTTTACATATTCTGAACGTCCGAATACGCAGGCTTTGAAAATAGATCACGAAGTAGATCCTAAAACTAAGCATGCACGTTGTAAGGCTCTACTTGACCTATCAGACGAAAAATTACAGGCATTCTATCAGTCGCAGCAAGGTACAAAGCGAAAAGTGTTATTTGAGCATACTCAACATGATAGCGTTATGTACGGTTTTACTGAGAATTATATAAAAGTAGAAACTCAGTATCATGCACATAAAGCGAATGAAATAAAAATGATAACTTTGGGCGATTTTAATTCCATAAAAACAGCTCTTACTGAGATCTGACGATGAATAAGATATTATATTATATATTGTATATCTGGATGTATTTGCATGCGCTGTTACCATTCAGAGCATTATATATTTTATCTGATTTCCTCTATTTTCTAGTATATAAGGTTATTCGTTATAGATTGAAAGTCGTACGCATCAATCTTAAAAATAGCTTTCCCGAGAAAACGGATAAAGAGTTGCACGTTATCGAGAAAGAATTTTACCATCATTTTTGCGATTACTTTGTAGAAACACTAAAACTATTACATATCTCCGATGAAGAGATGCAAAAGCGAATGGTTTTTGAGAATATGGATATCGTAAAAGATTTGATGAAGGATGGAAATTCTGCCTTAATGTTCTTAGGGCATTATGGTAATTGGGAATGGGTTCCGTCAATCACGATGTCGTTTCGCAATAAAGAGGATCAAAATAAGCTTTTAGGACAGATCTATAGACCTTTGAAAAATAAAGCTGCCGATGATTTGTTTCTCAAGATACGTAGCCGGTTTGGTTCGTTCGGGATAGCTAAGAATGAAACCTTGCGTGTTATTGTAAAGCTAAGAAAGGCAAAACAGCAAATCTTAATAGGCTTCATGGCTGATCAGACGCCGTCTTTTCATAACATACATTATTGGTCAACTTTTATGAATCAAGAATCTGCTGTTTTTACAGGAGTTGAGCGTATTGCAAAACAAACCGGATTTGCTGTCGTTTACCTTGATATGGAAAAGGTGAAAAGAGGACATTATAAAGGAACGGTAAAATTGATTTCGGATAAGCCCCAGGATGCCCCCGAATTCTATATAACAGAAACTTATATACGAGAGATGGAAAAAACCATTCTGCGTAATCCTGCTTATTGGCTATGGACTCACAAGCGATGGAAAATGACTCGGAAGGAAGTTGAATTAGCACAACATAAATGAAAAAAATAGCTATTGTTATTCTTAACTGGAACGGGAAAAAATTACTAGAAGAGTTTCTTCCTACGGTTGTACGGTATTCATCTTTTCCTGATGTTGAAATTGTTGTGGCTGATAATGGTTCCACAGATGATTCTTTATCTTTCTTAGAGACATCATATCCTCAAATATCATTGATAAGACTGCCTGAAAACTATGGTTTTGCAGGAGGATATAATGTTGCATTGAAAGAAGTCGCTGCCGAATATTTTGTTATTCTCAATTCTGATGTTGAAGTAACCGAAAACTGGTTAAAGACGACTATATCCTATCTGGATGAAAATACAGATGTTGCTGCCGTTCAGCCTAAGATATTGGCTCAACGAAACAAAGCTAGTTTTGAATATGCAGGAGCTGTGGGTGGATTCTTAGACAAGTATGGTTATCCATTTTGCAGGGGGCGTATTTTTCAGAAAATAGAAGAGGATCATCGTCAGTATGATACGCCGATAGATATCTTATGGGCTACGGGAGCTTGTCTTATTATACGTTCTGCAGACTTCTTTGAGGTAGGAGGGTTCGACTCATCCTTTTTTGCACACATGGAAGAAATTGATCTCTGTTGGAGGTTGAACTCAAGAGGCAGGCGTATTGTTTGCTTACCTTCTTCCGTTGTGTATCATGTGGGAGCCGCTACGTTGAAAAAGGAAAATCCCAGAAAAACATTTCTCAATTTCAGGAATAACCTTATAATGCTTTATAAAAATCTGCCTCAGGATAACTTAAAGAAAGTGATGACTATACGGCTGATATTGGATTATATCGCGGCGTTCCAATTTGCTGTCACAGGAAAGTATGCTAACGCAAAAGAAGTTGTTAGAGCCCATAAAGACTTTTATAATAACAGGAAGATGTATCGGTCTGCAAGAAACGAAAACCTTGAAAAAATGATTGTTGAATACCCTGCAACTATCTACCCGAGAAGTATTCTTGCTGCTTATTATCTGAGAGGAATAAAGTTATTCTCAAATTTGAAGTTTGGACGTTAAGCTCTTCAACTGCAATTAAGTTTGATATTTCTTATCTGAATTTTCTTTTTTCTTGTATATTTGGACTGTATTTATACTGCGTAACCCAATGAGAAAGATTGTATTTTCTTTTGTCTTGCTATTATTGGTTTCTGTGGCTCTCAAGTCACAGGAAAAGCAAGATACGTATATAGATATGGCAGTTATCTATCATGGGGATACGATTGCTATTATGAACCTCAAGCCGGTTTATATATATGCTCCAATAAAATTTAAAAATAACAAGCAAAGACAGGAATACTCAAAACTTGTAAGGGATGTCCGCATAGCGTACCCTTATGCAAAGATGATTACAGCTGCTATTGTTGAAACTTATGAATATATGCAATCCTTGCCCAATGATAAAGCAAGAGATAAGTATATGAACGATGTGCAGAAATATATGATGGAGGAATACAAACCCAAGATGAAGAAAATGACTAAGAATCAGGGTAAGGTGTTAGTGAAGCTTATCGATCGTCAATGTAATACCTCGTCATATAATATTGTAAAAGCTTTGGTTGGTAGCTTCAAAGCCGGTGTATATAATGCTTTTGCCGGATTGTTTGGCAATAGCCTGAAAACAGAATATGATCCTGAAGGTAGAGATGCCGAAATAGAAGCTATCGTTACTCAGTTGGAACAAGGTACATTAGATTATTATTATTCCATCAATTATCATGGATATAAATAATTGAGAACAATTAGATTACATAAATAAAACAGCGACAAACCTTCTTAGATTTGTCGCTGTTTTGTATATGGGAATAGCTATCGTCTTATAGCTTATTAATTAGGCTTTTAGGAACATAGAATGTGTCGTTCTTGTCTATGTATACAGTCACTGTACTTAACGAGATTGGCTGATTGTTTAGATAAACTACCGACTTGAACGCAGGTATAGTCAACGTCATATTTCCCTTCTTCACTTTTAATACAGGGAAATCAGTAGACTTATCTATGCTATACTCTAATCCTTTGAAGACTTCTGTGTGTTTAGCAAACACTTCTTCTGTCATATCTTTCAAAGATGTTTTGAGCCCTATAGCGTCAGATAGATATTGGTTTATTTCTACATTCGTATTCATACCTATAGGCAGATCACCATCAGGATGATAAGCTGCGAGAAATACTTCTTCCCCGGTATGTCCTCCCGTTGTGAAACCGAAATATGTATGTTGATTCATTATATTGATAATACTCGAACCCATATTCACGCTGTTGCTTACTTTCATATAGTCAGCTTCTTGGTAGTTCTTAGAGCTGAGAAGTAAGTTTAATTCATCGTCGTTCAGGTCTATATTCGTATATTCTTTAAATATGCTTTTGAAGTCTTCCGGTTTCGATTTTAATAAGATACGCTCCAAACCTTCTCCTGTTTTTTTGTATTGCGATACATTTTTGAATAGTTGATCGATGGTTGCTTTGTCATAGCTTTTCAGGTCTCTACGACCAATTGTGAATCCGCTATTTCCATGATCGGGAAGAACTATTACAGTTGTTTCTCCATTCTTGCGGGCAAAATCCATAACAGTAGCAACTGCTTTGTCGAATGCTAAATATTCTGTAATACAGCCTACAGCATCGTTTCCGTGAGCAGACCAGTCTACTTTACTGCCTTCTACCATGAGGAAAAAGCCGTTTTCGTTCTGAGAAAGCCTGTCTAGCGCTTTTTTAGTCATTTCATTCAGTGACGGAACTAGAGTAGAGTCTCTGTCGATGTCGTAAGGTAGCTCTCTTTCTCCGAATAATGCCCAAACTTTATCTTTTCCATTAAAGTTCCGGAAAGCTTTTAAATCATCCTGAATAAGTCTGGTTCCCGTGTTCTTGAAATGTTGTTTAATGTCGTCAGTAAGTATAGAATTACCACCACCAAACATGACATCTAAGTTTTGATATGCCATTTGTGATGCGATATATTCATATTTGCCTCTGGCATAATAGTGTGCAGAGCAGTCTGCGGGTGTTGCATGTGGGAATTCCACCGTAACAACCAATCCCGTAGCTTTGTTTTGTTGATGTTTAGCAGCTTCCAGTATTGTAGCTAATGGTTGGTAAGCTTTTGCCGGATCTACAGGTACTAAGTCATTTTGAGGATCGGCAACAGGATAGATCGATACATTACCCGTCTGTTGAGGCATACCGGTCATATAACAAGAGGTTGTAGGAGCCGAGTCTCCAATGGGAGCATTTGATGAAAATGTTTTTACAGTACCGCATAGATAAGGGTCGATAGCTAAATTGTTGCTTCCAAGCTTGTTGTAAATCTGATACCAACGTGCGGCAGAAACTACACCGATAGATGTTCCGTCAGGTATCATCACAATCACATTTTTGGTAGGTCTGACATGCTTGCGGTACTGCTGTTGGGCATATATCGCGGTCGAAAAAATCAGCAGAAGCAATAAGACCGTACTTGTTTTTCTCATGTTGGGAATATTTTGAATGATTAATAAATTGAAAAAGTATACCAAAGTTACAAAATATGTTTGCATCGCAAAGACGCTGGATAATAATTTAAAGCCATTTCAAACCTTTTCTAGATAACACAAAAAAGAGTTTGTTTTTTAATGGCTATAATTCATTTAAGTCACGCTTTTTACCGTGCATGGGTGTTACTTTTTTGTGGTTTTGTATGTTGTTGTAGATCATATGTTTAGATATTTAATGTTGTTAAAAAGTAACAAAAGTAACAGTCGTTGTGCTCTTTTTTTAATGTCACTTTTACTTCTTTCAGATCACTATAATGTCTTATATAAGATAAATCTGCAATATAAGATTACAAACAATTATTTGTTGATAAATGTGACTACTCGGAGTCGTTCCTTTCGTCGATTTCTTTTTACAAAGGAAATAAATACGCTCTAAAAATATTGATGTATCTTTGTTTCTTAACTGAAATTTAATTTTTAGTTCTTAGTTTTGTTTTTTAATGATAAATAAAGATAGATGGAGAATAGGAAGCCTCTGATACTGATTACGAATGACGATGGTTATCAGGCTAAAGGTATAGAAGCATTGATAGATAGCGTAAAAGATTTAGGAGATATTATAGTTGTAGCACCCGATGGACCTCGTTCGGGAATGTCGAGTGCAATAACATCATTACAGCCATTACGGGTATATTTGATAAGTCAAAGCCAGAATGTCAAAGTCTATGCGACAACAGGTACTCCTGTGGACTGTGTAAAGTTAGGCATAAGTGAATTGGCTGAACGCAGACCTGATATTGTTCTTTCGGGTGTAAATCATGGTTCGAATGCAGCGGTAGCTGTCCTTTATTCGGGAACAATGGGAGCAGCAATAGAAGGAGCGGTATTTAAAATACCATCTATTGGTTTTTCGTTGCTTGATCATAGTCACAATGCTGATTTTACTTACTCAAAAAAATATATTCACTCTATTACCAAGCAAGTATTGGAAGATGGGCTGCCTAGTGGAACATGTTTGAATGTAAATATTCCGAAAGGAGACGATATAAAAGGAATCCGTGTTTGTCGTCAGACATCCGGACAGTGGGTGAATGAATTTATGCAGTCGAAAGATGGCGCTGATAAAGATATATATTGGTTGACAGGAAACTTTGAAAATGATGAGCCTAGTGATGAAATGACGGATGAATGGGCTTTGGCTAACAGGTATGTTTCAGTTGTGCCGGTGAAGGTGGATATGACAAATTATGATCTTATTGCCTCAATAAAGTCTTGGGAAGCCATTCTTTAATACTCTATCGATAAAATCACAACACAATGAAATATTTTTTGGTGGCAGGAGAAGCTTCGGGAGATTTACATGGGTCTAACTTGATGGCAGCACTCAAAGCGCAGGATGCAGAAGCTGAATTTTGTTTTCTGGGGGGCGATCTCATGTTGGCTCAGGGAGGACGACTCGTAAAACATTATCGCGAAATGGCTTTTATGGGATTTATTCCTGTACTTCTCAATCTGAGGACTATTCTTCGTAATATGAAGATGTGTCAAAAGGAGATTATGGCGTTTAATCCCGATGTGTTGATATTGATCGATTATCCCGGATTTAATCTGAAAGTTGCCAAATATATTAAAACGCATACCAACATTCCTGTATATTATTATATCTCCCCAAAAGTATGGGCTTGGAAAGAATATAGGGTGAAATCGTTTAAAAAATATGTTGACGAAATGCTTTCTATCCTTCCTTTTGAAGTCAATTTCTATAAGAAGCATAATTATCGTATCAATTATGTGGGGAATCCTGTGGTAGATGCTGTAGCCAATTTTAGAGAAGAGAATAAGGATGACATTAAAGGTAAGTTTATAGCGGAAAACAACTTAGATAATAAACCTATTATAGCTTTACTTGCCGGTAGCCGCCAACAAGAGATAAAAGATAATCTGCCCGCTATGCTCGAGGCAATTGAAGGCTTTAAAGATTATCAAGCTGTGATAGCCGGAGCACCCGGTATAGATCCTGATTATTACAAAGAATATATAGGTCGTAATTCTTGTAAAATTGTATTTGGTCAAACTTACAGACTTTTGCAGTATGCTGATGTGGCATTGGTGACATCCGGCACGGCTACATTAGAAACTGCTTTATTCAAAGTTCCGCAAGTTGTCTGTTACAAAACGCCTATTCCTCATGTGGTTTATTGGGCATTCAAGAATATACTTCATACAAAATATATTTCGTTAGTAAATCTGATAGCCGATAGGGTAGTGGTACAAGAGCTTTTTGCCAAATTATTCTCTGTAGATACAATTAGGGAGGAAGTTAATAAGCTTTTGAATGACAAAACCTATCGTGAAACGATGTTAGCCGACTATGATGAAGTTATAAGAATATTGGGTGAGTCTGGTGCGTCGCAAAGAGCTGCAGATATTATTATACAAAAACTAAAGAGAGGAAAATAATTCCTCTCTTTCGCTTTCTAATTTTTTATAAAGTTTATTATAACTTTTCCTATTTCTTTGTTTAGCGGAATACTTTTGTTGCTGTATGTTGGCGTTTGTTCTGCCATGTCGCTACTTTTGCAGTCTTTCAATACATGGTTCATATTCTCTATAACAACCTTTTTTGCTTTAGGATTTGCTACAGATAGTAGGTTTGCCTGTTCTGTAGGTACTTGTATGTCTGTTTTTCCTTGTATAATTAAAGTTGGAATCGTAAGTTTTGCTATCTCTTTCTGAGGATTGTATTTCATTACTGATATCATATATGGTTGTACGCTTGGGCGAAATAGTGCATTGAGCGTTGGAGGTACATTTGAGATGGTTTCACCTTGTTTCAATTTATCTAAATAAGAAAATATCAGATCTTTTGTAGCTTGGGGCTGTCCCGCCAATTGCTTTTCTAATTGTTCTTTGAGTATCACATCAAAAGGTACA
Organism: Dysgonomonas sp. 37-18; assembly: GCF_001899125.1. NCBI lineage: Bacteria > Pseudomonadati > Bacteroidota > Bacteroidia > Bacteroidales > Dysgonomonadaceae > Dysgonomonas > Dysgonomonas sp. 37-18. The sequence continues at coordinate 90,388 of NZ_MKVC01000004.1, read as the reverse complement.
CCCATCCCTGCTATAGAAATGTATTTTGTAACTTTTGGGTTATTTTCTGCGGCAATCATCCCAATCAACGAACCTTCGCTATGCCCTATAATTATTATGTCAGAAAACCGCTTGTCGTTCGACAATAAATCTATCCACCTTTTTACATCTTCAATATAATTCTCAAATCGGATATCCGATTCATCTTTCATTGCAGACTTGCTCGCTGCTATACCTCTTTTGTCGAAGCAGAGCGTAGCTATTCCACTGTAGAATAATTCATCAGACAACATTTTATATGCATCGTTTTGAGTAAGTTGACTATTTCCATTGCGGTCTGTTGGTCCCGAACCTGCTATAATAATTGCTATTGGTACAGGAGTTTTACTATTCGGAACTTTTAATGAGCCAAATATATCGCCTGTTTCCGTTTTTAATACAATAGGCTCTTCACTTACGATTAATTGTGCTGATATATTTAGGGATAAGAGTAATAATAAAATAAATGATAGTTTTTTACGATTCATAGTGGTCTGTTTTTAGTGTAAATAAGGTATGGTGATAAAAATAAGTACTTTAACTAATATTTCGGATATGATAAGAGCTGCTGTAAAAGAGATTCCTCCAATAACTCCTTTTATATTACCCGAAACGGAATAGGCATTGTATTTAAGAACAATGGACCAAGCTAATATTACAACAGACAGTAGAGAGGCTATTACTAATATTCCAATATTATCTTTCAGTATAGAAAATATTTCATTTGTATTTACTGCATTTATGTTTCCAAAATCTAAATGAACAGCGGGTATTAAGCCTACTAGCCCAAACAAGATATGGGGTGCTTGTGATAAAGACATTGTGCCTGCAATATCAATAATACGGACAGAAGATTTGGATACAATGCGGGCCGCAATATAGAAAATCACTGTCATAGAAATGAGGGTGATGATCTGATAAACTATGTGGACTGCATAGTATTGAGGTTGATTTGGTGGCGCATATTGCATCCCGATCACTCCATTGAAATGAGTATTTCCCAGATACCCCAAAACCGATAGTAATAACATTACAATTAGCCCTAGTATAAGAACTTTTGTACCGGCAATGTATTGAAATGGTTTGAATAACCAGCTTGCCACAGAAAATTTACTTTTCATATTCTTTCAGTTTATCAATTATATCGTCTAATAAATTTCTCACGGTAGGGTAACTCAATTTTAAATCTTTAGCCATCTCTTTTAAACTTCCACTATTTTTTACAAATTTTAGAATAAAGTCTTGATCTTCTACAGACAGACGGGCTAATATCGGGAGTGCATAGAGACCGTGTACCTCTGTAGCACAGTTTTCACAAACAAGGCTTTTGACTTTTAATTGTGTTTTACAACTTGGACAATTACATGGTAACATATTTACTGTATTTTTTTACAAACATAATATTTTATTTAATAATATTAAATATGTATTTAATAAAATTATTTTTATTTTAATTTTATGTTCGCTGTATTGTTTTTAGAGTTTCTAAATAAGAGTTTTAATAATGATAAAAGAATTGCGAAACTCATTATATTTGTGAAGAAAAGATGAAGAAATGAAGAACAATATAAAAATTAATTTTATACTACCATTCAAGCCTCGTCGTCCGGCAGGTGGATTTCGGGTTATGTACGAATATGCAAATCGATTGGCTTACATGGGGTATCAAGTTCATCTAACATTTCCTATCAAAACAAAGTATATGAAGTACCGTTTTCCATACTTCGTACGCTGTATTTTATCTAAAATTGAACGATTTGATAGAAATAAATGGTTCGAGTTTGATCCGGATATTACGATGTCTTATGTAAAAGAAGTAAAGGACAAATATGTGGTTGATGCTGATATTGTTATTGCTACTTGGTGGTCTACTGTATTGGATATGGGAACACTATCTCCAGAAAAAGGTAAAAAAATCAACCTTATACAAGGCTATGAAAATTGGGAAGGACATGAAGATTTACTCTATTCTTCTTATAACTTGAAAGATACGATTAATATCGTTGTTGCTTCTTATTTAAAAAAAATAGTAGCAAAGCATACCAATAATAGAGTAGAATTGATTGAAAATGGAGTTGACAACAATGTATATTACATTAAGGAAAGAATAGAGAATAGAGAGATTGCAACCGTTGCTATGATGTATTCTGTTCAAGAAATAAAAGGTTCTAAATATGGGTTAGAAGCACTACATCTTGTAAAAGAGCAGATTCCCGAGCTTAAAGTTGATTTATTCGGCATTTATCCCTCACCTGAAGATTTGCCCGACTGGATTCATTATCATAGAGATCCGGATGATTTGTGTGCAATCTATAATCGTAACTCTATATTTATATCCAATAGCTTTACTGAGGGGTTTGGCCTGGTATCTGTAGAGTCTATGTTTTGTGGATGTGCTCTTATATGCACCAATATAGAAGGGCATAAAGAATATGCGGTTGAAGGAGAAACGGCATTGTTGGTAGAACCTGGTGATGCGAAAAATATGGCTGATAAAATTTGCTATTTGATTAAGGATAATGAATATCGTATAGACTTGGCTAAAAGAGGACATGAATATGTGCTTCGTTTTAGTTGGGATAATGCTATAGGAAAAATGGAAACCATTATTAGAGGTATGTTAGACTAAAGTTTTAATAGTGAGTGATTAAAGTGAATAAAAGTTGTTTTTCTCATGGTTTGAGTCTTAAATCCTTTATCATGATCGTGGATATTGATATTGTTAAAGTTGTGTGAATAAAGGTTAATTTGATAAGGCTTTTAAACGATTTGTTTTCTTTTTTGTGAATTTTTACAGCATTTTTTGGATTAATACCCAAATTCTTAAATCCTAGATACCATAACACTTTCAAGATTTTTTTTAGTCTTATTTCTTATTTTTTTTAGGCTTTTTCCTTTTTGTTTATTTAATGTTGATTCTATTTCTTAAAAAAGTTATTATTTTTTCTTTAGTCAAAAAAGATAAAAAATAAATTATCTTTGGCAGGAAATCTCTTTTATAAAACATTATTTATTTTAACACAATGAAATCAAAAAGGAGTTTGCTCAGAATTCTTCACTCATTAATAGTTTTTTTCTTAGTCGTTTTTTTAGCTTCATGTTCGGGTTATAAACAGTTGCCTTATTTAAAGAACGCAGAAACAGTTTCCCCTGAAATTCTATCAAGCGTGGCTGCTATTCATGAAGCGAAAATTATGCCTAATGATATAATTACCATTACTGTCAATTCTAATATACCAGGTGCTGCAACAGATTTCAACCTACCAATGGTACCTACTAATTTAACCTCTCCAATACAGACAACGGTAGTATATGCAAATACAACCGGTAGTTTACAAAACTATTTAGTAGATAAAGATGGGAAAATAAATTTTCCAATATTAGGAGAATTAAGTATAGGAGGGATGACGTCTAAGGAGGCTCAAAATTACATTGTATCGTTAATTTATCCACGGTATATAGCTGAAAAACCGGTTGTAAATGTTCGGTTCGTAAATTTTGGAGTATCTGTTCTTGGCGAAGTTGCCCGCCCCGGAGTATATACTACACCCAATGGTCAAATGACAATTTTAGATGCTTTGGCTGCAGCCGGAGATATGACAATATATGGACGTAGAGATAATGTGTTGTTGCTCAGAATACAAGAGAATGGAGAGATTGCGATGCATCGAATTGATATGCAAGATAAGAACTTAGTGCTTAATAAAGATCTCTTTTATTTACAACAAAATGACAAGTTATATGTTGAAACTAATAAAGCAAAAGGAAATAATTCTCGATTTGGAACCTTTGAATCGATTAGTTTATCCGCATTATCAATCGTAATCTCAGTAATTGCTATCATAACCCGCTAAATTAAATGGAAACCAATAAAAACTGGAAAGATACAAGTGCTTCAACTTCTGTAACTGATATCATATTTGATTATTTACGCTACTGGAAATGGTTTATTCTATCAGTAGCTGTGTTTTTGATTATTGGAGTCACAATCATTCTTGTTACTCAAAAGCAGTATAAATCTTCACTTTCTATATTGCTGAACGAGGATAAAGGAACAAGTAAAGGAAATGCAGCTGCAGAGTTTGATTTAGAGGCTCTCGGTTTGCTTTCTACAACAAACAATATAGAAAACGAAGTTGCAATTTTATCTTCTCCCGATTTGATGCGTTCTGTTGTAGATACACTGAATTTGCAAACTGTATATTATATTACGCAGAGACTTAGAAAGGTTGAATTATACAATCAAACGCCTTTTCATGTCACTTTAGAACCTGTAGATAAAAAAGGAATAGGAAATATTCAATTCTATATACAGAAAAATGGAACGGGATATGAAATTAGCGGGACATATGAAGATTTATTTGCTTCAGAGGAGAAAAAAATAAATGAAAAATATGAGTCTCTTCCGAACGAAATAAAGTTAGACGATGCCGCTATCAAAATTGAATTGACAGGTAAAAATGTAATAGAACATGAAAAATACTATGTTCAGATTAATGATATATACTCTACTGTTTCTGCTCTAAATGGCGCATTATCAGTTTCGCCAACAAGTAAAACGTCTTCTGTTCTTAATATAGGATTGATTGGTAATAATACTGCCAAGGGTGCTGCTATTCTTAGAGAACTTGTGAAGCAGTATAATGAAATGAACGTAAACATAAAGAATGAGATAGCATACAATACTGCAATCTTTATTAATGATAGATTGAAAGAAATATCTGTAGAACTAGGAGATGCAGAAGAGAATGTTGTTGATTTTAAACAAAAGAATCAAATAACAGATCTGAGTACAGAAGCACAGCTGTTTGTACAACAAACAGGTGAAAATGAACAAAAGTTATTGGAGGTAGAAACCCAACTCAATGTGATATCTTTAATAGAGCGTTTTGTGCAAAATCCTGCAAATAAATTTTCAGTGATACCTAACATTGGAATTGCTGATCTCGGTTTGGCTCAAATAATAAATGATTATAACAATAAACTACTTGTTTCAGAAGTTCAGTTAAAAGGGCTGGGTGAAGAAAACCCTACACGTATAAGACTAAATGATGATATAAATAATATGCGTAGCAGCATATCCAACTCTCTAAAAAATGTCAAGCAGACATATAATATATCGAAACAAGATTTATTGAAGCAATCATCATCTACAAAATCCAGAGTATTGTCAGTCCCTCAACAGGAAAGAGGACTCATTGAAAAAGTAAGGGAGCAACGGATTAAAGAGAATTTGTTTTTATTCCTAATGCAAAAACGAGAAGAGACTAATTTATCTATTGCTTCAACCGCGAATAAGGCACGTATAATCGTTTCACCACTCGAAGATATTCATCCAATAGCCCCTAAGTCCAATATCATTGTTCTTTCGGTATTAATACTTGGTTTTTTATGTCCGATTGTAATTATATATTTAATCAACCTATTCAAAGTTCAGATAAGAAGTAGAAGTGAACTTGAAAGATTATCGGAAGTACCTATTATCGGACAGATAGGGAAAAATGAGGTTAAGGATCAGGTTGTAATCAGGTCAAATCAAAGTTCCGGTATAGCTGAAATGTTCCGGTCATTAAGAAATAATTTAAATTTTATACTTAAGCATAAGTCAAATCAGACAATATTAGTGACCTCTACTGCTTCCGGTGAAGGAAAAACTTTTATAAGCGTCAACTTGTCGATGAGCTTTGCTCTATCGGGTAAAAAAGTTTTAATCGTCGGTGGGGACATAAGGAATCCGAAGCTCAGAAATTATGTTCAAGTATCAAGAAACAAAGGTTTGAGTGATTATCTAGTTAGTGATGATTCTTGGCGAAACTATGTTAATGATTCGGGGCTAAATGATAACTTGAAAGTGATGGTAGCCGGAACTATTCCACCTAATCCGAATGAGTTATTAATGGAACCACGCTTAAAAGAATTTATGCTCGAAGCAAGAGAAGAGTTTGATTTTGTAATATTTGATACTGCTCCGGTAGGATTAGTCTCGGATACATATCTAATTGATGAGTATGTGGATGTTACATTGTATATTGTTAGAGAAAATGTAACACCTAGAGCTGCTGTAGACTTCATGAATATGCAAAAAGGTGAAGGTAAATTAATAAATATGTATCTGGTGCTCAATGATTCATATTTAGATAGTAGTTACAGATATGGATATGGAAAAGAATATGGATATGATTCAAAATCAAAAACTCGATAATTCAAGAATTCTTATTACCGGAGGAGCCGGCTTTATAGGTTCTAACCTTTGCGAAGAGTTATTAAAGTACAATTGTGAGGTTATCTGTTTTGATAATTTTTCTACAGGTAAAATGGAAAATATACTTCCATTCTTTGATAAAAAAAACTTTCGGTTAATAGTAGGAGACATTCGCAATTATGATGATTGTTTAAATGCTATAAAAGGCGTTGATTACGTTCTTCATGAAGCGGCTTTAGGCTCTGTTCCCCGTTCTATAAAAGATCCGATAACAAGTAACGAAGTGAATGTGTCGGGCTTCTTGAATATGCTGTTCGCTGCAAAAGAAGTTGGCGTTAAGCGGTTTATTTATGCTGCAAGTTCTTCTACTTACGGAGATTCTGTCTCGTTGCCCAAAGTAGAAGACGTTATTGGCAAACCCTTATCTCCATACGCAATAACTAAGTATGTTAATGAGCTTTATGCTGATGTGTTTTCACGTACATACGGAATTGAATGTATTGGGCTAAGATATTTTAATGTATTTGGAAAGCGTCAAGATCCCAATGGAGCATATGCTGCTGTTATACCGTTATTCGTTAAGAAGTTAATCAATCACGAATCGCCTGTAATTAATGGTGACGGTGAGTATTCAAGGGATTTCACTTATGTAAAGAATGTAATACAGATGAACTTGCTGGCTCTGACTACATCTAATCCTTCAGCATTAAATACAATATATAATACAGCTTTTGGAGAAAGAACAACTCTAAATCAATTGGTAGAATATCTAAAAGAATATCTGAGTGAGTATGATCCTCAGATTGCAATGGTGGATATTATACATGGCCCAAATAGAGTTGGAGATATCCCGCATTCATTAGCAAGTATAGATAAAGCAAAAGCTTTGTTAGATTACAATCCGAAATATAGTATGAAAGAAGGATTGAAAGAGGCTGTAGAATGGTATTGGAGTAATTTAAAATAACACAAATGAACAAAATTAAGATCGCAATTATTGGCCTAGGGTATGTAGGCTTACCTCTAGCTCGGCTTTTTGCCACCAAATATCCGGTAGTCGGTTTTGATATTAATAAGGCACGTATAAAGGAATTAATGTCTGGTGTTGATCATACCTTAGAGGTAGATGCTGATATTTTACAGTCTGTTTTGAAAAACGAAAATAGTGACAATATTGGCTTGTTTTGTTCTTGTAACTTAGAGGATATTAGTGACTGTAATTATTATATAGTAACTGTTCCAACACCTGTAGATAAAAACAATAGGCCCGATTTGACCCCTTTATATAAAGCGAGTGAAACAGTTGGGAAGGTAATCAATAAAGGAGATATCGTTATATATGAGTCAACAGTTTACCCCGGAGCTACAGAAGAAGATTGTATTCCTGTTGTAGAAAAGATTTCAGGTCTGAAATATAATGTTGATTTTTTTGCCGGTTACTCTCCTGAAAGAATAAATCCGGGAGATAAAGAACATACTGTCGAAAAAATTAAGAAAGTAACATCCGGTTCTACACCTGACGTCGGAGAAAAAGTGAATGCCCTTTATTCCTCAGTTATTAAAGCAGGAACGCATTTGGCTCCAACTATAAAAGTGGCAGAAGCAGCAAAAGTTATTGAAAACTCGCAACGGGATATAAATATTGCATTTGTAAATGAATTAAAGAAAATATTCGATAGAATGAATATTGACACCAATGCTGTATTACAAGCTGCCGGAACGAAATGGAATTTCCTTCCATTTAAGCCCGGGCTGGTTGGAGGGCACTGCATCGGTGTAGACCCATATTATTTGGCTCAAAAAGCACAGGAATATGGTTATCACTCCGAAATAATACTTGCCGGTCGCCGCCTGAATGACAGTATGGGCGAGTACGTTGCTAGTGAGGTTGTCAAGAAGATGATTAAACAAGGTATACAAATAAAGGGGTCTAATATACTAGTTCTAGGAATTACATTTAAAGAAAACTGTCCCGATGTTCGTAATACAAAGGTTGTCGATGTAATTCGCGAACTAAAAGAATATGGTACAAATATAACAATTTATGACCCTTGGGCTAATCCGGAAGAAGTGGAGCATGAATATGGATTGGATATAAAATGTAACCTACCTCAAGGAAAGTTTGATGCAATAGTATTGGCTGTAAATCATAAGGAATTTGATACAGTTAATATTAGATCTTTATTAAAGAGCAATGGAATAGTATCAGGATTAAATAGTGGTATAAACTATATATGAAAAATAGAAAAGTTCGTGTAGCAATTCATTATAATGAATCAATTTTTAAGCATAGTACCTCATGGCATTTTGCTTGGATAAATTATTGCGAAGCAAATAATATTGATTATAGCATTGTAGACTGTTATAAGTATGATATTCTTGAAACTCTTAAAAATTACGATTGTCTGGTATGGCATTTTAGTCATTATTCATTGCAAGATATGCTTTTTGCTAGAAGTATCTTAATGAGTGCCGAAAATATGGGTTTGAAAGTATTCCCGGATATTCCTACTTCTTGGCATTTTGATGATAAAATAGCAGAAACATATTTGTTGGAATCGATTCAAGCATCTACACCTAAAGCTTATATGTTTTATACATTAAAAGATTTTGTAACATGGCTTGATAATGACTCTAAATTTCCAATAGTAGCAAAGTTAAGATGTGGTTCCGGCTCTAATAATGTTAAGCTCTTAAATAGTAGAAGTGATGCATATAATTATGGAAAAAAGATATTCGGAAAAGGACTAGTGTCAACACCTAGTATCTTATACAAGGGGAGCTCACAACTTAAATCAGCAAAAAGTTGGGCAACTATCAAATCCAGAATAAAAAGGATACCGGACTTCATCGAATCTTTTTCAAAGGCGAGACGACTGCCACGGCAACAAGGGTATGTATATTTACAAGAATTTATTCCCAATGCAGGCTTTGATTTAAAAATTGTTGTTATCGGCGATAAATTAAGTTTTATTGCTAGAAATATTCGAGAAGGAGAATTTCGTGCATCAGGAAGTGGCTCGTTTTATTTTGATAGATCTTTGGTAACAAAAGATATAATTGATTCTGCTTTTAGTGTTTCTGATAGATTGAGATTCCAATGTATGGGGTATGATTATGTTATTGATGATAGAGATAATATAGGGAAGATTATAGAAATGAGTTATGGCTTTTCACATACAACATTATTACAGGCTGGGGGCTATTGGGATAGAAGTGGAGAATGGCATGATGAGCCACTGAATGCACCCGAAGAAATATTGAAGCATCTAATTGAAGTTGAGTAATATGAAAATAGCTTTTTTAGGGGATATCGCTTTCGTCGGAAGATTTGATTTACAACAAAACTCACATGTATATGAGAATTTGAAAGATATTGCTGAATTTTTAAATACATTTGATTACGTAGTTGCGAACCTAGAGTCTCCTATTACTGATATTTCTGCCGCAGACTCTTATAAGGCGATTCATCTCAAGACTTCCTCCCTAAGCGTAGATTTATTAAACTATCTAAATATAAAAATTGTCAACCTTTCAAACAATCATATTTTTGATTATGGTGTTGCAGGCTTCGAAGAAACAATCTGCTTGCTAGATAAAAATAAAATAGAATATTTTGGTATAGACGATAAAGAACTTATTCTTGAATTTGAAAATAATAAGATCGCTTTTAATGGGTACTGTTGCTATTCAGCAAATGGAATTCGTTATAAAGAAGAAAGTAAGTCGCCATATATAACTCCAATAAATATTGAGAGTGTTGAAGATCGATTAAAAGCAAATCAGGAAAACGGATATTTAAGTGTTTTAAGTTTCCATTGGGGAATTGAAAATGTCAATTATCCTGCATATGAACATATTCAATTTGCAAGGAGCTTAGCAGAAAAGCATAAATTCATATTATATGGACACCATCCGCACGTAGCTCAAGGTGTAGAAAAGATTAATGATTCAATAATTTCATATAGTTTAGGAAATTTTGTTTTTGATGAAGTCTTGTCTACAAGCATAAAAGGCTTAAAAAATAAAATGGATGATAATAATCGAACTTCGTTTATACTATCTCTAGAGATAAATGATAATAAAATAGAAGATCTTAGCCTTATCCATATTTTTGAGGAGGACGGAAGAATATCCATAAAGGGTAACCCTCTATTTGAAACATATTGCGAGACTCTTTATCTATCCAAAGACGAGTATCAAAACTTAAGAAAAGAAAAGCTTGGAGAATACCTGCTAAATAATAATATAAAACACGATTTTAGTTGGTTTATCAAACGATTAAACAGAAATTTTATAGAGGCATATTTGAGAGGGAGGCGTAATGCATCTATTTATAATAAGATGTTTAATAAATATAAATGAATCAGATGGATAAAAAAGGAGAAATAGTATATATAGGTAATTTTTTATATCCGGATGGTAATGCAGCAGCACATCGTGTTGTATCTAATGGGCGCTTATTTAGGTTACTTGGTTATAAGACTACTTTTATTGGATTAGATAAAAATACAAAGAATACCGACAGCCTAAAAAAGACGCGAATCATTTATGATGACTTTGAAGGTTATAGCATTCCCTATCCCAATGGAATAAAAGGATGGTTATCTTATAAAACACAATTTAGGAAAGTTAAATGTTTTTTGGAGCAAGTTGACAATCTTAAAATTGTTGTGATGTATGGTGCTCCCACCATCTCTCTTTTTTGTGCATTGTTAAGACGATGGTGTAAAGAAAATGATATAATATTACTTACCGATGCTGTTGATTGGTTGTCGGCATCAGTGGGTAGTATCCCTTACAGAATTATAAAATATATAGATACTGTATATCAGAAGGCATATATAAATTCTCATGTAGACGGAGTTATATGTGTAAGCAAATATCTGAATAACTATTATTCTCAGAAAGGATGTAAAACAGTGATCATTCCACCTCTGACAGATTGTAACAGATTCGAAAGGTGTGATAATACTCAACCCAAGGCTTCATTAGTATATGTTGGTATGCCATTCGCTTTGAATGGGAAGAAAGTATCGCCTAAAGATTTTAAAGACAGACTCGATAAAGTAATAGAATGTCTATACGAACTATCAGAAGTAGGTTCTGATTTTGAGTTTAATATATATGGATTGACTAGAGAACAATATTTATCAGTAATGAGTAGCCACCGTCAACTGCTTGATAAACTAGAAGGTAAAATAGCATTTAATGGCTCTGTTTCTCACGATCTGGCTATGAAGAAAATAGCAGAAGCTGATTTCAGTATTTTTTTTAGAGATATAAATAAAGGAACTACAGCTGGTTTCCCAACTAAATTTTCGGAAAGTATTAGCTGTGGAACTCCCGTTATTACAACCAACACAAGTGATATAAAGGATTATCTATTAGAAGGAGAAAATGGCTATTTTGTCGACATAGATGATACGCAAAAGATGATACAGAAGATGAGTTATATTTTAACTCTATCAAAAGAGCATATTAATAACATGAAAGATAATGCTTTTAACTCCAAGTTATTTGATTATAGAAATTATAAAAATATTATCGAGGACTTTTTAAATAATAAATCTTGATTTATTTACCTAATATTTGTTTTGTATTATAATATATTTTAGATAAAAAATGACAATTATGCTTTTTGTAGATATTGTTTGGCTAATATTTTTTATATTTATTTCAGGTGTATTTGTAATCGAATACTCAAAAAAGCATGGATTAAATTTATCTATATCTATTAGTATATATATAATACATTTTATAATGACTGTGTTTTATTGGCAATTTTCGATTATAAATAATATTGACTCAGTCGTTTATTATAATATGGCATTAACTGAGAAGAATATTTTAAATACTTTAGGTATCGGTACGAAATTTATTGTATCAATAACTCTTCCACTAGTCCAATATCTTGGTTTCAATTATTTTAATTGTTTTGCTTTTTTCTCATTTTGTGGTCTTATTGGTTTTTTTAAATTGTATAAATTATTAGATATTTTAGATAGAGATAATAAAATCCGACTGTTCAAAATAAGGATAATCTATATAATATTACTTTTACCTCAATTTCATTTTTGGACATGTGCGTTAGGAAAAGACTCTTTGAGCTTTTTAGCCACAATTTTGATTATTGAGTCTGTACTTAAAAATAATAAATTTGTATATTCTGTTCAATTTATATTATCGGTTGCCCTTTTATTTTTGGTAAGACCATATCTTTTTATCTTCCTTATTCTAGCATTTGTAATATCTAGAATTATCTATGGAAAAACTCATGTTTTATACAAAATTTTATTCTCTTTTCTTATTATAGGATTATTTCTATTTTTTAAGGAGTCTTTATTGTCATATTTTAATATAGAAGATTTTAGCCAAAAGTCAGTGGATTCAACTATTAATTTTTATAGTGAATATTCTCAAGATAGAAGCGGATCTTTTATTGATCCAGCATCTACAAATTTTTTCATGTTAGTTTTTTCCTATTTATATAGACCTTTCTTCTATGATGCTAAAGGAGCATTGCAGTTATTTTCTTCAATAGAAAATTTATTCCTATTAGTCATTTTTATAAAATTCTTTTCATTAAATTTTATAAAATATATTTTTAAGGACTCTATATTATTATTTCTTATGACATATTTCTTTATAAACTTAATTATTAAGTCTCTTACATTATATAATTTAGGTTTAGCCAGTCGACAAAAATATATAATAATACCAGTCTTCTTTATAGCTTTCTATTATTTTAAGGAGATGTATAATCGTCGACAATTGTTTTTAGAAAGTATAGATAGATGACTAATAATTTAGAAAGAGTATTGATAAAATTGTACTATTGGTATTAATTTGGATAATGAATATAACAAAACAAAAAACGGTTACGGCGGGCTTTCTAGTGTTGATTTTTTCTATTCTAGGAAAAATAGTTTCTTTTGTTAGGGAGATTAGCTTTTCTGCTGTATTTGGTACAACAAACTTGACAGATGCCTATTTTTCAGCCAATGTAATTCCCAGCATTTTAAATATTCCTATCACTATAAGCGCATTAATGTTCTTTATTCCCTTATACAACGATCGTAGAGTGAATAATGGATATAATGCAGCTAATGTGTTTTCTTCTAACGTGTTAAATGTTTTTACGTTAATAACGATTTGCTTGACTATTTTTGTTCAGATATTTGCTCCTTTATTGATTCGACTTGTTGCACCTGGATTCGACGAAGAAACTTTTAAGTATTCAGTAGAATTGCTACGTCTCCTTTGTTTGTCATTTCCTATAACTCTTGTAACATCAGTATTTATTAATATTTCAAACGCAAACCAAAAACATTTCTCACCTCAATTATTGGTTGTCATAAATAGCAGTATAACAATTTTAGCTATACTTTTTTTGGCTCCTAAATATGGAATATATGTAGTCCCCATTTCCGGTTTAGTAGCATGGTTCTTTCAACTATTTCTTCAGCACTTTTTTATTAAGGATATGTTTACATATAAATTCATAATCAATTTTAAAGATCCTTATCTTCGGAAAATAATAATATTGGCTATTCCTGTTATTATAGCTTCATTTGCTGAGCAAATAAATTTGATGGTTACGAATATATTATGTTCTCAATTAGGGGAAGGTAGTATTTCTATTATAAACTATGCATTACGTATCTTAAATCTGGTAAATGGTACAATTACAATAGCAATCCTAACTGTTATGTATCCTGTATTCTCATTATTAATGGCTCAAAAGGATTATTCAAAATTTTCTCAATCATTTAATTCATCCATAAAGATTTGCTTATTAACAGTTACTCCGCTTGCAGTATTATGTCTAATTGGTGGATTTGAAATTATTAAAACAATATATTATAGAGGGAACATGATGTTGGATGCTGTTACAGATATTTCGGTGGTATTCATTTTTTATTCTATAGGGATTATATTTATTGCACTTAGAGAAATATACGTTCGTATATTCTATACCTTGAACAATTCAATACTGCCAATGTATATTAGTTTAGGATGTTCTACATTGAATATATTACTAAACATACTACTAATAAAAAAAATGGGGATAAGCGGAGTTGCGTTAGGAGCGTCGATTTCTAATATATTGTACTTTGTATTAGTGCGATCCTTTTTAGTACGAAAGTTTTCATTTGTAAGTTATTCGATTGAAAAGAAGTTTTATAAAGAATTATGCCTAGCTCTTCTAGCTTCCATTATAATTTGGTATTTATATAAATACTTTTTCTATATCGATAATATTGCTTATTTCTTTATTGCTTCATGCTTAACCCTAGGTATGTATGTCTTAATCCTATATTTATTAAAAAACAGAGAGATGATATTTCTAATATCGGGAATAAAGGATAAGGTAAATATGTATATAAACCGTAAATAATAGAGATATGAATTATTTTAGAGATAAAACACTCCTTATAACAGGAGGTACTGGATCCTTTGGAAATGCTGTATTAAAAAGATTTCTAGATTCAGATATAAAAGAGATTCGCATTTTCTCTCGTGATGAAAAGAAACAGGATGATATGCGTCATGCGTTACGTAATTCGAAAGTTAAATTTTATATAGGTAGTGTTCGAGACAAACGTAGTGTAGATAACGCTATGCGTGGGGTGGATTATATATTTCATGCAGCAGCATTAAAACAGGTTCCTTCATGCGAATTTTTTCCAATTGAAGCTGTAAATACAAATGTACTAGGTACACAGAATGTGCTGGATTCGGCAGTTGAGTTTGGCGTAAAAAATGTAGTGGTTTTATCTACTGATAAAGCAGCCTATCCGATCAATGCTATGGGAATAAGTAAAGCAATGATGGAAAAAGTTGCTGTAGCAAAAGCGCGTACACTGGAAGGAACAAGTACTATAATTTCGTGCACCCGTTATGGAAACGTAATGGCTAGTAGAGGATCTGTTATTCCTTTGTTTATTGAGCAGATTAAGGAGGGTAATGATTTAACGTTGACTGACCCTAATATGACACGTTTTATGATGACTTTAGATGATGCTGTAGACCTGGTTCTTTATGCATTTGAACATGGTCAAAACGGAGATTTGTTTGTTCAAAAAGCTCCTGCTGCCACAATTGGTATATTAGCCCAAGCTATTATTGAATTAGCCGGATCGAACTCTAAAATAAAAGTTATAGGAACGCGTCATGGTGAGAAGCTCTATGAGACGTTGGTTACGCGTGAAGAGATGGCCAAATCTGAAGATATGGGGAATTATTTTAGAATTCCTGCCGATAACAGAGATTTGAACTATGATAAGTATTTTGTGGAAGGACAACAGAAAATATCATCTATCGAAGATTATCATTCTCACAATACGAATAGACTTGATATTGAAGGAATGAAAAAGCTTTTACAGAAGTTGGATATAATTAATGAAATTACAAAAAAATGAAGATACTAGTTACCGGATCGAGAGGTTTTGTTGGTAAGAATCTTGTATCCGAACTCCGCAACAGAAACTACACCGAAATATTTGAATTCGATATTGATACAGATCAAAGTCTTTTGGATAAATATGCAAGAGAGACCGAGTTTGTGTTTCATCTGGCAGGAGTGAATAGACCTGAAAATTCTGAAGAATTTATGGCTGGAAATTTCGGCTTTACATCACTACTGCTCGATTCTTTGAAAAAGAATAATAACAAAGCTCCGATTCTGATTACATCTTCTATACAGGCACTATTAGACAATCCTTATGGAAAGAGTAAGAAAGCAGGTGAAGATTTGATTTTTAATTACAGTTTGCAAAACCAAGTTCCTGTTTATGTATATCGTCTACCCAATGTTTTCGGAAAATGGTGCAGACCAAATTATAATAGTGCTGTAGCTACCTTTTGCAATAACATAGCAAATGATTTGCCTATCCAAGTAAATGACCCAAGTGTAGAAATGTCTTTGGTTTATATTGATGATGTTATTAAATCATTTATAGATAAATTGAGTGATAGTGACAAGAAGAAAAATATTGCTGAAAAAATAGAGCAAGTAGATACTGTTCATTCTATAAAATTAGGAGATATTGTTGATTTACTTTATCAATTTAAGGAGAATCGTCAGACTTTACAGGTTCCTAATCTAAATGATCCGTTTGAGAAAAAGTTGTATTCTACATATTTAAGCTATCTTCCAAAAGACAAATTTAGCTACCCATTGAAAATGAATATTGATGATAGAGGGTCTTTTACTGAGTTCTTGAAATCGAATGACAGAGGACAAGTCTCTATAAACATATCCAAGCCGGGTATTGTAAAAGGAAATCATTGGCATCATACTAAAAATGAAAAATTTTTGGTTGTTAGTGGGAGGGGAGTTATACGTTTTCGTAAGATAGACTCTGATGAAGTGATAGAATATTTTGTGTCAGGTGACAAATTGGAAGTGTTGGATATTCCGGTCGGATATACACATAATATTGAAAATTTGGGTGACTCGGACATGGTTACAGTGATGTGGGTGAATGAAATTTTTGATAGCGAACATCCGGATACTTTTTTCTTGAAAGTTTAATTTTTAATTTAAATGAATTTGATTATGAGTAAATTAAGAGTAATGACTGTTGTAGGAACTCGACCTGAGATTATTCGCCTTGCTTGTGTCTTGAAAAAACTAGATCAGTCAAATGCAATCGATCATATATTAGTGCATACAGGTCAGAATTACGATTATGAATTAAATGAAGTTTTTTTTGAAGATTTAGAACTTCGTAAACCAGATTATTTTCTCAATGCGGCAGGTAAAAATGCTACAGAAACAGCTGGTTTGATACTTATAAATATTGATTCTGTATTAGAAGAAGTAAAGCCAGATGCATTTCTTGTACTAGGTGATACAAACTCTTGCCTATGCGCGATTGCTGCAAAAAAACGACATATCCCGATTTTTCATATGGAAGCTGGTAATCGTTGTTTTGACCAACGCGTTCCGGAAGAAACAAACCGGAAGATTGTTGATCATACAGCTGATATTAATTTGACGTATAGTGATATTGCAAGGGAGTATTTACTTGCGGAGGGATTACGTCCTGACCGGATAATTAAAACCGGTAGTCCTATGTTTGAAGTATTGAAAGACTATATGCCTAAGGTTGAAAAGTCTCAGATATTAGGAACGTTAGATCTAAAAAAGAATAATTATTTTGTTGTATCAGCTCATAGGGAAGAGAATATTGCATCTGAGGAAAAATTCTTTAATTTGGTTGAAATCCTTAACTCTATAGCCGAAAAATATAATATGCCTATTGTTGTTTCAACACATCCGCGTACACGTAAGATGATAGAAAAGCATGGAATAGAATTTCATCAAAATGTAAAACTGATGAAACCTATGGGCTTGAGCGATTATTTGGCTCTACAAATTAATTCCTATGCCGTTCTTTCCGATAGTGGTACTATCAGCGAGGAATCTTCAATATTAAATTTTAAAGCTTTAAATATTAGGGAAGCTCATGAACGGCCAGAAGCAATGGAGGAAGCATCGGTAATGATGGTTGGATTGAACCCAGAACGTGTATATCAGGGATTGATTCAGTTGGAGTCCCAGAATGTTGGAGATATACGCAGTTTCCGTCCTGTATCTGATTACAGTATGCCTAACGTTAGTGACAAAGTGGTTCGTATAATTTTGTCGTATACCGATTATATTAAACGTGTTGTATGGAATGAGTAAATTCTTTTGTGTAGGAATTTTATATAAATGTTATAGTTAAAAAGATTCCATATTACACGAAGTTAAATCAATCCTATTTTAAGCTTTATTAAAAGAATAGAAGGATACTAAATCATGAATAAGCTCATTCGCATAACCACAGTTCCAATATCTTTGGATAAGCTTTTAGACAAGCAGATGGCTTTTATGAAAGATTATTATAAAGTCATCGCCGTTTCTTCAAATGAATCTTTACTGAAGAGAATTGGAGTAAAAGATGGTGTTGATACCTACTGTGTTGAAATGACAAGAAAGATTACACCTTTTCAAGATGTAAAAGCGATATGGAAACTTTATTGTTTTCTCAAGAGAGAGAAACCTTTATTTGTGCATACCCATACGCCGAAAGCTGGTATGGTTGGCATGATCGCGGCATTGTTGGCAAAGGTTCCTAATAGACTACATACTGTAGCGGGTTTGCCACTCATGGAAACAAGGGGGCTGAAGCGAAAAGTACTGAATCTTGTAGAAAAAATAACTTATAAATGTTCTACAATAATATATCCTAATTCGAAAGGTTTAAGAGAGATTATAATAAAAGAGAAGTTGTGTCCTGAAAAAAAAATAAGAATAATAGGAAATGGTAGTTCCAACGGAATAAATACATCCTACTTTGATCCCATTAATATTTCTACTCTGGAAAGAGCCGATTTAAAAGAGTCTTTAAATATTGATAGTGATAACTTTGTATTTATTTTTGTTGGACGCTTAGTTACGGATAAAGGAATAAATGAGTTGATCAGTGCTTTTGATGATATATCACATCGTAATAGAAAAGTGAAGCTCTTACTTGTTGGTAATAGAGAGCCTGAACTCGATCCATTGAAGGAGGAAACTCTGGAGATAATTTCTAAAAACTCGAATGTTATAGAGGTTGGTTACCAGCCTGATGTAAGACCATATTTTGCTATTTCTGATGTACTAGTATTTCCTAGTTATAGAGAAGGGTTTCCGAACGTAGTTATGCAAGCCGGAGCGATGGGGTTAGCGTCTATCGTTACTGATATAAATGGCTGTAATGAGATTATAATCAATGATACAAATGGAGTTATTATTCCTCCTAAAAACTCATTTGAATTGCAACGTAGAATGGAATTGTATTTAAATAATAATGCATTACTTGCAGAACATAGGTCTAATTCACGAAAAATGATTGTATCTCGATATGAACAGGAAATTATTTGGAAAACTTTATTATCAGAATATAAATCCTTAGAGTAATGTATCGCAACTTGTTTAAACGCATTTTAGATTTTGTATGTTCACTAATAGGCTTCATAATTCTATTGCCAATATTTCTATTTCTGACAATATTTCTGACAATAGCAAATAATGGGAAACCTTTTTTCTTTCAACAACGCCCCGGTAAGAACAATAAGATATTTGAAGTTGTTAAGTTTAGAACAATGAATGATAAAAAAGATGCGCAAGGAAATCTACTGTCAGATAAAGACAGATTAACGTCTCTTGGCAGATTTATTAGAAAAACTTCATTGGATGAAATTCCTCAATTAATAAATGTAATAAAAGGAGATATGAGTTTAGTTGGTCCTCGTCCTTTACTTCTCGAATATCTTCGTTTATATAATGAAAAGCAGATTCGCAGACATGAGGTTCGTCCAGGAATAACAGGATGGGCACAAATTAATGGTCGAAATGCTATTTCGTGGAAAGATAAATTTGAATTAGATGTATGGTATGTAGATAATATATCTATATCTTTGGATATAAGGATACTACTCCAGACCATATTAAAAGTGTTTAAATCGGAAGGTATAAGTTCAGACACAAGTCTTACCATGGAAAAATTTGAAGGGAACAAATAGGATGAAGAAGGTGTATTTATATGGTGCAGGAGGGCATGCTAAAGTAATATTAGATATTCTTCAGTTAAACAATATCGTTGTTGAAAAAATATTTGATGATGATATAACCATAAAAGACTTTATGGGAATTCCTGTATCAAGAGAGAGCAGATCACCTCTGATTGTAAGTATAGGAGATAACATGATACGAAAAAAAATTGTTTCCACCTTCTCTAACATTAGATATGAAAGAGCAATATCACAAAAAGCAATAATATCTGGATCTGCTTTGGTAGAAGAAGGTACGGTGGTAATGCAAGGCTCAATTATACAATCTTGTGCTCGTATCGGCAAGCATGTAATAATAAATACTGCATCAACTATAGATCATGACTGTATTATTCACGACTTCGTACACATTGCACCTGGCTCAAATCTATGTGGAGAAGTTGAAGTAGGGGAAGGAACTTTGATTGGTGCAGGATCTACAATTATACAAGGAGTTAAAATAGGAAAATGGTGCAAAATTGGAGCGGGATCAGTAGTTACTCGAAATATTCCGGATAATGTAGTCGCTATAGGAGCTCCTTGCAAAGTAACAAAACTTTTATAAAATGATGAATACTAATGAACGTATCTGGCTCTCTCTAGCACATATGGGAGGGCACGAACAGCGGTTTGTTCAAGAAGCTTTTGATACCAATTGGGTAGTGCCCATGGGCCCAAATGTGGATGCTTTTGAAACGGAATTAGCCGCATTCCTTCAGAGCAATGTATATGTCGCTGCATTAAGTGCAGGAACAGCTTCTTTACATTTAGCTTTGATTATTTTAGGTGTAAAACAAGGAGATGAAGTACTTTGTCAAAGCTTTACTTTTTCGGCATCGGCCAATCCTATAGTCTATCAAGGTGCAACTCCTGTCTTTATTGACAGTGAGAAAGATACGTGGAATATGTCTCCGGAACATTTAGAAAGAGCTATAAAGGATCGGATATCTAAAGGCAAAAAACCGAAAGCAATTATACCCGTGCATCTCTATGGTATGCCCGCAAAGATAGAAGAGATACAAAGTATTTCCTCAAAATATGAAATACCGATCATTGAAGATGCCGCAGAAGCATTAGGATCGAGATATAAAAACCAGCATTGTGGAACTTTTGGTGAAATGGCTGTACTCTCCTTTAATGGGAATAAAATAATTACGACATCCGGAGGTGGTGCACTTGTCGCCCATAATGAGGAATATATAAAAACGGCACGATTCCTGGCAACTCAGGCTAGAGATGCTGCGCCACATTATCAACATTCACATATCGGATATAATTACCGAATGAGCAATGTCGTAGCCGGAATTGGTAGAGGGCAAATGCTTGTTTTAGAAGATAGAATCAAACAAAGACGAACAAATAATGAGTTTTATCGTAAAGGTTTAGAAAAAGTTGAAGGAATAAGTTTCCAAACAGAGCCTTCATCTGATTATTTTTCTAATTATTGGCTGACATCTATACTTATTAATCCTTTAAAAACAGGAGGGAAAACGAGAGAAGATATATATGATGTATTAAACGAAAATAATATAGAATCCAGACCTTTATGGAAGCCAATGCATATGCAACCAATATTTAGCGGTTGCTCATATTATGGAGACGGAACATCTGAACGATTATTTAGAGATGGGTTATGTCTTCCGTCTGGGACTAGTTTAAGTTTTGATGATATAGATAGAGTAATAAAAGCTATAGAGAGTATGTTCTAAACTCAGAAGAATAAAAATGATAAACAACACTACACGAAAAATATATAAGAGATTCTTAGAGAATCGTCTGCTGAGCAGATGGTTCGTCTTGTTGATCGATTTGGCAATAGTCACTTTTGCGACTATCATATCATATATTCTAACACTTCAGATATACAAAAATATTCATATAGTATATCATCCGGTATTCTTCGAATATCTGGCTATAACCGTATTATTTAATGCAGTCTGTTTTAGTATATTTAAAACATATAAAGGAATTGTCCGTTATTCTACAATTCATGAATTTCAAAAGATACTTACATCCTTGTTATTTGCTGATTTACTTATATTTCTTACATTATATAAAGTTATAGGTCCATCAGGAAGCGTTGCTGTCGCATATTGTAGTACCCTCTTTTTAGTTTCATTGGTTTGTTTGTACGGGTTTCGCCTAGTTGTCGTTTATACTTATCAGACATTAACCCGACGGTTTGGGAATAATCCTTCTATACCTGTATTTGTGTGGGGGTTAAATGAAGATAATATTGTTCTTGCACAACTGTTGAGTACAGGAAACAATAGATTCAGGATTATAGGCTTTCTTACAACAGAGCCTGATTCAAAGTTAAAGAAACTCACAAACGTACCGGTTCTTACTATTCAGAAGCCCGAAGATTTCGTAAAATACAAAATAAAAGATATATTGTTTACCAAAGAAGATGAACTAAAGAATGAAGCTAATTATGTTGAAAAACTATTAAGCTTAAATATTCGCATCTATATAAGTAAACAAATGAATATAGATAGTTTATCTCAACTGTCAGATATTAGTCGGAGTATTCGTCCTGTTCAGATTGAAGATTTGCTTGGACGTCCCGAAATAAATATCAGCATGAATGTTATCGCTGAGAATGTTCAAGGTAAAAATATTTTGGTGACAGGTGCTGCAGGTTCAATAGGAAGTGAAATCGTCAAACAGCTAGCTCAATTTTCTCCTGCTTCTATTATTTGCCTCGATCAGGCTGAAACACCATTGAATGATTTGGATATTGAATTAAAGAAGTTGTATCCTTGCTTAAACTATACTACTATTATCGGAGATGTCCGCAATCATACAATTATCAATTTTGTGTTTGATAAATATAAACCTAATATAGTTTATCATGCCGCTGCTTATAAGCATGTTCCTATGATGGAAAGATATCCATGTGAAGCTATAATTACCAACGTATTAGGTACAAAGGTGTTAGTCGATTTAGCAATTGAGTATGATGTTGAGATGTTTATTATGGTTTCAACAGACAAGGCTGTAAACCCTACAAATATCATGGGGGCAACTAAACGCATCGCAGAAATATACGTTCAGTCTTGTGCTGCTGATCAAAAGAAAAATAAGTCTCATACTAAATTTGTGACAACACGCTTTGGTAATGTATTAGGAAGTAATGGCTCTGTTATTCCATTATTCAGAAGGCAGATAGAGAAGGGTGGTCCAATAACTGTAACAGATCCTGAGATCACTCGTTATTTTATGACCATTCCGGAGGCATGCCGCTTGGTTTTGGAAGCTTCTGTCATCGGTAAGTCCGGTTATATTTACGTCTTTGATATGGGACAGCC
Source organism: Dysgonomonas sp. 37-18 (assembly GCF_001899125.1). Taxonomy (NCBI): domain Bacteria; kingdom Pseudomonadati; phylum Bacteroidota; class Bacteroidia; order Bacteroidales; family Dysgonomonadaceae; genus Dysgonomonas; species Dysgonomonas sp. 37-18. The sequence goes on along the minus strand of NZ_MKVC01000004.1, from coordinate 67,267 downwards.
TGTAAGGATCTATGATTTAGCAAAAAAAATGATAGAGTTGGCCGGTTTAGTTCCGGAAAGAGATATCGAAATTCAATTTTCAGGATTAAGGCCCGGAGAGAAGCTGTATGAAGAGTTATTGAATGACTCTGAAATAACAGAACAGACTTCGCACAAAAAGATTATGATGGCTAAAGTAAGGGAATACCATTTTCAGGATATTTTACCTCAAATAGAGCAGTTAATTTTAGTCGCCCAGACAAATGATAAATACAAACTCGTACGACAGATGAAAGTACTCGTACCTGAATTTGTTAGCAATAATTCAGAATTTGAACAACTTGATCAAAATAATATAGATACCACTAGCAATTCTCAAATTTGGGTATAAAAGAAATACCTGTATTTGTTTTTACAAAACAGACAACAGAATCCGACAGATGCTCATTGTATTTACTCCGAATATGAAATCACTTGCCCACTAATTTGCATAAGCGATATTTCACATAATTTTGTATTATATTCAGCTTGAACAAGTCTTTCTTCGGCTTCTAATAGACTGTTTTGTGCCTCTCGTAATTCTATACCTGACAGGTCTCCAAGTTTGTATCGTTCGATAGCTATTTCATGGTTTTCTTTTGCTGTTTGTACATTTTCTTTTTCAAGATTTGTCAGATCTATATTATTTCTATAAGCCATCCACATATTCGAAAAATCGGCTTTTATAGAGAGTATAGTTTGCTCGTATTGGAGTTCTTTGTTTTCAACTTCTATACGGGCATTCTTTTGTTTTCTTTTTCTATTGAAGCCATCAAACAGGTTGAAACCTAGAGTTAATCCATAGGTTAAGCCCAAATTGTTTTGATTATCTATAGTCCCCGTATTGTAAATGTTTTTTGTATAACCATAGCCTGCATTAAGTTTCAAATACGGATAGTTCTCACTCTGAGCTGTTTTTAAATCAAGCAAACTAAGATTCTTGTTTTTATTTGATAACAAAAGGAAAGTATTCGAAGATAGCGTTTTTTGCCAAACATCTTCTTTATTTATAAACTGATTGAATTCAATTATAGAGTCCGTGGTTACAATGAGTTGCTCGATATTGTCTGCAGCCATCATTTGGTTAAGTGATATGCGAGATGTATATAATACTTCATATTGTTTAATCAAGCGAGAGCTGTCACTGTTGAAGTCTACCTTTGCTTGTTGAAGATCGAGTCGAGAGCCTGCTCCAATTTCGTATCTAGCTTCAACTATGCGTAATCTTTCTTTAGATAACTTAACGGCTGATTTCAAGTTTTTTAATCGGATATTCTGCTGGATGTAATTGTAATATTCTGAAGTTAACCCCGATACGAAGTTCTCTATCGTTAAGCGGGTATTCAGTTCCCCCATCTTTTGCAGCTCTTTTAAGCGTTGGTGATTCGTTTGGATATTGAAGCCATCAAAAACAGTCCAATTCAAGTTGACGCCTGCATTCAATAATTGGTTGTGAATGCCGTTATTCTTATTTTTCTCTCCATTTGCCAAATTCTGTGTTATATTGTTTACCGAACCCGAATAACCCGTTGTGAGATCTACAGACGGAAGGTATCCTGCATTTCCCACAGTGAGATTGTTGTCCGATATTTCCTGATTATTGCGCATAATACGAATATCATAGTTCTTTTGCAATCCCCTTTCTATACATCTTTTCAGATCGAATACAACCTGAGAATTACATATGCTTGGTGCAGCTATTGCTAGAATGATAATTAATATATATTTTTTCATCATCAAAATTCTTCTTAGTCAAAAGGTGACAAAAGTAACAGCTTTTATCTCTTTTTTATTTGTTACTTTTTGTCCTAGTATATAGTTGTTATATTATAGATAAATTTATATTTACTAAATCCTATCTTTCTTCTTACTTCTGTCGGTAGATATATATAAATACATAGCCGGTACAATGAATATCGTTAATAGAGTAGAAATCATCATTCCTCCAATTACAGCCACTCCCATAGCCATACGCCCATTGGCTCCTTCGGCACTGGCAAATATTAAGGGTAACAATCCCAACACGGTGGAGAAGCTTGTCATAAGGATCGGACGCAAACGTTGTACTGCAGCTCCCTGTATAGCTTCAAGTTTACTCATTCCTGCTTCTTGACGCTGATTTGCAAACTCCACAATAAGAATACCATTTTTAGCGACCAGCCCGATAAGCATAATAATTCCTATCTGGCTGAATATATTCATCGTTATATCTTTGATATACATAAACAAAAGGGCTCCGGCAATTGCAAGGGGGACTGTAAGCATAATAACAAATGGATCTTTGAAACTTTCGAACTGTGCTGCAAGGATCAAAAAGATCAATAATATAGCAAGTATAAATGCAAACATCAAACTGGAAGAGCTTTCGCTAAAATCCTTCGAATCTCCCGCCAATGCTGTTCGAAATGTATCATCAAGGGTTTCTTTCGCTATGCGATCCATTTCTTCCAACCCGGCGCCGATTGTTACTCCCGGAGATAGACCCGCGGATACTGTTGCAGACTTAAATCTGTTATACCTGTATAGCTGGGGAGGGGCGACACTTTCTTCTAAGCGCACAAGGTTATCCATCTGAATCATATTCCCTCCTAAGTTTTTAAGATAAATAGATTTCAGGTCGAGAGGTGTATTCCTTTGTTGGCGATTAATTTCCCCTAATATCTGATATTGTTTCCCATTCATATAAAAATAGCCCATACGTTGCCCACTTAGTGCATATTGCAATGTTTGTCCTATATCTCTGGTACTTACTCTTAGTATGGCGGCTTTATCTCTGTCTATGATAATACGGGTTTCAGGTTTCGTGAATTTAAGGTTTACATCGGCCATTTGAAACATTGGGCTCTCTTGTACTTTTCTCATAAATTGAGGGATGAATTCCTCTAACTTTTCAAGGTTGGTAGCTTGCAATACATATTGTATAGGCATACTCGATCGTCTTCCACCGAAGGTAGACTGTTGTTGCACAAATGCCCGTGCCTCTGTTTCTTTTCTTACAGCCTTTGTCAGTTCGTTGGCAATCTCCATTTGGCTTCTTTCTCTATCTTTAATATTGGGCAACATGAGGTTTATCATCCCGCCTCCCGTCCAGGCTCGCATTGTATTAATGAGACGTTCGGGTGCAACGGAATCAGCTATCACTCCAATCTTTTCTGTATAATTTCGATTAAATTCATAAGTAGAGCCTTCGGGTCCGCTGGTTCTTATTGTTATCTGTGAGCGGTCTTCCAATGGAGCCATTTCGGAAGGGATCGCACTGACTAAATAACCTATTCCTGCGAGTGTAAGGATTATGATAGGCCATATTATTATCTTATGTTTAAGGAAATGGTGCAAACCATTGTCGTAAGCTTTGGTCAACCATTGAAAGAAAGGATCTGTTTTACGGTAAAACCATCCCGCCTGATCTTTCTTTTTCAATAACTTGGTAGCAAGCATCGGTGTAAACGTAAGAGCTACAAATGCTGAAATAAGGACAGCCCCGGCAATAACAATACTAAATTCACGGAACAAACGTCCTGTCATCCCTTCAAGAAAGACAATAGGGAAAAATACCGCAACCACAGACACTGTTGTTGAGATAACGGCGAAGAATATTTCTTTAGAACCCTCTATCCCTGCTTCCTTGGGAGTCATACCTCCCTCAATTTTCAGATAGATGTTCTCTGTGACCACAATAGCATCATCGACTACCAATCCTACAGCCAGAACTACGGCTAACATGGATAAGACATTGATCGAGAATCCTGCAACATACATCACAAAGAAAGCTCCTACTAGTGATACGGGAATAACAACGCAAGGAACCAACGTCACACGCCAGTCGCGAAGGAAAAGGAATATTATGATAACGACCAATGCAAAAGCTATATATACCGTTTCTTCCACTTCTGCTATCGAAGCCCTTATAAATTTAGTATTGTCGAAGGCGACATCTATTTTGACATCTTCCGGTAAGTCTTTCTTTAGTTGTTCGAGACGAACCATCGCTTCATCAGAAATTTCAATCTGATTGGCTCCCGGTTGTGGAATAATAACAGTACTTACAGCAGGAACACCATTGCGACGCATAATACTCTTATAGTTTTCTGTACCCAGCTCCGCTGTACCTACGTCTCTAAACCTTACAACATTATAATTGTCTTCTTTGATAATCATATTGTTGAATTCTTCGGGAGTCTGCATCAACCCTAATGTTCGTATAGAAAGCTCAAGGTTATCGCCTTCTATGCTGCCGGAAGGCAATTCCACATTTTCTTTATCTACGGCACTTTTTACATCCATCGGGGTAATGCCATACGATGCCATTTTTACCGGATCGAGCCATAGTCGCATCGAATAGCGGTTTTGTCCCCAGATCTCTACAGCGCTCACATTGGGTATGGTTTGTAAACGCTCTTTTACTGTCAACTCAGCTATTTCACTTAGTTCGAGCAAAGAACGCTTTTCGCTTTGTATACTTATTTGTATAATCGGGTTGGCATCGGCATCAGCCTTCGATACAGTAGGAGGGTCGCAGTCGCGAGGCAGATAACGTTGTGCCCGCGAGACTTTATCCCGCACATCATTTGCTGCTGTTTCGAGGTCTACAGATAATTCAAATTCCACAGTTATACGGCATGAACCCTGACTACTGCTACTTGTCAAAGACCTGATGCCGGGTATCCCATTTATATTTTGTTCTAGTGGTTCTGTGATCTGATTCTCTATAATTTCGGCATTAGCCCCGGGATAACTCACGTCTACCGAAATAATGGGGTTATCTATGTTGGGATATTCGCGCACCCCTAAATATGTATATCCGATCAATCCTAAAAGGAATATAATCAATACAAATACAGTGGCTAATACCGGGCGCTTTATACTTAATTCAGATATAGTCATCTTTTAGAGGTTTTGGATGTTTAGAAATCTACGATTTTAAATATCCGAAGCTATTATATAAATTGTTTTACTGATTGTTTTCTATAAAATTATCGATAATAACAGGCAAACCGTCACGCAATTGCATGACACCCGTTACCAAAAGAGTATCGCCAACATTTAATCCGTTTAATACCTGAACGGATGACGCTGTACGCATACCTTTCTTTAGTACTATCTGATGGGCTACGCCGTTCTTATATACGTATGCAATATCACGTCCCATTTCTGCTATCGTAGATAAACTAGGGATGACTAAAGTATTCTTTATCTCCTGCAATTTTATCTCAACATTAGTAGAGAGACCCGGTTTTAATTTTCCTCCGGGATTGGCATACAAAGCTCTGGCTTTTAGAGTGAGTGTTTGTCTATCGAGGTTAGACTCTACGGCATAAACTGTAGCTTGGTATTTGTTTAAATCATTATCGAATGTAAAGGTGAGAGGTGTTCCGGGCTTTACATTATTTACTTCTGATTCATTTACCGAAAACTCTATTTTTAATGGAGTTATTTTGGTTAGCCGAGATATTATTATAGAAGGTGAAGCATATGTTCCTTCACTCACTTGTCTCAAACCTATGATACCATCAAATGGAGCACGTAGTTCCGTCTGGGCTATTCTTGTTTTTACCAGTTCAATATCAGCCTTCAATTTTTCCAACTCTGTATTGACAGACTCGTAAGCTTCTTGACTTACTGCGTCTTTTGCCAATAATGCCTTTTGACGGTAAACTCTGTCTTCGGCAAGAGGTATTTGTGTTTGTAATTTCTTCAACTCAGCTTGTAGCGGTTTATCATTCACTTTGGCTAAAAGCTGTCCTTTTTTTACATTCGAACCCTCTTTGAAGTGTATTTCTGTTATCATACCTGATGTTTCGAATGATAGATCAACTTCCTCATCAGGGATCAATACACCTTTCACCCTGATGGTATTATCAAGGTTACCGTATTTTAAGATCTGGGCATTAACATTCAGTATCGTACGATTGCTTGTCCCTTTGTTTCCTGGTGGAGTTGGTGACGGATCGGCATTCGTGGTTAAAAGACCTTTGATCTTTGGGTAAAAAGCCATTCCGGCAATAAATAAAAGAATAACAATCAGAAGTCCTATTTTTGTTTTTTTGTTCATAGTAAATATTCTATTTTGGGCTTATAATACAGGTTTCCAAGAATACGATTTAAAATAGAAGGAAAGGTTTAATTTATCGGATGTATTTTAATTTTTGTTTGCATTACTAAACAAAAATTAAACAAGACTTATTCTTCTCTCCATTTTCTTTTGGCTCATTGTTTATTGAGAATCTTTTTTAAGTTTTGTGTCGATCTATTTTACAAATATAATATTTAAAATAGAAGTGTTACAGGATTATAAAATGTCCTTAAAAAGTGATGTCTTAGAATGTCCTAAAAATAGTTATTTATTCAGATTCATTGCCTCTGCAATGGCTCAATATTCAAATGAGATAGTTATATTTGTAGAGTTTAAAAAATAACCTAAACATAAAGATACCTTATGAAGAAAGATATTTTTCATCTTAAGTCGAAACAACTAAAAGAAATAGCCCAGTCGCTCCAACACAAGGTAGAGGTTGGTCTGAGTAAAGAGAATGCCGAAATACAGTGTATTCCTACTTATATTATACCTAAAACAACCAGTGTGAACGGTAAGGCTACTGTTTTAGATTTAGGAGGAACTAACTATCGGGTTGCTGTAGTTGACTTCGTTGATGGTAAACCAACAATTCATCCTGAAAATGGATGGAAGAAGGATTTGTCTGTTATGAAAACTCCGGGTTTTACAGAAGAAGATTTGTTTAAAGAACAAGCCGATCCCATAGGAGAAATCAAGCGTGATCAAGAAACTCCAATAGGATATTGTTTTTCTTATCCGGCTGAATCTCTGCAAAACGGAGATGCCAAGCTTCTTAGATGGACAAAAGGTGTTGACATCAAAGAAATGGTAGGAAAACCCGTAGGACAACCATTGGTAGATTATCTGAATCAACGTAATGATGTTAAATTCAATGGTGTAAAAGTAATCAACGATACAGTCGCAAGCTTATTTGCCGGACTTACTGATTCTAGTTATGACGCTTATATCGGGCTGATTGTTGGAACAGGTACAAATATGGCTACTTTTATCAACGCTGATAAAATAAAGAAACTAAATCCTGATTACAAACTGAGCGGGCTGATTCCTGTAAACTTAGAGTCAGGTAACTTTAACCCTCCTCATCTCACAGCTATCGATGATAAGGTAGATGCTTGCTCTGATGCAAAGGGTGCTCAACGTTTCGAAAAAGCTGTATCGGGTATGTATTTGGGAGAAATCCTTAAATCGGTTTTCCCGTGCGATGAATTCGAACAAAGATTTGATGCTCAGAAGCTGACTAATATCATGAATTATCCTGATATTCATAAGAAAAGATATGTAGAGATTGCTCGTTCAATATACGAAAGATCAGCCAAGCTAGTTGCTGCATCTATCGCCGGATTGGTTTTGGTGCTTGTATCACATGACCCATCTATCAAGAAAATAAGATTGGTAGCCGAAGGTAGCTTATTCTGGAGTGAATACAGAAAAGGCAAAAACTATAAAGATATGGTAATGTCTGAGTTACAAAAACTTCTTACAGAGTTTAATCATGGAGATGTTCATGTACATGTGGCTCAAATGGACAATGCAAACCTTATAGGTTCTGCTATAGCTGCTTTGTCGTAAACTAAAGATATAATAGCAAGTAGGGGTTTGGATGTTTCCAAATCCCTTTTTTCTTATAATCAATATCGGTTAAGTCACTTTTTATAAGTATTTTTGCCCTGCAAATAACTATTTGTCGTTTTATTTTATCTGGACTATTATATGACTATGTTAGAAAAAGCAGTTGCCGCACTCCCTATAAAAGGATATCTGAATATGGAAATACCGAAAGGTATAAATCTGGTAGAAGAGATTAATAAAATGCGAAAAGAAAAGAATGCTATCATTCTTGCGCATTATTATCAGACAGGCGATATTCAGGATATAGCCGATTTTTTGGGAGACAGTTTACAACTGGCACGTGCCGCAGAAAAGACAAATGCAGATCTGATTGTATTCTGCGGAGTGCATTTTATGGCCGAAACGGCTAAAATTTTGAATCCGACCAAAAAGGTAGTTCTTCCTGATTTATTGGCCGGTTGTTCTTTGGCGGATTCTGCGTCAGGGGAGGGGATTCGTGAAATGAAGAAGAAATATCCGAATGCCATTGTTGTGAGTTATATCAATTGTGACTCTACAGTTAAGGCTGAAAGTGATATAATTGTTACGTCATCCAATGCCGAGCACATCATAAACTCTTTGCCGGAAGATCAAGAAATTATATTTGCTCCTGATAAAAATCTGGGTAGATATATCAATCAAGTGACTGGACGAAATATGATACTTTGGGACGGCGCTTGTATTGTGCATGAAGCATTCTCTCTGGAACGGATTGCGCAGCAGATGTTAGAACATCCGAAGGCTAAACTTATAGCTCACCCCGAAGCTCAAAAACCGGTTTTACAGGTAGCTCACTATATTGGCTCTACAGCCAACTTGCTCAATTATGTAGTGAACGATAGCAGTCAGGAATTTATTGTGGCTACAGAAGAAGGTATCTTGCACGAGATGAGAAAGCGTGCACCACACAAAACTCTAATTCCTGCACTGACGATTGATGATAAATGCAATTGTAGCGAATGTCATTTTATGAAATTAAATACAATGGAGAAATTGTATTTGTGTATGAAATATGAGCAGCCTGAGATATTGATGGAAGAAGAAATCCGACTAAAAGCATTGAAGCCTATAAATAGAATGTTGGAATTGTCTAAGGCTATTAAATAAACAAATAACAAAAAGTGATGATTTATGAATTGTGAGCACATAATGTTGTGTGTTTGTAATCCGTAATTTATAATTCATAACAAAGAATGATATATACTGATGTTTTGGTGATAGGTTCAGGAATATCCGGCCTGTCGTATGCTTTAAAAATAGCACAACAGAGACCCGATACTAGGATAACAATTATCACAAAATCAGACGATGAAGAGTCGAGTACCAAGTATGCACAAGGAGGGGTTGCTGTTGTAACCAATTTCGAAAAAGATAGCTTTGATAAGCATATTGAGGATACATTACGAGCGGGAGACGGATTGTGTAAACGTGAAGTTGTAGAGATCGTAGTGAAAGAAGGCCCTGAGCGTATCCGCGAAATGGTGGAGTGGGGTGCTAATTTCGATAAAGACGAGTTTCAAAGTTATGATCTGGGACGTGAAGGCGGACATACCGAAAACAGGGTAGTGCACCATAAGGATATAACCGGAGCAGAAATAGAAAGAGCATTGTTGCAAGCTGTAGAGCGACTCGAGAATGTTACTTTACTCAACCATCATTATGTTATCGATTTGCTTACCGAGCATCAAGTACCTCAATCCGAATTTGATAAATATAACCTCCACTGCTATGGAGCATACGTGTTGGATATGAAAGCCAGCCGGATCATTAAAATGACGGCAAAAATTACACTAATGGCTACCGGAGGATGTGGGCATGTATACAAAAACACGACAAACCCGACTATAGCTACAGGTGACGGTATTGGCTTGGCTCATCGTGCAAAAGCCAGAATCAGCAATATGCAATTTATACAGTTTCACCCGACTGCATTCTATAGTAATACGACAGGTCAACTACCTTTAATATCGGAGGCTGTAAGAGGCTTTGGAGCTAAATTGCGTACTGCTTCAGGAGAGCCATTTATGCATAAATACGATGATAGGGAAGAGCTGGCATCACGGGATATCGTAGCACGAGCCATTGATAATGAAATGAAGTTGCGTGGAGACGATTATGTTTGTCTGGATTGCCGACACTTAGATCAACGAAAGTTTCTCGAACATTTTCCAAATATCTATAAGCAATCTAAAGATGAAGGGCTGGATATGTTCATGGATTTGATTCCTGTGGTACCGGCAAGCCATTATCTATGCGGAGGAATCGATGTAGACTCATTTGGACAAAGTACAATAAAGAATATGTTTGCTGTGGGCGAATGTTCGAATACCGGACTTCACGGCGCAAACCGTTTGGCTTCCAATTCTTTGCTTGAAGCTCTCGTTTTTGCACATCGTGCAGCAATGAAAACGATAGAACGCTTGCATGAAGATAATTTTAATTATGATCATCTTCTAAAAATTCCGGAATGGAATCAGGAGGGGATGCGAGTGAACGAAGAAATGGTTTTGCTAAATTATCTTCGAAAAGAATTACAGACATTGATGAGTGATCTTGTTGGCATTGTGCGCAGCAATGCCCGTCTCAAAATGGCAAAGCAGAAAGAAGAAGAAATATACAAGTCTGTAAAAGAAATATATAAATTTTCGATATTATCGCCGCAACTTTCAGAATTAAGAAATCTGGCTAGTGTGGCTTATCTGATTATAACCCAAAGTATAGAACAAACCGAGAATAGAGGTACATTTTATAATAAAGATTTAGATATTCATGAATAGACCTTCATACGTAACTGATAGTAGATTATATCATTTTATTGATGAGGCCATCAAAGAAGATATTGGCGACGGAGATCACTCTACATTGGCCAGTGTGCCTGCTGATCTTCAGCAAAGAGCTCATTTGATCATAAAACATGACTGTATCTTAGCCGGTGTTGATCTGGCAAAAGAGATATTTCATTATTATGATAAAAATCTGGAAATAGAAATCCTCAAAAATGATGGGGATCAAGTAAAAGAAGGCGAGATCGCATTTATTGTATCAGGTGCGGCTCGGTCGATTCTCACAATGGAACGCTTAGTCCTAAATTGTATGCAGCGTATGAGCGGAATAGCTACATATACGCATCGGATGGTAGAGTTGCTGGCAGATACAAATACACGTATTCTGGATACCCGAAAAACGGCTCCAATGTTCCGTATGTGTGAGAAGTGGGCTGTGTATATCGGCGGTGGTCAAAATCATCGTTTCGGTCTTTTTGATATGATTATGCTAAAAGACAATCATAACGATTATGCCGGAGGAATAACCAATGCTGTAGAGGCCACAGTGAAATACTTGAAAGAGAACAATAAAAATCTCCGAATAGAGGTAGAAACACGCAACCTGAAAGAAGTAGAAGAAGCTTTGGCTACAGGTGCAGTGGACGTTATTATGCTCGATAATATGTCTTTATATGAAATGAGTGCTGCTGTAAAACTAATAAACGGAAGAGTAAAGGTTGAAGCCTCGGGGGGTATTACAGAAGATATGGTGCATGATATAGCTAAGACCGGAGTTGATTATATTTCTTCGGGAGCAATTATATATTCTGCTCCAAATATTGATTTAAGCCTTAAAGCATTTTAATTTTTATCTGAATTGCCATGAAAGCAGAAGAGATTCTATCCTTACGTCTATCAAACCATCAACTTGATGGTTCATTCCTGGGCGAGGCATACGAGTTGGTTTCGTGGATGGGAGCTATTCAGGCACAAGACTATAATATGGCGAAATGGGGCATCGGTATACGTATACCCCAGATTACCGATCAGAAGATTGAAGCGGCTTTGGACAAAGGTGATATTTTACGTCTTCATATCTTACGTCCTACTTGGCATTTTGTAGCCAAGGACGATATATACTGGATGCTATATTTGAGCGTTCCGAGAGTGAAAACTGCAATGCGATCTTATGATAAGGATCTGGGACTTGCCGAACCATTTATAGCCCGTACAAATTCAATTATAGAAAAGGCACTTCAGGGAAATTCATTAACACGCCAAGAGCTGAAAGATGTAATAAATAGGGCAGGTATAGATGCGGATAATAGAACCGTTAATCATATAATGATGCATGCCGAGTTGGATGGCGTTGTATGCAATGGCGAGATGAAAGGCAAAAAACAGACGTATGCTTTGTTGCAAGAAAAAGTTCCCAAAATGACCAATCAGTTCGATAAAGATGAATGCCTGTATAAATTAGCGTTCAAATATTTCAGGAGCCATGGCCCTGCTACTTTAAAAGATTTTATTTGGTGGTCGGGATTGACTACAGCAGAAGCCAGACAAGGGATAGCTCTGATAGGGAGCGATTTTATTCATGAAACAATAAATGATCAAACTTATATTTTTCACAGAGACTCTAAACTCGTCAGCAGTGATAATTTGATAAATCTTTTGCCTGCTTTTGATGAATTTACAGTTAGCTATAAGGATAGAAAAGAAAGTCTGCATATAGACCATCACCATAAAATAATAACAAGTCCGGGAATATTCAGACCTGCTATCAGCCTTGACGGCAAAGTTATCGGTACTTGGAAAAAATCATCAAAAAAGAATGAAACTCTTGATACCGAACTCTTTTACGCATCAAGTAAGAAAACGCACAATTTGGTTACTAAAGCTATCGAAGGATATAAAAAATACCTACTTTAAGTATATATCATATACACTACAAATACAACATAAAATGTAAAAGTAAGGAAGATAAAGAAGCTATTTATTCCTATCAGAACAAAAGATTTTAAATTCGATACGAATCTGTTTTCTTCAAAAAACACCCTGTTTCCTCTGAAAAAATAGAATGTTACGTATAGCGTAGCAAAAGAATATAAAAGAAAATAGAATGTGGTATTTAAGTTTAACCAATCGAACAGACAGCTTAGAGTCGTTGCTATAGTTATCGTTAGCAAGGTCGTAGAAAAGAAATGTAATGTAAAGACAGCACTGTCGAAATAATATTTTTTCTTTTTATTATGGAACAACCATAGCCAAAAGGCAAAGAGAGGCATATATATAAAGAGAACTTTCGGGATGTTGTGAATGAAAAACTCGATAGCTTTTTCTCCTTTTTCTTTATCTTTTACATTTTTTAATATACCTGCTATAAATTGTTTTGTCTCATTCTCTGTCTTTTCATCTACACCCGAATTATTAATTTTATCTTCTATCTTGCTGACTTTCTCCGGTATTTTAGCCTCATTAATGAGATTTTTTTTATTTACGTCCAGCTTTGCTATAATCGTATCTAAAGAGTCACTATTTACATTTTCGCTGATCTCTTTTTGTATTTTTTCTTTGTTAGGTGCTGATACTTCAGGAAGGAGAGGGGGGATAAAAAAGGCAATGAAACTGATGAATATATAAAGAGTAAAAGGGTTCACATACGATTTTCGTTTTCCATTCATATACTCCAATGAGAGTTTACCGGGAGAAAGAAACAGATATTTTGCTGTTCTCCAAAATGAACTGTCGTAATGCAAAAAATCGAAGACAAAATGAGTAAATACATGATGGAAAGATTGCCTGCTTTCGCTGTTTTCTTGTCCACATTTAGGACAGTAGTGCTGTTCAACAAAAGCTCCACAATTTTGGCAAGTCTTGTTGATCCTGATTTTATGTTTACTCATAGTTCAAAAAAAAGCTATTATAGTTATTTGCTGAATCGATAGGTGATACCTAGTGTACCGTATATATTGTAGAACGTGAATTTAATAGGATTTGATCCCGAATAAAAATAAGGAAGAAGCCCCCAGGTAAAACTGCCATAAAACCCGATACGGTTATTTAAGCGATATTCACCTCCTGCTAATAGTCCAAAATCATAGTCACGAGAGTCGTCCCCAAAGTCGAATGTTGCACCCTCTCCGCTTATTTCTTGTTTCTGACCTACCGGAGAGTCTATTCTGATGTATCCATCATTTACATATCCGTCAAATGTGGATGAAAGGGTTTTTGCTGCATATACGCCCAGTTTCACTTGCCATTTGTCATTGAATCGGTATGTGCCATATATTGGTATGGTAAGATAAGTCATATCTACATTTGTTACATTCTTTCCTACAAAGTAACCTGTAAGCTTTTCGCTCCCTTCGGTCAGAGTAACACTTGTGTACATGTACTTCACATGATCGGAAACTCGCATCCCTTTCCAATCGAGACTTAGTCCTGTACCTACACCCCATCGTTCGTTGAGTTTATAGACTAGATTGAATCCTAATTGAGGGTTGAATTTTGGGTTGTAACTATTAATCTCTCTTACTTCAGCCGGAATAGGCACAGGAGCAGTTGCTCCCATATTAAACCCTAGGATAAAGCTCAGATCAAATGTTTTGTTATCAGAATTCTGCGCTGAAATATTATTACTTATCATTAATACTGTTGCAAGTACTAGGATGATGTTATATTTTAATCTCATCGGATATATTCTTATTTTATAGGATCAGATACTAGTTCAAGGTCATCAGCAATGAGAGTACTCCCGACCGCTCCCTGGTATTCGTTTCCATCTTTGCTTGATGCCAAAACAATCGTAAGACGATAATCATTTTTCGTAAAATCAAGATCTTCTTTATATCTGAATGGTATAGAAAAATGTATAAACCCATTGTTCGCTGGCGCTTCCACTATACTTTCGTCAGTATGAGACCATTTGGCTGTTCCTACAACTCTAGGCGATGTCAGAATTGATTCCCCATCAAGAAATTCTTCGTTTGCAGGAGCACCTTTACTCACTTTGAATATTATAGCATACATCGACAGCGAATCTGTTCTGTTTGCTATAACTTTTCCATCTCTACCTGTAAAAATATCGCCCGAGGTATATTTGTAGTAGCCATTGAACATGATTGGTTTACCATTTTCTTTCGGATGAGCCTGTCCCAATATTAGTGACTTTAGAGGGTTAGACATATTCGCGGAAAAAGCTCCTCTAAAAAGTGATCCCGAAAAAATAGGGTAGTCTATTCCAAAAACCGTTGTGCCTTTTATTGTGCGTAGTATCGCAGCATATTTTCCCTTAACACAGTCGGTCGTTTTATCAGTAGGATAATGATCCAACTTTAATGATCCGGTGCCTACCAAAATAGATAGTCCCGAGTTTGCATTACTCCATAATAGATCACTTAAAATCGGATACGGTGCTTTTTCTGTACCCGCTGTTGTCCATTCTTCGAACGTATTTTTGAGACTAATCTTGGAGGTTACTGTTACAGTATATGTTTTTGTATACTTCCCATCTTAGGAAGTTACTGTGTACATAACATTTTTTCCATTCGAAAAATCTTGAGAAGTTCCCGATTTTGGTTCGATCGTAGCACCCGCAGTAACTTCAATTATTGGTGTAAGGTGTGAGTAATCAGCATTGTCAGAAACGAAAAGCTGAACAGTATGCTCTGTTATAGCGCGAGTGATAAATACTCCATCTTCAACTTTCATATCTATAATGTCCGCCTCCATATTTAGCGGCTCATCTTTTATGCATGAAGTAATACTTAGCATACACAAGATAAATAGTGATAGATTCTTAATATTCATAAATTATTCTAAAAGAAACGATGATAAAGTTACACAATGATTTTGTGGCAGAAGTTTTTAGTTTTGTAAATTAATGCTTTTTAACGCTAAAATCTTCTGAGATAATTTATCATATTTCCTTCTGAGAATATGATATAGTTCCCGAATAGAGTCACTTCCTAGTAGTATATTTCAGTAGGAGTACTACTTAGTTCAACGTATAGGTTTTCATTTTTGACTGAAAAACGTACTTTGTTTTCCTTCGAGAGCCAACCTAATGCAAGAAGTATCAACGAATTTTTGTAATGTGTTAATTCTTCAATTTCCTGAACCGACATTTTGCCTCTTTCTGACAGATACTGCCAGATAGCTGTGGCGTTTATACGAATATCTTTTTTTAGCATGGCGAATAGTTTTAGTTTGGTTAAATAAAGCATATCTTATATGTAAATATACTAATTTTAATTGATTAACGTGACAACTAAGCCTCCTAATATTGTACCAAAACCACAATTTACCCAAGATTCAGCTGAAAGGGGATATGTTCCCCAATAACATGCAAAATAGTACCAATAGATATATGAGGCTATGAAACCGATCAACATACCTATCAGTACAATTTTGTTATGCAATATAAATTGTAATATATCTTTCATTATTGATTAAGCTAAAGAATATAGACCCGCATGACTTGTTTCAGGGAGTATAAGGGATTCTTCTTGTACACTTGGGAATACCGCTTCTCTAATGGCTCTGGCAAACATATTGTTTATTTTATGTCCAGGACAATTAGCTATAACTTTTCCCTTTATAAAACGACCGACTAAAGCTAAATCACCTACAATGTCTAACAATTTATGTCTGGCCGGTTCATTCGGATAAAGCAAAGGCTTGTTCATGATATATCCTAGCTTTGTAGAATCTTTTCTTTTTGCTCCCAGCATGTCAGCTAATAGATCGAACTTTTCTTGCTCTATTGGCTTATCGTATATAACAATAGCATTATCCAAATCTCCACCTTTCACTAAGTTATTATTGAGTAGAGATTCAATTTCTTTTACAAACACAAATGTTCGTGCAGAAGCAAAATCTTTTGGAAACTCAGATAGGTTATGCATTGTTGCATCTTGCCTTTTTAGGAATGTAGAGTTGAAGGATATATGTGATTCTATACTAAAAGACTCATCCGGAATTAGTATCATTGACGATCCGGTCGCTTTATCTACAACCTTAATTTTTTTGCGTTTTATCGAAATATATTCTCTTGCTGTATTCTGTATTTCTGTACCGACTTCTTTTATTTTGCTCACATACAAAATAGAGCTTCCATCTAATATCGGGAATTCAGGTCCATCTACATCTATCAGGCAATTGTCTATTTCGCATGCGTATAATGCAGCCATAGCATGTTCTACTGTACTCACATTAACACCATTGGCTGATACTACAGTTCCTCTTTGGGTAGCTGTAACGTTCTCTGCCAAAGCATTTATAATCGGTTTCCCGGGTATATCTACACGTCTGATCTTATATCCATAATTTTCAGGTGCCGGATTGAATGTGATATGTATATTTAGTCCTGTATGCAATCCTTTCCCTTGTAGGGAAAAACTGTTTTTTAAAGTACGTTGATAAACCATAATAATATTTCTTTAATTTTATATTTAGGGAATCTTGATCAGGCATGAGCCTGCAGAATATCCCCCGCCGAAGACCGATATGCATATCAGGTCTCCTCGTGCGATTTTTTTTATATTTTGTGCCAATACCAATAGGGCACCTGTTGAGCCGGTGTTGCCTAACTCTTGAATATTCGTTAATACTTTTTCTTCGGGTATTGCTAGTTGTTTCGCAACATTCTTTAATATTCTCATATTAGCTTGATGTCCAATGAAAAAGGTTAGATCATCTAACGAATATCCGTTGATTTCGACTATATCCTTCGTGTTTTGCGCCATATATGTGCAAGCCTGCATAAAAACATCCTTGCCATGAGGCATTTTCAAACCATCTCCTTTCGGATCAAGATACACTGCTCTCGAAGCTAATCCTATATGACCTAATCCTTGTGTTGTGATATCTATAATCTGAGGATCTTTTTCTGAATAGGACTCGGTTGAGAAAAAGTAAGCCGTAGCTCCGTCTCCCCACAAATGTCCAGATACGCAATCTGTATCATCCGAATATGTTGAGTTCCGATCGGCACAGATAAGCAATGCTTTTTCGGCTATCTGCGATGCGAAGAAAGAATATATGATTTCTATCGCATTGAGTCCCGATGAACATGCTGATGATACAAAGAATACTTTTGCATTTGATATATTGTATTTGCGCTGTACATAATGCCCTGTTGTAACAATTGTATCGCTAGGCGTATATGATGCAAAAATAATCAGATCTATATCTTCTATTTTGTAGGGAAGATCCGGTAATGCCGATTCTATGGCTTTGCTAGACATATAGTCTATCGTTTCTTCCTGCGAAGCTCTTGAACGAGTTAAGATTCCTGTACGTTGACTTATCCAATCACTTGTTAATCCGTTTATTTCGGTGAAATAATCGTTTGGAATCCTTGTTTTCGGGACGTAATATCCTATTGAGTTAATAAACATATTAGTGTGTTGTTTTATATTACCTACAACTATTTAGCAATCCTACTATAGATAATTTCCAGATTGGAGGTTGGAACTAAACCCATAATGCGACTTATTTCTTCTCCATTTTTAAGTATCAAAGTACAAGGAACCCCGGATATATTATGCCTTTTATATAATTCGGAGTTCTTATTTACTTCCGATCTGTAAAACTTACTCTTTTTGTTTGTTAGCTGATTTATATTATGCATCATTTTACCACAAATATTAGAGTCTTCTTTGTAAAAAATAATAGACACAATCTCAGTCGAATTTTCTATTTCAGACAAATCATATATTTCTTCTATTTGCGCAATCTCATTTTCAATAGAGTATGAGTTCCCGTTTATAGATATTAATCCTATAATATTTACCAGAATAAAAAAAAGGACGAATAGTAGAACGAAATGCCATGTCTTGAAACGAAATTTTTTTAATTCAAACATTCTTAAAAGAAATTATAGAAATTAGGTTTTATACAAATACCTACTCTTATATTCATCGTGTATTGATTGTAGCCGAGCAGACTCTCTCCGTACCCTTGGTAGAAACGAGCAAATAAATATTGGTTTGATCTGTCTGACATTTTAAATGCAGCGGTGAGTGTTGTATTTACATTACCCCATCCTTTTCGAGGATTGATATCTGCTGAAAGCCACCAGCGATGTTTATCACTTGTGTAGTTGACCGATACAAAGCCGAGTCCTCTATAATCTAGCAAATCTTTATTATTCCCCCCGTCTACATATGGAATCCAAACTTCCCCAGAAATATTGAATCGGGCGTTGAAATAATATTTCATTGATAAACTTAAATAGTTCCAACTTCTGGATTCTTCTTCATCACGCCCGTTGGATTCATGTTTCAACTGTACGAAGGCGGCACCAACTACTCTGTCTTTATACAATATATACTTTCCAAGCCCTACACCCGGATTGTAGTTTGTATCCCTGAATGGACTTGATTGAGCATATATGTTCCAAAATGATTTTTGTGTATAAGTTAAATACAAAAATGATTTGAAAGGTAAGATACTTCTAGTCAGTCGTTGTCTTATACTTAGCTGGAAAGTTACATCAGCAGAGTTTTCTGTAATTTTCTCATCCAGTGGTACCCCCGTAACAAAATAGGTGTCTCTATATACAGCGAATGCAGGCATTCGGTCTGCCATTTTTATAGCATCCCTCTCCGATATTTCTAAATGCCTTGGACGAAAAATGTGAGGGTCTTTCATTGCACTGTCGTACTGCTGACGTATGCTATCGTTGCCTAAATACATTAAATCTGTATCATTTTGAGCAAGTAGTGTAACTGATGAAATAATAAATATTATAAATATATAGCTTCTTAACATGAGGTAATTAGTATTATAAATTGTCTAATGATGATGAGTGTATAAATGAATTCTCTTTTCTGAGCGTTGTCTTGATATTTTTTTCTATGTTGCTGTTTTTATAATGAACATTCATTCACATTTCATTGTTCATCAACGCTATACTTTTATTAGGCTATATAAATAACGCATTACTTCCATCCTCCGATTCATATCCTGCATAACATTAATAGCGAATGAAGAATCGTTACAATCCCTGTCAGAGGTTTCTTTCACACTTGTATTATTAAACAAGATAGCTAAGATATCGATGTCTATATCATCCTTAATTTCACCAGCTTTTATACTATTTCGCATAGCATCTTTCCATGACTCCAAAGATCGATTGTTTATTATTTTGAAGCGTTCCAAGAAATTGGGATAATGCTTGCCGGCCTGTATTACAAGAGCTGTATAATTTAAGAAAATGGTATGAGTAACCCCTGCTCTGGTAAAAGCATTGACAAATATTTTTTGCCGCCTATGCATTACTTCTATAAATTTCTCTAAAGAGTATGTATGCTTATCCATATTGTGCTGCAACTTATCGAATATCTTAAAGAAATATTCATCGATAACAGCGTTAAAAAGCTCTTCTTTATTTTTAAAATAGCGATACAACGCACCCCTAGACATCTGTAATTCTTCTTGTAAGACAGATATTGAAGCACTATCATAGCCTTTATTCATGAAAACATCAAAGGCTCTCCTTAATATATATTCTCTACTATATTTCATTATTTGAGTTAAAAATAAAAGACGTGAACGATCGTTCACGTTGCAAAGATCATGATAAAATTTAAAAATGCAATATCTTTTTTGTTAAAAAATATTTTGCAAATGCTTAGGTTTGGATATGCAATCAATAAGATTAGCGATGATCTTATTGATTGCTAGAGTATAATAGAGGGTGATTATTTGTCACGATAAAAATCGTGGATGGAGAGGGGATTTAAAAAAAATGTTTGTTAAGAAAATCCATGAATTTGCTTTTATATGATTCGGAGACAGGAATATATTCTTTCCCGAAAACGATACAATTTCGTTCTATTGTTTTTATTTTTTTCAGATTGACAATAAAAGAACGATGTACTCTCATAAATAAATTACTTGGCAGTTTTTCTTCAAGCGATTGCATACTCATTAAAGAGCTAATTGGTTCTTTTTGATTTTCGAGATGGAACTTCACATAATCTTTCTGGTTCTCTATATACAGAATATTATCAAAATCTATTTTTTCCATTCTGTAACCCGATTTGATAAATATACTTGTTGTTGAATGGGATATATTTGCCAGTTTAAACCACTCTAGTGCTTTGTTTGTTGCCTGTAAGAAATCTGTGTAGTTGATTGGTTTGAGTAAATAATCCAAAGCGTTTACACGGAAGCCTTCAACCGCATATTGATCATATGCTGTAGTGAAAATAATACGTGTAGATGCATGTATTGTTTTTGAAAACTCAAGTCCATTGATCTGAGGCATATTGATATCAAGAAATAGTAGATCTATCTGTCTCTCATTTATTGTGCTGATAGCAGATAGTGCGCTATTAAATGTTCCAACTAGCTCCAGATAAGATGTTTTTAAGACGTATGATTTTAGTAAATCGATAGCCAAGGGTTCATCGTCTATTATTATACATTTGAGAGTCATACTGTTATTTCTGTTTTTTTGAAATCTATCCTCAATAATGTAAAGAAGCGATCAGAGCGTTTTTCTGCGATGAATTCATATCTGTCGGGATATAACAACTCCAACCTCTTTGTAAGATTTACAAGTCCGATTCCTGAATTATGAGTTTCCATATTTTCAGCTTTTTCAATCAAGCTATTTTCTACAGTGCATAAAACACCTTTTCCCGGATCAACCAAGATACTTATATTAATGAAGCTATTATCTCCATTGTTTATTCCGTGTTTAAAAGCATTCTCAATAAGTGTAATAAACATCAGGGATGCAATCAGATCTTTGCTTCCTGCGCTATTTATTTCAACATTGAGCTTTACCGTAGAACTAAGACGAAGTCTCATCAAATCGATGTAGTTTTTTGTGAATTCCAGTTCTTTATCCAATGGTACAAATTTCTGATCATTATCATACATAACATATCTCAGCAAGTTGCTCAAGCGATGTACTGCATTCTGAGCTCTGTTTTGATCTATGGCAATAAGCGAGTATATGTTATTTAATGTGTTGAATAGAAAATGAGGATTCAGCTGACTTCTAAGATTTCGCAAATCCGCTTCTAATTGTACACTTTTTACTTTCTCGAAAGTGATAGAATCTTTATACCAACGGGCTGTCATTTTTATTGCAACACTAAGACCAATGAGAAAGAAAATAGACATATAGTCTATAATAAATTTCATCAAAGGAGGACCTCCGGGACCACCTCTTCGATGTTCTTCCATTCGTGGGAATTCTCTTGGATGTTCCTGCATATTGACAGGTATGGAAAAAACGAGCAGGTCTGATATTACTGTTTGTAATGCAACAATAATGATAACAAGCACAATATTTATACTTATATAGGTAATAATCTTACGGTTGAATAAAAATTTCTCTATCAAATATAAATAATTGAGGTAAAACAGTATCGCTAGTAGGGCAACACGTATACAATAATTGTAGAAAGGCTTGATATCAAATACCCCTTCTCTTGACATCAGATAAGTAGGAACAATTAAAACAATTGTCCAGATAAGTACATGTGGAAATATTCTTATAAAGTTTTTCATCGTTATTCGTATCTGAGTGCATCTATAGGGTCGAGAGTCGACGCTTTTTTTGCCGGATACCACCCAAAAAATATTCCGGTAGCGGTACATACTATAAAAGACAAAGCTATAGTATAAACTTGAATATCTATAGGCCATGCTAAAATATTTTTCACAATATATGCACTGCCAATACCAATGATCACGCCTATAACGCCTCCTGTAACGCTCAATAGTATAGATTCTATAAGGAATTGCATCAATATATCAAATCCCTTGGCTCCGATAGACATTCGCAAACCTATTTCCCTTGTGCGCTCGGTTACCGAGACATACATGATATTCATGATACCGATGCCACCAACAAAAAGAGATATTCCGGCAATACATGCCAGCAAGATAGTCATCATGTCGGTTGTAGAACTCATCATGGTTATTAGTTCCTTTTGCGATCGTACATTGAAGTCATCTTCCTGATTACCTGTTATTTTATGTTGTTGCCGCATTATATTTTCTATACTCGAAATGGCCTGATCTGTAGCAGCTTCGCTAACCGCCGAAACCGATATGGATTGTATATAAGTTATTGCCAATATACGCTTTTGTACCGTAGTGTAAGGTGATATCATCAGGTCATCCTGATCCATTCCCATTGTATTATCGCCTTTTGATGTTAATACGCCGATGACTTTGAACGGGATTTTATTGAAACGTATCGTTTGGCCTACAGGGTCTTCTCCATTCGTAAATAGGTTCTCAACTACAGTTTGTCCTATCACACACACTTTTGCAGATGTCTTTACATCGGCATCGGTAAACATTTCACCTTGTGCTATTGTATATTTGCGGATATCAAGAAAAGAAGGATTTACCCCATAGATAGATGTTGGGGCATTATTTGCTCCAAAAATCACTTGCCCCGAAGATTGAACTTCTGGCGATGCTGCAGAAATGAATTCTGCCTGATCTACTATTGCCTGATAATCTTCCATCTTTAATGTTTGCATGCTGGAAGAGCTTTGGCGCACACCCCCAAATTGTCCGGTTCCGGGACGTATATTTATCATATTAGAGCCCATCGTGGAAATCTGATCCTGTATACTTTTTTTAGATCCTTGACCTATTGCAAGCATCGTAATAACGGCAGCTACACCGATAATTATACCAAGCATAGTAAGGAATCCCCTAAACTTGTTACCGCTAAGGGCTCGTAATGCTATTTTAAAGAGATTGATGAAATTCATTTTAATATATCAGTTTTCTACCGGTAATTTAGCGAGAAATTCTTTTGCCGATTGAATATTTGTATTCCTTGTATCTTCTTTGATACGTCCGTCTCGTATAACAATATTACGACTGCTAAATACCGATATTTCAGGGTTGTGTGTAACGAATATAATAGTACGTCCTTCGGAGTGTAACAGCTGCATCAGTGATAATATTTCGAACGAGGTACGAGTGTCCAAATTCCCTGTTGCTTCGTCTGCTAATATGATAACAGGCTCGTTCACTAATGCTCTGGCAATGGCTACTCGTTGCATTTGCCCTCCCGACATTTGATTCGATTTATGATTCAGTCGGTCTCCCAGTCCTACATCTTGCAAAGCCTTTATGGCTCTTTGGTGACGATCTTTTGCCGATATATCCGGATTGTACATTAATGGTAACTCTACGTTTTCAACAGCTGTTGTTTTTGCCAGTAAATTGTAAGACTGAAATATAAATCCAATCTTACGATTGCGGAGAGTTGCTCTTTCATTTTTACCCATTTTGCGTACAGAAATCCCATCCAAATAATATTCACCATCGGACGGTGTATCCAAACAGCCCAGTATATTCAATAAAGTAGATTTACCCGAGCCGCTTGTACCCATGATTGTGACAAATTCGCCTTCGGATATACTAAAGTCTATTCCTCTCAAAGCATGAACCGTTTCATCCCCAACAATATAGTTTCGCTTGAGGTTTTCAACTCTTATAATTTCTTTAGTCATTACGTTATTTTTTCTTATTGTCTTCGGGGCGTTTTGGCATAAAAGGGCTAGATTCTCCATTGCCATTGGTTTGTCCTTCGGGTTTATCACCATTTGTCTTTTGTGATACTCCGGTTACAACTTCCTCTCCTACATGCAGTCCTTCTATTATAGCTGTATGTATGCCGTCGGTTTTACCAATAGCAATATGTTTGGGTAATAGCTTATCTCCTTCCTTTATCCATACTATTTTCTGAGTTTTATCATTATTAGAATCAACAGGACCTCTTTGTTCTGATACCTTTAACCCTTCTATATCTTTCATTACTTCGGGTGCAGGGTTGAAACGTAAAGCTTTTGAAGGAATCAATAGTAAGTCTTTTTCTTCCATTGTATAGATGTTTACGTTTGCTGTCAGCCCTGGTTTTAATTTGAGATCAGGGTTGGGAGCATCTATTACAACTTGATATGTAACTACGTTAGATGTAGTTGTTGCTTCCAGTCTTACCTGCACTACTTTCCCCTGAAATTCGTCTTCGGGAAAAGCATCCACAGTAAAAGATACTCGTTGTCCCTCTTTTACTCCGCCTATATCTGCTTCATCTACATTGGCTATTACGCGCATCTTGGTCAGGTCGTTTGCGATGGTGAAAAGAGTCGGAGTGCTGAATGATGCAGCTACCGTTTGTCCTTGTTCTACAGCACGGGAAACAACTACTCCGTCTATTGTGGAAGTAATAGTTGCATAACCAAGATTGGTTTGAGCCTTTAATACGGCTGCTTTGGAAGATGTTACAGCCAGTTGAGCGGTTTTGTATGTCGATTCGGCATTTTCCCAATCAACCTTGCTGATCGCTTGTTTTTCCCAAAGGCTTTTTTGCCTCTCATAATTTTTCTTTTGAAGATCCAGATCCACTTGTCTCGATTGAAGTGCTGCATTAGCATTTTCCAGTTCAGATGCGAGTAAGCGTTTATCCAGTTCGGCAAGTACTTGTCCGGCCTTGACCTCCGAATTGTAATCCACATATATTTTAGATATTACACCCGAAACCTGTGTACCTACTTCTACTAGGGTAATGGGTTCTATTGTTCCTGTCGCTGTGATGGCTATAGAAAGGTTCCCTTTGTCTACCTTAGCTGTTGTTAATGTAGTTATTGTCTTTTTCTCTTGTGGGAATATAAGAAAAGCTATACAGCATAAAGTGAGTACTATAGCTCCTATTATCAGATATTTCTTGGATTTTCTTTTCATCATTATCTTATTAAAGCGTTAATTCTTGTCCTTGATAGAAATTTAGTAATTTCAAACTTAGCAATGCTGTATATTTGGCTTGCAGTAAAGACTGTAAAGCATTGGCATAATTATTTTTTTCGGTAGTGAGTTCTACTGTATTGCGCATTCCTAATGAATATTGCTCTAGTACGAGCTGATAACTCAATTCCGAAGATTTTACTTGATCCTTAGCTGCTCTATACTTGCTTTGCCCCGATACTGCATCTTGGTATAAGGTTTCTATCGTCTTTAATAATGTTTTTTCTGTATCTATCAAGTCAAGTTGAGCTGTCTGTATGTCGAGTTCTGCCTTTTTTACGTTTGACTTGTTTTGTTTATTATCGAAAATAGGCACACTAAGCGTAAGTCCTATAGACTGATTGAAATTTCGTCCTATTTGTGTTGCAAAAGAGGGTGAATTATTAAATATATTACCGGTGCCCATACTTCCTGTAACAGAAACAGTAGGTAGATACCCAGCCTTTGCAGATGATTTACTGAGATTAGCCAGCTGTATATTTAATTTGCTATTTGCTACTTCGGGCATTATATTTAGAGCTCTTCTGTAAACTTCGTATTTTGAAGGAATAAATAATAGTATATCTTCGTCATTTATCTCAGGAAATACAATGTCTATCTCTTCATCATAATCTAATTCGAGCAATTGTTTCAGTTGTAACTTATAACTTTCGTAAGAACTTTGTGCTTGTACAAGATTGTATTTGTCGGAACTATATTGAGCTTCCACCTGAGCATATTCACTGTGTGTAATACTTCCTGCATCAAGAAACTCTTTGCTCTGTTTCAATTGCTCTTCATCCGATGCTACAATATTCTCGTTGTTTTTTATCGACTCTCTACTATATAAAATTTGTAAATAAGCCTGTGTAATAGATATCTCAGTCTGATTACGGATATTTTCTGTATTTAGGTTTTGAGCTTCTTTTTTTAGTTGAGCTTGTTTAATATTATTCTTATTTTTTCCACCATTGTATACTGTCCAGTTTGCATTTAATGTATATTGCCCATTGAACAATCCCTCATAATGATAATTCCCGGCACCATCCGGTGACTGAGAGTTTGTGTATCGCTGCGAAACACTTCCGCTTAAACTCGGAAACAATGCAGCCTTCGATTGCGAAATATCTACATTGTAACTTTCTGTAGTGATAATGGACTTCTTTACTTGGATGTTTTCTTGTCTGGCATAGTCTATGCACTCTCTTAATGTCCATTTTTTTTGAGAGAAAGCAGCAACCGGAATGAAGAGTCCGGTTACTGCCATTACTAAACCTAACAAATTTTTAGTAAAATAAATGCTCATCTTTAAATTGTATCTTAATGTTTTCAAAACATTCCATCTGGTGATTCATCGGGAGCTGTACCTTCGTTTGGCATTACTGAAGGGCGTTGATCTCCTTTCTCTTCGAGTCTCCTTCTGGGTGGTTCGCGGAACTCCACGCTTTGTTTCTTTTCAGCAAATATGTGGTATTGTTCGGCTGTAAGTATAGACTTGTACTTTTTGTCGTATTTCTCTTGTTTAGTCTTAATCTTCTCGTCTGTTTTACTTATTTTTTCTGTAAGTTTTAATCTTTCTTTATTCGCTATTCCGGGATTCTCTGATCTCATTTTTAGCTCTTGTTTCTCTTGCATCAATTTGAAGATATCCTTCCGTTCATCCGAAATCGTTTTACTCAATTTCTCTCGTTGTTCAAGGGTTAGGTTCGGAATGTCAGGTATACCCATAATAAAAAAGCTCTCGTCTCGAGAATTACCTTGATGCATAGGGGCATGGCCTTCCCCTCGTCCTTTGCCTCCTCCGGGAGGTCTTCCTCCTCCCATACCTCCCATAGAGCCTTGTGCAGCAAGACTGCCGCATACTATAGCAAGGGATGTTATCAGTAATATTTTCCTCATTTTATTTCTCTTTTTACTCAAAAGTATATTTGTGTATTTCGCTACACAATGGTAATCGATGAATAAGTCTGTTTTATCGACAAATAGATCATATTTAGGTTTGATCTGTTGGCTAGTCCAGATATTGGCGTACCGTAACTAAAACGAAACGTTTTCTTGAATTAAACTTATTGAGGGTGTAGTTCTCTTGTAACAAAAATGTAAGTGATTTGCAATGTAAAATATCAAATAAATATATGTTTAAAATTGACTATTCAGTGAAAAAGAAGAACCGCAACTTACTAAAATCAATGTTGCTTGTATTTGCTTTATTATCAATAACTACACTTTCTGCTCAGACCATTCTGACCGGAAGTATTGTAGATGCAAAAACAAAAGAATCTCTACCGGGAGTTACCATTTCTGTTAAGAACACAACAATAGGTGCTATTTCTGATGAAGATGGAAAATATGAATTGAAGCTTAGTCCGGGGAAATATACCCTCGTAACTTCTTACATCTCATATCAACCATTAGAAATTACAGATGTAGAGATCAAAAAAGGAGAGCCCACTGTAGTAGATATTCCCATGATAGAAGCATCGCATACATTAGGCGAAGTATACGTTGTAGCCTTGGGACGTATAAATTCTGAAGTGTCTTTACTCAGCTCTATACGAAAGTCGAACGCAGTAGTCAGTGGGGTATCCTCACAGCAAATTGCAAAAAGTCAGGATCGCGATGCATCGGAGGTGATAAGACGTATTCCGGGCATATCGATTATAGATGATAAGTTTGTTGTAGCCAGAGGGCTTTCTCAAAGATATAATAATGTATGGGTAAATAATAGTGCTATACCAAGCTCGGAAGCCGATAGCCGATCTTTCTCATTCGATATATTGCCAAGCTCACAGATAGAAAATATTATGATTGTAAAATCTCCCCAACCAGAGCTGCCGGCTGACTTTTCGGGAGGTTTTATTAAAGTAGAGACAAAGGGAATCCCAAACGAAAATTCTATCCAGGTCAGTTACGGAGCCGGTATAAATACGCAAACTCAATTCAAAGATTTTAAATACAGTAAAGGTAGTGGAACAGACTTTCTTGGATTTGATAATGGTATGAGAAGTCTTTCTAATGCATTTTCATCCGGACGTATAGATAATGATAATTCTCAGCAGGTAACAGATCTCACTCAAACCGGATTCAATAACGATTGGCTTGTAAAAAACAAGAAACCATTACCCGATCAACGTTTAGGTTTTGTTATCAACCGAAAATACGCCGGAGCCAACAACAGTATGTGGGGACTTATAGCTGCTCTGAATTATAGCAATACAAGTAAGACTTTTACCGATATGGAAAACTCCCGATATGGAGTTTATGATTCGGACAATGATAAACCATACTTTACATTTAAATATAAAGACAATCAGTACAACAATGATGCAAGGGTAGGGGCTTTGGCTAATCTGATATACATGCCGAACGATAAACACCATTTCGAGTTTAGAAATATATTGAATCAAATAGGTAAAAACAGATATACTGAGCGCGAAGGATATCAGAATACAAGCGGCTTCTACGGGCAACGAAAAGCAGAATATATCTATAGCAGTCGTCTTGCTTATTCTGCCCAATTTGCAGGGAAGCACACCTTGACCGAGAAAGATAAATTAGATTGGGTATTAGGTTTTTCTTACAGCAATAGAAATCAGCCTGACAGACGTATTATCAACTGGGAGCAAAATGGTTATCCGGGTGATGCACACTATATGGAATACCAAATCGATCAAAATGATATAACACGCGACTATAACAAACTAAACGAATATAATTATTCCTTTTCTGCCAATTATACACATGATTTCTCTTTTGATAATGGGTTTAAACCGTCTATAAAAGCAGGTGTATATGGAGAATATAGAGATCGGAATTATAATACACGCTATTTTAAATATCGCTGGATACCTGAGAATCTGGATGAAGACTTTGGATATAAAGATGTTTATACTCAAATGCTGATTCCTCAAAACTATGGAGCAACCAAGCTGTATATTTATGATGATACTGATCGATTAAATGATTATTCGGGAACAAATACGCAGGCTGCAAGCTATATCGGCTTCAATATTCCACTGAATAAATTGAATATTTATACCGGAGTTCGTTTAGAACACAACAAAATGTCATTGAAGAGCTATACAACAATATCGGGAGATAAGTCAAAAACATCAGATTATAACTATACGGATATATTTCCTTCTTTGAACGCTTCTTACAATTTATCTAACGATCATTTAGTAAGATTGGCTTATGGGCGATCTACAAACAGACAAGAATTTAGAGAAATATCATCATCGTCATACTATGATTTCGATTTGTTCAGTTTTGTTTCGGGTAATCCTGACTTAAAGCCTGCATATGTCAATAATTTTGACTTAAGATATGAGTTTTATCCTTCCAACTCAGAAATTTTCTCGGTAGCTTTATTTTACAAAAACTTTACGAATCCGATAGAATGGACTTATCTCGACGGAGGTGGAACATATATCTATACTTTCAAAAATGCGGATAAGGCTAACAACTATGGTATTGAAGTAGACATAAAGAAAAGTTTAGACTTTATAGGGCTTAATAACTTCTCTTTAACCTTCAACGGGTCTCTGATAAAAAGTGAGGTAAAGTTTAAAGAAAGAAGTAGTGCCAACTACGATCGTCCTATGCAAGGTCAATCTCCTTATCTGGTAAATACAGGTATATTCTATCAGAACGAAAAATTGGGAATTAATGCGACGGCGCTCTATAATATAATTGGGAAACGGATAGTTGGTATTGGCCGTGTATCTACTACTTCTGGTGGCTCTGTGAACAATGATATTCC
This sequence comes from Dysgonomonas sp. 37-18, assembly GCF_001899125.1. Lineage (NCBI taxonomy): Bacteria > Pseudomonadati > Bacteroidota > Bacteroidia > Bacteroidales > Dysgonomonadaceae > Dysgonomonas > Dysgonomonas sp. 37-18. The sequence goes on along the minus strand of NZ_MKVC01000004.1, from coordinate 37,260 downwards.
TGATATGTATGAGATGCCAAGAAGCGTAGTAGACTTTATTATAACTAAAAAATTCGGAAAGCATTTTGAATTAAATGCTGCAGTAAAAGATATACTTGCCGCAAAAGTAAAGTATGCTCAATTTCCTAAGTTCATAGATGCTGATGGTAATACACAAGAAAGAGAACAAATAACAAAAGAATTTAAGACCGGACAAAATATATCATTAACAGCTAGATACTCTTTTTAGAAAACAAATTATAAATCAGAAAATAATACATTTTAATAATATGAATATGAAGACATTAAATTTATTTAGAAAATTATTTTTAGTTGCATCTATCGCTATTCTATCAGCTTGTTCTGATAATGGCAATGATGATCCAACAGTAGATCCGTCTAAAGAACAGATCCTATTTAACAATGGTACAGAAATAGGTAATGGTGAACAGGAATTTAGCATAAAAGAGAGCCATACACTTGCAAAAGGTACTTATGTATTGAAAGGTTGGGTATATATCGAAGATGGTGCTACACTGACTATCGAGCCGGGTACTATTATCAAAGGTGATAAAAATACAAAAGCAGCAATTATAGCAAAAAGAGGAGGAAAGCTAATCGCCAAAGGAACAGCTTCTGCACCTATCGTATTTACTTCTAATCAGGCGGCAGGAAGCCGTAAGCCGGGAGACTGGGGAGGTATTATACTTTGCGGTAGAGCAAAAAATAATATCGATATCGTAGATGGAATGCAAATAGAAGGTGGAGTAAATGCCAAACATGGTGGTAATGACGATAATGACAACTCTGGTGTAATCAGCTATGTGAGAATTGAATATGCCGGATTTCCTTTTGCAACAGACCAGGAAATTAATGGTTTGACAATGGGATCTGTAGGTCGTGGCACACAAATAGACCACGTACAAGTATCTTATTCTAATGATGATTCTTTTGAATGGTTTGGCGGAACTGTAAATGCTAAATACCTTGTAGCATATCACGGATGGGACGATGATTTCGATACAGATAATGGTTACTCAGGTAATCTTCAATTCCTTTTAGGTGTTCGAAACCCTCAGATTGCAGACCAATCTTTATCTAATGGTTTCGAATCAGACAACAACGCAAATGGTACAACCGACGAACCATATACAAAAGCTGTATTTAGTAATGTGACTCTAATAGGGCCAATCGGACAAGCTACAGATTTTGCTAATACAACTCAATACATTACAGGTAATGGACTAAATCCTAATAATGGATCAAGACTAGGTGTATTCCAAGCTGCAATACAAATTCGTCGTAACTCTCGTTTGAATCTTTTCAACTCTGTTGCAACAGGCTATCCGGTAGGTTTAATATTAGACAATCAGAAAGGAACAACTCAAAAATGGGCTGAAGACGGCACACTTAAACTACAGAACAATGTTTTTGCCGGAATGAACGTTCTTGGTGCTGATATCAATAAACAATCGCCTACATGGACAGACCAATTGTCAACCAATGGAACATCTATAACTGACGAAACAAAAGCATCATTCTCAAGTACATTCTTTAAACTAACAGCTAACAATAATAAAGTTTTGACTAGTATTTCAGACCTGAAATTGAAACAACCAAACAGTAAAGCAAGTAATCCGAACTACGGTCCTGTTTCAGGTAGCCCTGTAATTGGATTGGCTTCTTTCTCAAATGCTTCGTTGTCAGATTCATTCTTCACAAAAGTAACCTATTCAGGTGCTTTTGCCAGTGACTCTAGCAATGATAACTGGTTGCAAGGATGGACAAACTTTGATCCTCAAAACACTACTTACTAATAATAACAGAAATTTTCAAAATGAGAAAAGGTCGGATGTGAAAAACATTCGGCTTTTTTATGCTTAATATTGGGGGATATCAATAAGCATATAAGTGCATAAAATAGAAGAGAATGCAGCGTATATTCTCCTTTCTTAATATGACTCTGGAATTGCATTGTTTTAACAAAGAGAAATTATATCACGGTAAGATTAACCCTTAAATTGATACTTTAATCATATCTTTGTGTCTTTAAATCCATAATTTTTAACCATAAAAAGGAGATTATGTCCACATACACAGAAGATAACCGCAAGGTCACTACTCGCCGCCTGATAGAAATGAAACAACGTGGCGAAAAAATTTCAATGCTTACAGCGTACGATTTTTCAATGGCATCTATTATCGATCAGGCGGGAATGGATGTTATCTTGGTTGGTGACTCCGCCTCTAATGTAATGGTTGGTAATGTTACTACTCTTCCGATGACTCTGGAACAAATGATTTATCATGGGCGTTCTGTCATGAATGCAGTTAAACGATCACTCGTTGTTGTTGATATGCCATTTGGTACAGTGTCAGGTAACCCATTAAAGTCTCTCGAATATGCTATCCGCATGATGAAAGAAACCGGAGCTGATGCTATTAAGGTAGAAGGTGGCGAAGAAGTTATCTCGGATATCAAGAAGATAATCGATGCCGGTATTCCAGTAATGGGGCACTTAGGGCTTATGCCACAATCTATAAATAAATATGGAACTTATAATGTGAGAGCAAAAGACCAGTCGGAAGCAGATAAACTACTAAAGGATGCTCTTAAACTTCAGGAAGTAGGTTGTTTTGGTGTCGTATTAGAAAAAATTCCTGCTGAACTGACAAAAGAAGTTACATCAAAACTATCAATTCCTACTATAGGTATAGGGGCGGGACCTCATGCCGACGGACAAGTTTTGGTAGTACATGATATGCTTGGAATAAATAAAAATTTCTCGCCTAAATTCTTACGTCGTTATGCAGATTTACATTCTGTAATGACTGAAGCTGTTCAGAATTATATCAAGGATGTAAAGACTTCTGATTTTCCGAATGAGAACGAAAGTTATTAGAGCTTGATCTCTGTTGCAAAGTATAGCTGATCTATTAAATATTATAATATCTATAAAAGGAGTTGACAATAAATGAAGGTTTGTATTGCAGAAAAACCAAGTGTTGCAAGAGAGATAGCAAGTATTTTAGGTGCGAATGCTCGTAAAGACGGCTATTTTGAGGGCAATGGCTATCAGGTAACATGGACCTTCGGACACTTCTGTACACTCAAAGAGCCTCACGAATATACCCAGGAGTGGAAAAAATGGTCTCTATTCGTATTGCCGATGATTCCACCTCGTTTTGGTATAAAGGTTATTGATAATGATGGTGTTAAGAAGCAGTTTTCAGTTATTGAAACCTTGATTTCTCAAGCTGCTGAGGTTATAAACTGTGGAGATGCCGGACAGGAAGGAGAACTAATTCAACGTTGGGTATTGCAAAAAGCTCAATGCAAAGTTCCAGTAAAACGTCTGTGGATATCATCATTAACCGAAGATTCGATACGCGAAGGGTTTAATAATCTTAAAGAAGAACGGGTCTTCGATAAGCTTTATGAAGCCGGATTGTCCAGAGCAATAGGCGATTGGCTGTTAGGTATGAATGCTACTCGGTTATATACTGTAAAGTATGGGCAAAATAGATCGGTACTGTCTATCGGACGAGTGCAAACACCTACATTGGCACTAATTGTCAACCGTCAGCTCGAGATTGAGAACTTTAAGCCTGAGCCCTACTGGGAGCTAAAAACAGTTTATAGAGAAACGACGTTCTCTGCAACTAAAGGACGGTTTCTGGTAAAAGAAGAAGGTGAGAAGTTTCTTGAAGAAATAAAGCAAGCTGATTTTGAAGTAACAGATGTATCAGTAAAGAAAGGCGAGGAGGCACCTCCACGCTTGTTTGACCTTACTGCTCTACAGGTGGAATGCAATAAAAAGTATGCATTCTCGGCAGAAGATACATTAAAGACGATACAGTCGTTGTATGAAAAGAAACTGGTGACATATCCTCGTGTTGATACTACATTCCTTAGTGATGATATTTATCCTAAAATTCCCGCTATCCTCCGTGGTATAAGTGGCTACGAAGAGCTTGTAAAACCTTTATTGGCAGCAGCAAAGATTCCAAAGTCAAAAAAGGTTTTTGATAATAGTAAAGTTACCGATCACCACGCTATTATACCTACAGGTGTAAGGGCGAATGCGATAGCAGGTAACGAACAAAAAGTTTATGATCTTATAACAAGGCGTTTTATTTCAGCTTTTTATCCAAATTGTAAAATAGCAACAACGACCGTTCTAGGTGAAGTAAATAAAATAGAATTTAAGGTAACGGGCAAACAAATTCTGGAACCCGGCTGGCGAGTAGTATTTGAAAAGCAAGCAGAAAGTCAGGATGAAAAAGAAGAGGATGCCGATGATAACATACTACCTGCTTTTGAAAAAGGAGAATCGGGGCCTCATATCCCTGCCTTGAACGAAAAATGGACTCAGCCACCTAAATATTATACCGAAGCAACTTTGTTGCGTGCCATGGAAACCGCAGGGAAGCTTGTGGATGATGACGAGTTACGTGATGCCTTAAAAGAGAATGGTATAGGTCGTCCTTCTACACGGGCCGCAATAATAGAAACTCTGTTTAAACGGAATTATATCCGCAAGGAACGAAAGAATCTGTATGCTACTCAAACAGGGGTTGAGCTTATTGGTACAATCAAAGAAGAGCTGCTAAAATCAGCCGAACTAACGGGAATCTGGGAAAAAAAGTTGCGCCAGATAGAACGAAACGAGTACGATCCTCGTCAGTTCATTGACGAGCTCAAGCAAATGCTAATCGAGATTGTAGCCAATGTGAAAAATGATTGGGGAATGACTATTACAATACAAGAAGCCGTAAAAGAAGAGGCTAAATCAACAAAGAAACCTGCGAAGGAGAAGAAAAGTACTGAGAAAAAAACAACACCAAAGCCTAAGAAAGAAAAGAAAACCGAATCTAAAAATAGCGAGCCTCTATCTTGTCCTTTATGCAAAGTCGGTAAAATATTGAAAGGGAAAACGGCTTACGGATGTTCTGAGTGGAAACAGGGCTGTACCTTCCGTTTGACTTTTGATGAAGTTGGTGATAGTTTGACTGATGATGAACTAAAAGAAATATTTGAAACGAAATATAAATCTTAGCTATTTTTGTGACAGTCACATATAAAAAGAAAGAGCTATCAATCAATGATAGCTCTTATTTTTACCTTAAGTTTTAATTACTTTTTCTTATCTGTAGCAGCTTTGTCTTTGCAACAAGCTTTTTTCTCTCCGTCTTTTGTACAAGCTTTTTTGTCGGCAGCAGCTTTATCTTTACAGCATGCTTTCTTTTCTCCGTCTTTAGTACATTCTGTTTTAGATTTAGGACAATCTTTTTTAGGTGCTTTGTCTTGAGCCATTACACTTGTTGATGCAATTAAGGCTAAACACATAATTGCCGACATGATCATTTTTTTCATACTTTGTACGCTATTAAGTGAATATTAAGATTTTCGTTTGGATACAAATATAGTAGCAAATCAAATAGAATTTAATTAACTAAAGTTAAATTTGATAATCAAATACAGTAACTATTCCTAATTAATATTCAAATCGGCCAAATTCACTATCAATAAGCAGTTCTGTCTTCTCCGACTTCTCAACATATCCAACGATCTGAGCATCGATACCGAAAGATTTTGATATATCAATTACTGCCTCTGCATATTCTGACGGTAAGTATATTTCCATACGATGCCCCATATTGAATACTTTGTACATTTCTTTCCAGTCGGTTCCCGATTGTTCCTGTATCAGTTTAAATAAAGGCGGCACAGGGAACAAGTTGTTCTTTGTTATCTTTACTTTATCTACAAAGTGGAGAACCTTTGTTTGTGCACCTCCGGAACAATGTACCATACCGTGTATTACCGGACGTAATTTATCCAGTATCTGTTTTATAACAGGAGCATAAGTACGAGTAGGAGATAGAACCAATTTACCGGCATCAATTCCTAACCCTTCGATCATATCCGTTAACTTCATATTGCCTGAATAAACCAGATTGCTAGGAATAGACGAATCATAACTTTCCGGATACTTCGTTGCCAAATAGTTCGCAAACACATCATGGCGGGCAGATGTTAATCCGTTGCTACCCATACCGCCATTATACTCTTTTTCGTATGTGGCTTGTCCGTATGAGGATAGGCCGACAATCACATCACCATCCTGTATATTGTCATTAGATATTACATCCGATTTTTTCATGCGGCAGGTAACCGTACTGTCCACTATTATTGTACGTACGAGGTCGCCTACATCGGCAGTTTCTCCACCGGTAGGATATATATTTACTCCTAGTGACGATAATTCTTCACAAAGATCATTTGTTCCCTGTATAATGGCAGAGATCACTTCGCCCGGAATCAACATCTTATTACGCCCTATAGTAGACGACAATAAAATATTATCAGTAGCACCTACACACAGCAGGTCGTCTATATTCATTATCAATGCATCTTGTGCAATACCTTTCCAAACCGACAGGTCGCCGGTTTCTTTCCAATACATATACGCTAACGAAGATTTTGTTCCTGCTCCGTCGGCATGCATGATATTGCAATATTCGGCATCGCCACCTAATATATCGGGGATTATTTTACAAAAAGCCTTAGGGAATATTCCTTTATCGATGTTTTTTATAGCATTATGTACATCTTCTTTCGATGCTGAAACGCCACGCTGGTTGTATCGTTGGTCACTCATTATTATATGAATATATTTAAGCTGCAAAGTTAATAAAATAGAGGTAATATCGAAATAAGAAATACAGTTCTAATTTTTGCAATCATACAATACTATATATAACTCTCTTTTAGGCGAGAATTATGTGAAAAAATGAGGAGAAATTAAGCGCATACTTACATGTAAATTTTATCTTTGTTGAAATAGAAGTCATCTTGACTTTTTAGTTTTCTTTATTGCTACTAAAATATCTTTCAATTTATTATAATATGTCATTTTCACAGTCATTGTTGCGCAGTAGAGGGAATGGTATCGCATCTGTTTCTTTCTCCGAACTTCTTTTTGACCTTATCTATGTATTTGCCGTCACCCAGATATCTCATTATCTCCTACATCATCTTACATGGCTTGGATTTTTACAAAGTGCAGTAATCTGGTTTGCCATGTGGATGGCTTGGCAGCATACTACATGGATGACTAATTGGTTTGATCCTAATACACGAAAAATACGTATTTTTCTGTTTATCTTAATGTTGATAGGGCTTATCATTGCTGCAGCGATACCAGATGCATTTGGAGATAGGGGGCTCATATTTGCCTTGTGTTATATTGTTACTCAAATCGGACGTTCGGGTATTATTCTTTTCATGCTTGGCAAGAAGTATCATCTGACAAAGAACTATACTCGTATATTAATATGGTTTTTTATCTCAGCCGTATTCTGGATCGTAGGAGCTTTGGAAGAAGATTTCATTCGATTGATATTATGGACTATCGCTGTTCTGTCTGACTATATAGCTCCTATGCATGGTTTTTATCTTCCCATTCTCGGTCGTTCCGATTCGAGCAAAGAATGGACAATTGAAGGACACCATCTGACTGAAAGGTGTCAGCTTTTTGTAATTATTGCTTTTGGAGAAACCATATTGATGACAGGTGCATCGTTGAGCGAATTTGAAGTTTGGACACTTCCTGTTGTGGCAGCAGCCCTTTTGTCTGCTGTCAGCAGTCTGGCTATGTGGTGGATCTATTTTGATACGAGTAGCGAAGTAGGTGCTGAAAAAATCCAGAAAGTGGACGACCCCGGAATGTTAGGGCTGAAATACCATGCTGTGCATGTGGTACTGATAGGTGCACTGATAATGAGTGCTGTTGGAGATGAACTGACTGTCAATCATCCTCTTGGCTATATTTCTTTAGCTGCAATCTTTGTCATAATAGTGGGACCTGTCATTTATCTTGTGAGTAACATGGCCTATAAATGGCTTACTTGCCATATTATAGCAAAATCGCATATTGTGGGCATAATAGCTTTATTGCTGATAATTCCGTTTTCTCCATACCTGAATCTGTTAATAATTAATGCCTTGTCTGTGTTCGTATTTGTGGCAATCAGTATTTATGAAATAATGAATCCAAATGTTGAATGACAAAAATTGAGAACAAGAGTGCTAGAAATATGTTTTATAAATAAGAAACAAAACTTATAATAGAAATGAAATATGGAAACAAAGGAATATGAATTGATAAATAATACAGATGAAAGCCAGTATGAATTTCATGTAGGAAAATACATTCCCAAAATAAAATATATGAAATCGGTCAACAATGAGATTTATCTGACACATACCGAAGTACCTTCCGAACTTGGAGGTCAGGGCATAGGCAGTCAGTTGGTAGAAAAAGTGTTGCAGGATATTGAGATGCAAAAACTTCAATTAGTACCATTATGTCCTTTTGTTGCGGGATATATACAAAAACATCCAGACTGGAGGCGTATTCTTATGAAGGGAAGGGGATAAATGTATAACGTAACATATCTTAAAAAAAGAATCAATTAAAAAATATTTCTATAAAATGGAAAAAGTAATAGAATACACAAACGGGGAAGTGACCGTAATATGGAAACCTGAAATATGTAAGCATGCGGGTATTTGTGTTAAAATGCTGCCAAATGTTTATCATCCTAAAGAAAGGCCATGGGTAAAACCTGAAAATGCTACCACTGAGGAACTAATAGAACAGATAGATATGTGTCCGTCCAAAGCTCTTACCTATCGGATGAATAAGACCTAATTTACTCTTCTACTTTATCCTTAAACTTTTTATATATAAATACTTTATCAAATTCAGACTTATATTCAAACTTATTTATATAGTCAAATCGTAAAGCGGAAGATTCTGTACAAAAAAATGGTAGTGATAACAAGCTAATTCTAATCAAAATAATTTCTATATTTAGAAGTCAAGATGACTTTATAATAAAAAAGACTTTAATGCAAGAAGAAATATTTCCTCTAGTAGATGAACAAGGTATTGTAGTTGGACAAGCATCACGTAGTGTCTGTCATGATGGATCAAAGTTGTTACATCCTGTAATTCATCTCCACATCTTTAACTCTAAAGGTGAATTGTATTTACAAAAACGTTCTGCTACAAAAGATGTACAGCCCAACAGGTGGGACTCTTCCGTGGCGGGGCATATAGATTTAAACGAGACACCCGAAAAAGCAGCATTGCGCGAGGCTTCCGAAGAATTAAATATATCGGATATTATACCTCGCTATATAACCAAATATATAATAGAGACAGATCGGGAACGTGAATTAAGCTATTGTTATTATGCTATATACAATGGTGACTTTATACTAAATACCGAAGAGCTTGCCGACGGACGTTTTTGGACGATCGATGAGGTACAAAAAGAGTTGGGTAAAGATGTATTTACCTTAAATTTTGAATCCGACTTCAGATTATTCCTACACAAAGGCTCTCAAAATATAACTCAATATTAGTCCTATATTTAGTTGATATATTCGATGACTTGTTTTAGATCTGAAAAATCTGAAATTATAAAATCGGCTTTACCTTGAAGTTCATTTTCGGAAATTGTAGTGGAAACACCTACAACACGCATTCCGGCATCTTTGCCTGCTCGTATTCCATGAAAAGAATCTTCGAATACAACACATTCTGAGGGAGATACATTTAGGTCTTCCGCAGCTAATAGATAGCATGCCGGATTAGGTTTACCTTTGGTTATGCGTGCCGCTGTAACTTCGGTATCGAATGTTTTGGATAAATTTAATATATCCAAAGCACGTTTCATTTTGAAGTCCTGCGAACTAGTTACCAATCCTATTTTATAGTTATTGTTTTTCAGATACTCAATAAACTCCATCACACCGTCTACCAAAGGAAAGTCCATTTGCAATTCGAATTCACCTAATTCTCTCTCTACGGTTTTTACTTCTTCTTTGGGTAAGTGGCTAAAATATTTTTTTAGTATGTCCGGACTAGTTGTTCCTTTTACTTTCAAAGCAAAATTTTCGATACCTAGATTATATTTTTCACCTAAAGCATCAATGTATATATCATATTGAGGCTCGGTGTTCGCTATCACTCCATCAAAATCAAACAGTACGGTTGTTATTTTTGTCATATTTCAATATTATTTCTTCTTTTCCGCTGCAAAGGTAAGGTTTTAAATCGTTATTAACAATTAGCGTTTGATTTGTAAAGAGTTAGTATGTTTTTCTGTTTAAAATATCTATTATAAAGTACTGTTGCGATTGAAATCTAAATTCATTAATCGCTTGTTACTTGTAAAAAGCATAGCAGAAAAGTGACAATAATAATTATATAAAAAAGTGTCACCTTTGTCACCTTTTGCTATGTAATTGTTTGCAGTATATTGTGTTGTGATATATTCCGGATTGTCACTTTTTGTACCATTATATAAAGAATGTCATAAAAGTTGGAATTAAGGTGCAATTAATACTTATTTGCTAAAGAATCGGTGTTGTAAAAAAGCCTCTTTATTTATTTTATTTATATTTTTGTATATTTGATTGTTTAAGATGAGAAGAATATTCCTGATAGGATATATGGGTGCTGGAAAAACAACAGCAGGGAGAGAGCTTGCAAAAGAGCTTAATCTAGAATTCGTTGATTTAGACCACTTCATACAGGCTCGCTATCAAAAAACAGTAGGACAGATTTTTTCAGATGTTGGAGAAGGTGAATTTCGTAATATTGAAAAGAGCATTCTGAAAGAAGTAGGTGAGTTCGAAGATGTAGTGATATCTACAGGTGGAGGCACACCTTGCTTTTTTGATAATATAGAGTATATGAATCAAGTAGGTACAACCATTTATTTGAAAGCATCGGCTGATGTGCTGGCTTCGCGATTGAATGATTGTAAAGATAAACGTCCTTTGATAAAGGATAAAAATGAAGAGGAACTACTTCGGTTTGTAACAGATACTCTAGAAAAGAGAGAGCCTTTTTATTCAAAAGCGAAAATTATATATGAAACTGAGGTGTTGGTCACTCGTGAAGATGTAAATGAGTATGTTCGGAAATTAATAAAATTATTATGAACTTAAGTCTGATTCGTTTTTTAGCAGGTATTACTTTGTTATCCTGTATTATTTCACTCTCTGCCCAAGAAAAGCAATATAGTTTCAATAAAGATAAATCGAAATTGACTCTCATTGTTGAAAAAGAAAATACAAAATTATTAGTAGTAAAAAACAATGTAAAAAGAAGAGGCCTTCCACTCAAAGAGGCTAAGATTTATACATTAGATATAGCTTCCGACACAGTTGGTACATGGTCGGTATTGCCTACAAAAGAAAATGTTTGGAAGTTGTCTTTTGATATTCCTGATGCCAAAGGGTTTTATATAGGATTCGATGATTTTTATTTACCCGAAGGGGCTCAATTATATGTATATGAAAAAAGCAATGTGAAAAATGCTATTGTATACAAACATGAAGATAACCCACAAGGTGGAGCTTACTCTCTCGAGAATCTGAAAGGAGATAATGTTGTACTTGAATATGTAGCACCACAAAATCTAGGAACTCCACGATTGCATATATCCGATGTAGGGTATAAATATGTTGATGAACAAGGCGACCCAATCAGTGGCTTTAATACTGCCTCTAATTCTTGTATGGTAAATATAAATTGTGCAGAAGGTGGCTTTTGGAAGAATCAGAAAAAAGGAGTGTTGCAATTGCGTGTCAAAAGAGGAGGTAGTACTTATCTTTGCTCGGGTACGTTAATTAATAACACGAGTGAAGATAAAACTCCCTATGTGTTAACAGCATATCATTGTTTTGAATACTTATCGTCGTCAATAATATCTAATACTGAATTCTTTTTTGATTATGAGACCCCCGAATGTGAAACAGAAAACAGACCCAACTATAAATATCATAAAGGTGCAAAACCATTGGTACTTAATTCAATCGATGATGGTTCTGACGGTGCTTTACTTAGGTTGTCTGAGTCAATTCCCGATAACTGGGATGTCTATTACAACGGTTGGGATAGAACAAATGATGGCGCGAGTGTAACAGGTGGAGCGGTAATTCATCACCCTCTGGGAGATGTTAAAAAAATAACTCTATTTAATAAACCTCTTACTTCGAGTAAATGGGATCCGGACTCTGAAGACGAGCCAGATGGTACTCAATGGAGTGTGACTTATTATAAAGGCGCTACAGAGGGTGGTTCTTCGGGAGCTCCTCTCTTTAATCAAAACGGTTATGTGGTGGGTACATTATCAGGAGGAGAAAGTAATTGTTCAAATCAGGGGTTAGCTGATTCTTTTGGTAAATTTTGGTTTCATTGGGATCAGTACTATGATGCAGATCAGCATATGTCTAAATATTTGGATCCCAATAATACAGGAGCTACTAAATTGAAGGGGTTGAGTTCGCTTGGAACTGACGAGCCAAATCCTGATCAACAACCAGAATTCCTCATATATTTTAAAGGTGATGTCTTGCGCATATATGCTAAAGATATATTAAAGAAAGTAAGTATTGCAGACTTAAACGGACGAATATTGTATACTAAAACTACAGGTTTTGATTCTTCTATATTTGAAGAAACGTTATATGGATGGCGTCCGGGAGTATATATTGTCTCTGTGGATGTTTCGGGAAGGTCTACGAAGTCGATAAAAGTAATGAAGTAAAGAAGAAAGATCCAATAATAAAATGGCTAAAACCAAAACAGTATATGTTTGTAACAACTGTGGAAATGACTCTCCTAAATGGTTAGGGAAGTGTCCTGTATGTGGAGAGTGGAATACTTATGTAGAAGAGATTGTTAGTAAAGATAGCTCATCGAGAGGGAACTCCAACTTATTTGAAACATCTAAGGCGAAGCCATTATTATTGAAAGAAGTAGAAACGGGAGAAGAACCTCGTATAGACTTGCACGATGGAGAATTGAACCGTGTGCTTGGAGGAGGACTGGTTCCCGGTTCGTTGGTGCTGATTGGTGGTGAACCCGGCATCGGAAAGTCGACACTTGTTTTACAAACAGTCTTAGGACTGAGAAAAATAAAAACACTATATGTTTCGGGAGAAGAGAGTGCCAGGCAATTGAAATTGCGTGCCGATCGTATAAACTCCAATAGTGAGAACTGTTTTATCGTATGCGAGACAAATCTCGAACAGATATTTGTTCATATACAAAATCTAAAACCGGACTTTGTTATCATAGACTCTATACAGACAATATTCACAGAATCAGTAGAATCGTCTCCGGGTAGCGTATCGCAAGTCCGCGAATGTTCGGCTTCAATCCTTAAGTTTGCAAAAGAGACAGGAACCCCTGTGGTTCTTATCGGGCATATAAATAAAGAAGGAAGTATTGCCGGACCAAAAGTGCTGGAGCATATTGTAGATACAGTACTGCAATTCGAAGGAGATCAGCATTATATGTATCGTATCTTGCGAAGCATAAAAAACCGTTTTGGGAGTACTGCCGAACTAGGTATTTACGAAATGAGGCAAAATGGGCTTCGTGAAGTTAGTAATCCCTCCGAATTGCTATTAACTCAGAATCACGAAGGGCTGAGCGGTGTTTCTATTGCCGCAGCTATAGAAGGAATACGTCCCTTTCTTATCGAAACTCAGGCTTTGGTAAGTACTGCTGCTTATGGGACTCCTCAACGTTCGGCTACAGGTTTTGATCTGCGACGGATGAATATGTTACTTGCGGTATTAGAGAAAAGAGCAGGATTTAAGCTGATACAAAAAGATGTATTTCTTAATATCGCAGGAGGGCTTAGAGTGAATGATCCTGCTATGGATTTGTCAGTAATTAGCGCTGTATTGTCTTCAAGCTTGGATATCTCCATAGAGAAGCATGTTTGTATGACTGGAGAAGTGGGCTTGTCGGGTGAAATACGTCCCGTAAATCGTATTGAACAAAGAATATTGGAAGCAGAGAAGCTGGGCTTTTCTAAGATACTTGTTCCTCAAAATAACCTGAAAGGATTTACCTCGAAAGTAAACATTGAGATCGTGCAAGTACGAAAAGTAGAAGAAGCTTTTAGGCAATTATTTGGATGAAAATATAACGATATTAGAATCGTATCAAAAAGGAGTATTGACGACATTATCTTTTTTGCTTATTACGTTATTTGGAGGTTTGATAAGTATGTCATTTTCCATTGTATTACAACGGATAAAGAAAAAGATAGAAGAATAGTTTATAATGAATTACGAAGAAACACTAGAATATTTATATAATCAATTACCTGTTTATCAAAAAGTAGGAGGTACAGCCTATAAAGAAGGATTGGATAACAGTCTGTCCCTTGATAAATATTTTTCACACCCTCATACCCGATATAAGACGATTCATATTGCAGGAACAAATGGGAAAGGATCTACGTCTCACCTTTTGGCCGCAACGTTGCAACAGTCTGGTTACAAGGTTGGATTATATACATCTCCGCATCTAGTTGACTTCAGAGAGCGTATCCGTGTAAATGGAGAGAAGATATCGAAACAATATGTTTTGGATTTTGTTACAAAACACAGAGAGGCTTATGAGCCTATACAGCCTTCTTTCTTTGAATTGACGATGATGATGGCTTTTCAGTATTTTGCCGATACAAATGTTGATGTTGCAATAATAGAAGTCGGACTAGGAGGAAGACTGGATAGTACTAATATTATAACACCGGTGTTGAGTATAATTACCAATATTAGCTTCGATCATATGCAATTTTTGGGCAATACACTAGAGAAAATTGCGGCTGAAAAAGCAGGTATAATCAAGAAGGATATCCCCGTTATTATTGGAGAGGCAGAAGGTGATGTCCGTAAGGTGTTTGGAGATACTGCAGAGAGGGTAGGAGCGCCTATCATTTTTGCAGAAGATGAAAAACTGATACACTCAAGCTTGCGTACTGCCAGTGGGTGGTTGTATGATACAAAATACTATCAGCAGCTCAAAGGTGAACTTTCGGGTTATGCCCAGATAAAAAATACGGCGACAGTACTATGTGCTATACGTGAACTTCAAAAACAGGGCTATGTAATACCATCGAAGGCTGTATATAATAGTTTTGCCTATGTGAATGAATATACCGGACTAATGGGACGCTGGCAAATATTACAAGACTATAATCCCAAAATTGTATGTGATACAGGGCATAATGAAGCCGGAATGAAATATATATCAGAACAGCTTGTAAACGAGCGTTATGATACCTTACATATTATTCTGGGTATGGTAAATGACAAAGATATTTCATCTGTATTATCCTTACTCCCTAAAAAGGCTATTTATTACTTTACTAAAGCGTCTGTACCTCGATCGATGAACGAACGAAGCTTGCAAGAATTTGCTGTCAAAAAAGGGCTTACAGGCTATTCATATCCTACAGTGAAAGAAGCTATTCGTGCAGCAAAAGATTGGGCTACACCAAGTGATTTTATATTTATAGGAGGAAGCAACTTCGTTGTAGCTGATGCACTTATCGAATTCGGCTATGAATAGAAGCAATACAGGGTATTAATTCTTTTGCTCTTTTTTTACTTTACTATGTTGCGGCTTTAGTGCGTTGAGTATTGCACTATCATATCCATACACATCATCAGCATAGTATAGCATATCGTCGTCAGGATACATATAGACTGTGTAATAATCGATGAATAAAGAAATCTTGTCTTTAGGATTAAGAATATCTGGGAGCTTTTTTAACTTGTTTTCTTGTGCGAGCTTCTTTCCTGCTTTTGACATAGGTTGTTTATCTATACTATAAAATAATTGATCTTTGTATATGTCGTCTGATGTTGTCGACATACAAAAGAAAGCCAGATCGAAAGGCTTTTCTACTCTGACACATCCATGACTTACGGTTCTATTTTTTCTTCCGAATGCCGCTTTAGATGGGGTGTCGTGTAGATATACCGAAAATGCGTTGTTAAACATGAATTTTATTAAGCCGAGAGCATTACTTTCGCCGGGACTTTGACGAATTGTATATGAAAACTTAGAAGGGTCGACTTCTTTCCAGTTTATAGTCGTAATATCTACTTCTTTGCCGTTCCTATACAGTTTCATGTTGTGACGCTTAATGTATGTCGGATCTTTTTTTTGTAATACTGCTACTTCTTTCTGTGCTATACTTGTTGGAATATTCCATATCGGATTCAGATTCAAGTAGCTGATATCACTTTGTAATAAAGGCGTTTTATTAGTAGCAGTGCCAACACAAACCTTCATGATCAGAGGAAGGCTATCTTGCTCCGTGGCCATAAGATATGCCGATGCAACATTTACTTCGATATGCTTGTTATGCTTTGCTTTTGTCATTTTCCAACGATACCGTTCCATGTTAGCCTGTAGCTTTTCGAGATAGTAATCCAATGGCCTGTTTAGCGCATCTATAGTCAGCTTGCCTACTTCTTTTTCTTCCGGATATGAGTTCTTTTTTCGGAATACATTTATTGCCTCGAGCAGATTTTCATCCAAGATCATATCTGAAGAATCATCTCCGATAGAGTCGCCTTCTTCCATAATATATTCTCCTGTTAGGGCTAATCTTCTGGCAATTTCAGATATATGTTTATTTTTATCTCCCAACTTATAGGTTTCTGTACTTGTTATCTTTTTAAATCCTTGTTCTTTGTTATCTTTCAGATTTTGGTATTCTTTTTGAAGTCTCAGATAGATCGGGTCTGTAGGCACAGAATTAATGATACTAGAGATCGGATCTTCTTTCAACCCCTTATATATCTCTTGATAGAAAGCAGAGTCGGCGGTTAATACTGATATATCATAATCTTTTTTGTACAATTTTTTAGGGTTGACAAAACCGTATTTCATCCCTTTGATGTATTTTACAGCAGTCAGAGTAGAAGTCAGTTCCAGATCAACCATCTTTTTATACAGATCGTCAAGGTTATACAATCCTGCGTCTATGGAATCTGTAATAGCTTCTATTCTACTCGCAGAGAAATATTCTGATGATAAACCATGTTTATCACTTTCTTTCAGAACAGAAACAAAGTCCTTTATTCTCGCTACGTCTAATGTATCATGTGACCAAACAGGATGATATACATCTTCGGTATAAAATGGCAGCAATAGGGAGTCTTTTAGAATAAGCTCATGTATAGTCTCTTTTATCTGCTGAGGATTATAGTCGGGATATAGTCGTGCAAATTTAGACTTAGCTACCTGTTTATTTGTCGATTCGCTAAGCTTTGTAGTTTCCTTTTCTTTACAGTCCGTGAAGCTAAAAATTAAGAATGCTAAGACTAAAGAAATGGATAATGTTTTTTTCATAAAAGTAAAGTTGATCAAGTACAAGTGTTTTTATAAAGACAAAATTATACAAAAAGTTATGATAGTACAAACGTGTTAAGGTGCCTGATGTTATTATCGTTATATCAAAAAAATAGCATCAGCAACAATTGTGTGAAAACGATTCGAGCAAACATGGATACCGGATACACTGTAGCATAAGCAACGGCAGGTTCATCACCGTCGATAGTAGAATTGACATAGCTTAAAGCCATCGGATTAGCCATACTACCACATAGCATTCCTACATTCCGGGCAAAGTTGATCTTATATACTTTCATCCCTATCAGAGCAACAATAAGTACCGGAACAACTGTAAGTATAAAGCCAAAACCAATCCATATCAATCCTTCGGTTTGGAATACTGTTTCGAAAAAGTGTTCTCCTGCTCCGATACCCAGACAAGCCAGATATACTGTTAAACCAAACTGGCGCATCAGTAAATTGGCACTTTGCGTTGTATAAGTAGTAATATGAAATCGAGGGCCAAATGATCCCATCAAAATTCCTACAATAATAGGACCGCCGGCAATCCCTAACCTGATTGGAAAATCCATTCCCGGAAAAGGTATAGGTAACGCTCCTAGTATAAGACCTAGTGCGATTCCAAGAAATATTGCTATCAGATTTGGTGTATTCAGTCGCTTTTCCTCATCACCAAGTATTTTAGCAACATTGTCTATCGATGCTTTTTCTCCTACTACAGTGAGTTTATCTCCAATTTGTAGCATAAGATCCGATGATGCTAATAGGTCTATACCTGCACGGTTAATACGTGTTATGTTTATTCCATAATTATTGCGCAGTTTCAAGCTTCCGAGTTTCTCACCGTTTATTTTGCTATTGGTGATAATGATTCTTCGTGATACTAATTGGCTATTGTCTATGTGGTTCCAGTCTATATCTTCTTTATTCCAGTCAACGTTTTCTTGTTCTCCAAATAGAACTTTGATATGTTCTACATCGCTTTTTTTAGATATAATAAGCAAGTGGTCATTATGTCTGAGAATACTCGCAGAAGTAGGAATAGTAACTATACCATCGTGCCAGATACGTGAAATAACGAAATGCTTAGCCGTTAATTTCATTATATCAACTATCGATTTTCCTTCTATAGCCGGATTAGTTATATGAAATTCACCTACGTGCATTTCATTTTCTTTCTTTTCTGATAGCTTCGCAAATTCATCGTTTGGCACAAAGCACTTTCTAAGAAATATTATAGCCAGAATAACTCCCACTACCCCTAATGGGTAGGCAATGGCTGTAGCCAAGGCCATGTCGGCTATTACCCTTTGATTTCCGCTAATTTGTTGTAATGCCTGCTGAGCCGCACCAAGAGCCGGTGTATTTGTAGTAGCACCGCATAATATTCCTACCATATTAGGAAGGGATATGTCACTCGCATAGCTGAATATAACGGTGAGGATTAGTCCTAGAAATACAACTCCCAAGGCAAGCATATTCATACGCAATCCTCCAGCCCTTAAAGATGAAAAGAATCCCGGACCTACTTGCAATCCCAATGCATATACAAAAAGGATCAGTCCAAAATTTTGAGCAAAGTTGAGCATGTCTTTGTTCAGGTCGAAATTGAAGTGACCAATAACGATACCAACAAAGAAGACAAAAGTAATACCAAGAGAGATATTGAGGAGTTTTAGTTTTCCTAGCTGTAGTCCAACAGCAGAAACTATAGATATAATTATAATTGATAGAACCGATGGTGATTCTATTATGGTTTTCATAAACCAATCCATACAATTTACTACTTAGAAATGGACTGCAAAGGTAAAACATTTAATGTGAAAGAGCCAATATCCGCATGTGAAAAATAAAAAGAGAGAAGAATATATATTTTCCGTCTCTCATTATTCAATTACAGAAGCTGTTAATGATAATTTGTGGACTTCCTATTTCTTGCAAATGTTTGTGAATATACACCACTTACAAGCTTCTCCGGTAGGTGTTTGCGTAAATGATGTTTCAGGGTCGAATATCTCATCGAGGCACGTATCGAAGTACTCTTTGAATTCTTGTCTATACATTGAAAAGTCTGTTATATGGTCATCGTTGCGTCCCGATTTATTAATTACTCCCGGCTCAAATTTAGCATCGAATAGATTTCGGAGATAGTATATGCCTGGTTCTATTATTTTATTCGGATATTTTTGCATATAAAGATGTGAATACATAAATACCTGCATCACTGCTTTAGGGCGATCTTTAAGATCTTTATCAAAAAGATCTTTCATTTCTTTATATCGTAATACTCCTTTTCCTGTCTTATAATCGATAATACGGGTACGGCCTTTAACTTCATCTACACGGTCGATAAATCCTTTTAAGGATACAACTTTCCCCGATGGTAGAGTATATTCCATTTTTATTCTTTCTTCTGAGTCGACATAGATAAAAGGTGTAAGTCCCGCATCAGTAACTAAAACTTGTTTGATATATTTACGAAGCACTTCTCCGGTCAGATAATTCTGCCCTGTCAATTTTTTTATTTTGTCAGTTTTAAAATAGTTTTCAGCAAAAGATCGTTCTATATTTTCTGTCAGCAGCTTTTCATCCTTTCTGATCTTGTGTAACAAGTCCGCAGTAATCATCTTTCCCTTAAATGGATCGTACAACCATTCCATTATTGAGTGAAAAATTGTTCCAAACATACTGGCCTCTATTGTTTCCACTACCTCATCCTCTTCTGCCATGTTTTCTACTACAGAGAAATAAAACTGTAGAGGACAATTGAGATACATATTGATAGCACTGGCAGATAGTTGTTTGTCTCCTCCTTGCAAAAACACATTCATCTTTTCCTGTATCTCAGGAGTTTTAGATACTGAAATGGGAAGACTCTCGGTAGAAGAAACTTTATAAACAGTGAGCTTTTCCCTTATATCGAATGAATTGGCATATAAATGTTTTATCTGTTTAAAATAGCGGCTCACTTCGCCCGATTGTAAGCCTTCGGTGCGAGTATCATACAAAAGATAAATTCGTTTAGCCCGGTTTATCAAACGATAAAAGTGATAAGCAAAAATACTGTCCTGATGCTCGTAAGTCGGTAAATCAAATCCTTTTCGAAGATTATATGGTATAAAAGAACTGGTAGCACGTTTGAGAGGGAAGATACCTTCATTCATCGATAGGATAATAAGATTGTCGAAGTCTAAAGCACGAGTTTCGAGCACTCCCATAATTTGTAATCCAGATAAAGGCTCTCCCGTAAAAGGCACGCTGATGTTTACTATCAACTTTTTCAATAATTTGAAATACGTATCAATTTTAATTTCAAAGGATACATTTTGCAAAGCATCGTTCATTTTATTGATCGTCTTGTAGTATTCCACAATGAATTCGCCTTCAATGTCTACCGAACGGGCACTTATTTGCTCTTCTTCGTTCTCTGTTTCTTTCTGATTATACAAAGATCTCCTTAGTGTTGATAATATATCTTTTAAATACTCAGGTGCATCGTACCAATTATCTATTGTTTTGAATATGAGACTAAATAACGGATGAATTTCTAATTCCTTGACCGATACTATAATCTTATTGTATTGAAGTATATTTTGTCTTAGTTGTTTAGCTTCCTGTTCGGCTATATTCGTTATATATCGGTGATTGAGTATAGCCAATACCGGTTTGTAATAAAAGCCTGCGCTATTTTCGGATCTTCTTACATTCTTTTGCAATTCAAAAATGTGTTCCATCAGTCCCGAAACAGAACTATTGTTCAGGCTATACCCCATTGTTATGTTTATCTTATCTATCTCTTGGGGTATGGAGTACAGCGTTGGCAATAGAAGATTTTCATCAGGTAGCACTAACGCTGTATTCATAGCTTGATCGGATGACACTATCTGATTTTCTGCCAACAAAGACTTGATGATTGTATGCACATATTTAGCTTGTCCTATGGATGACGGAATGCCAATAGCTTCCACTGTCGGTTGATCAAGGCTTAATTCTTCCGGTTGTAACGCGAGCTGAGACGGAAATTGCACCTTATTCTTATCCATAAAGAAAGATGCTTTGTTCTGAGGATCGCGCACTAAAGGTGATGAGTAATCCCAATAAAAATCGGCAATACCTTTTTTATGGAGGTAATTAAGTAATTTCTCTTCGGATTTGCTATGCCCGTTTAGGCCTATAAATATTATTTTTTCGTATGGAAGTTCATAATCCGGATTCTTTGAAAAAGAATCTATTACATCTCTGAAAATCATTCCTTCATAGGCTTGATTTTTTTCTGCAAGTTGGTTTCTTAGAGAAGAGTATAGCTGAAAGAGTACTTCCCACATTTCGAGGAAGTCTTTCTTTTTGTCATTTTCTCCTACAGGCAAAAAGTTTGACCAGAAACGTCGTATAACTTCTATCTGTGTTTCGGTTAAGTATGAAAATCCGGCGTCAATATCTTTTAAGTCTTTTATATTTCTGAACAGTTGGTGTGCATCAACCAAATATTTATCGATGTCGTCAAAATCATTGAGCAGCATTTCTCCCCAATATAGAAATTCATCGAATGTTTCGTTGGTCTTACCTACCTGTTTGTATATATTGAACAACATAAAAAGCATCTCAATGCGATCTGCTTTTTTATATGGACTTAGTTGTTCGAACAAGTCTGCTATTGTCAGTATTTGGGGCGAAAAAATAGGCTTATCCGCTATCTGCGATAAGTAATGTTGGAAAAAGACTCCGGCTCTACGGTTCGGAAAAACAAAAGTATAACGACTTATATTTTGTCCATCGGCCTTATAGTATGCTTGAGCTACATTGTATAGAAAAGGAATCATTTTTTTAGAAAGTAGGTAAATCAATTACATACAAAAATACGAATTTAAGACATTGGCTGTATTATTTTCTTCAAAAGATTACCGGGTAAAGTTTTTATTCTTGATGAAGTGCTTTATAATTAAAATAGATTCCTTACACGACTATAAAGATTCTGGTTCTCTTATGAGAAAGGGATGCATTTAGTATGCACCCCTTTGCCAATTTGGTTAAATGTTTAATTTTTATAATCTTACAAGGCTCATTGATTTTGTTGCATGAAATAAGCTTTACCGTTATTATACCATACTTCAAATCCTTTTGATTTTAGCAAATCCATGATTGGTACGGGCTTGAATGGTGCAGTTAATTCCATAATCTGATTGTTTTGCAATTCCTTTGATAACCGGATAATCTCTTGCATGGGGTTTTCTCCAGACTCTATAATAGGACGAGCATCAAACCGAATTGTGATATTCATTTCGCCAAACCATTCCGGCTTATTTTTCTGTTCATTCTCTATATCTATTGATTCATTACTGTTATCAATAGGCAACCCGGCGGCTTGGCGCAGTGTTTCAAGAAGTAGAATAGGGGAGATGCCCGCAACTATTGCAGCCTGCTGTAATGTCGTAACCTTTGCTACAGTACGGCGCAAAATAGGATTCCGCAGTTTAGAGAATGCAGGAGAAAGTTCCAATAGTGTACCCTCTAACTGAGGATATGCATCCAGCAAATCAGAAACCTTTATATGTAGATTAATATCCATGACTCTTTATTTTGAATAAGAAAGTAACCTCTGATCTCCTTCCAGCTTTCGCAAATCGGTTATATCCTGAGTAATTTCTATCACGCCTAAATATTCTCCGTCCTGTCCCCTGAGAGCGGTATAATCTATATGCACAAAGCGTCCTTTGAAGTTAGATATCCAAAATGCGGCTTTGTTTTCTTTGCCGGTCTTGAAGTCATCAATGATTTGTTCTACGATATGAACACTGTGGGGAGGATGGCACATACGTACATCACGCCCGATAATAGAACGATTTCTCTCAAATACACGATTAGGACTGTGAGAAAAGAACTTTACTTTATCATCTTTATCAACAAAAGTGATATCTACCGGAAGAGTAACAAAAAGAGCTTCTAACTCTTTTATATCGAAGCTGCCTGAAGATAGCTTAATTGCATTACCCGGCATAAAGATCGCTTCTTCTTGCTTTACACGTTCGGGTTTCCACTCTACGCTTGGATCATAAAGGCAAAAACCGTATATCGTTGTTTCCTTATGTATTTGATACCAATTTTCTTCAGTGAGTGTATCCAAGCACATCGGCAATAGAATTTGTTCTTCTTTCATTATCATGCCTTCTATTGCATCGATTGCAGGTTGCAAAACCAACGAGCAAACCGTTTCCAGCTCTTCTCTTGTCAGTTCGCTTTTGAGAGCTTCATGAGCGGCTTTCAATAATTCCCGGGTTTCATCATGTTTTCCCCACATCACCTTCGGTGGACCTGTAATTCCTGCCTTCTCCAGAAATGGAAACAGTAAATACTCTTTGCGCAAATAGTGTTTATCTACATCCGATAGTTGATTAAAGAGGCTTCGCAATCCCATCGTATAATCTGCAATGTCACTATCTTTCAAGTTTTTCAACACATCGAACATCCCATAAGTCAGGTCGATGCGCTTTTCCAGTTCTCTGTTTTCTTTGATAAAAGTATCTACAGGATGTCCATCAGGTACACCTTTGGCGGTTGATGTATCTATACTTCCGTCGAGTACAGCCGTGTGTATATCACAGAGACGTAATATATCTTCTTCGGGAAGACCTTCAGCTATCAATTCCTGCTCTACCTCTACTACCTCATTGTATGGAACCGAGTGTAGTAAATTTATCAGATGGCTTTTCACTTGTTCGGGAGCTTCGCCGTTATGTAATTGAAGAATAAGATGTTTAAGTAACTCTTTTCTTTTTTCGGAATTATTGATTAGCTCGCTCATCGCCTATTCTTTTATCATGGTTAATAACATCTTAAAAGACTCCACAGCTTGAAGTGCATGGGTTATGTTAGCCGGCATTATAATAATCTCACCTGCCTTTACCCTGTGAGGTTCGCCATTTATGCGAATCTCAGCTTCACCATCCAGTACTTGTACAAGCGCATCGAAAGGTGCTGTATGCTCGCTAAGTCCTTGTCCCTTGTCGAAGGAAAATAATGTAACATTTCCTGCTCGGTTTTTAAGTATTTGTTTGCTTACTACTCCTCCTGTGGAATAATCGATTTGCCCCGCAATATTGAATACGGTTGCTTTAGCGAATGTATTTGTTTCCATTTTTAATGTTTTATGTAATTATGTGCTGACATTATGAAGCAAGAAACATCTTCATATCTTCGTCAGGTGTGGTAATAGAGCCAATACCAAAATTATCAACCAGCACTTTAGCCACGTTAGGCGATAAGAATGCCGGGAGTGTTGGCCCTAAGTGAATATTTTTTACACCGAGTGATAACAATGCAAGAAGAACGATAACAGCTTTTTGCTCGTACCATGCAATGTTGTATGCAATCGGTAATTCATTAATGTCATTTAGTTCAAAAACTTCTTTAAGTTTCAGCGCAATCAAAGCGAGAGAGTAACTGTCGTTACATTGTCCGGCATCGAGAACACGAGGAATACCACCTATATCACCCAGAGGCAATTTGTTGTAGCGATACTTAGCACAACCGGCAGTAAGGATAACTGTATCTTTAGGTAGATTTTCTGCAAATTCAGTATAATAGTTACGTCCTTTCATACGACCATCGCAACCTGCCATTACAAAGAACTTCCGTATAGCTCCTGTTTTTACAGCGTCAACGACCTTATCAGCAAGAGCAAATACCTGTGCGTGAGCAAATCCTCCGATAATTTCTCCAGACTCTATTTCAGTAGGAGCTTTGCATTGTTTTGCATGCTCTATCAATTTTGAAAAATCTTTAGGCTGCCCGTCTTTTCTGTCTTCTATATGTTGGAAGCCGGTAAACCCTGATGCACCGGTAGTATATACTTTATCTGCGTAGGTTGACGTAGATCGTGGAGGTACAATACAGTTAGTTGTAAATAGTATTACGCCATTAAATGATTCAAAGTCTTCGTTCTGACGCCACCAAGCACTACCATAGTTGCCTACAAAATGGCTATATTTCTTAAATGCAGGGTAGTAATGTGCCGGAAGCATTTCGCTGTGTGTGTAGACATCTACGCCTGTTCCTGCTGTTTGTTCTAATAGGTCTTGCATATCACGCAAGTCGTGACCAGAGATAAGAATACCAGGATTATTGCGAACTCCGATATTTACTTTGGTAATTTCAGGATTTCCGTATGTAGAAGTATTTGCCTTATCAAGCAAAGCCATTGTTTTTACACCATATTCACCACACTTAAGCACAAGAGCTGTAAGCTCGTCTCCGCTTAATTCTTGGGTTGTTGCAACTAAAGCTTCTTGCATAAAAGCATGGATGTCATCATCCTCATATCCCAGATTTGACGCATGTTCAGCGTAAGCTGCCATCCCTTTGATTCCATAGATAAGAAGTTCACGCAACGAGCGTATATCTTCATTTTTAGTTTCAAGGATTCCTACATTTCCAGCCTTCACTTCCATTTCTTTTACGCTTTCGGTAGTCCAAGTAATACAGTCACAATCTAGGTTGGGTGTAGTGTTGCCTCCTTTAGCTTTTAATTCGAGTAAAAGTTCGTCTCTCAGATTTATAGCTTCACGTACACGTATTACGAAACGCTCTTTGTCGAAGTTTGCATTGGTGATTGTCATAAATAATGACTCCATTACAAAGCGGTTTGTATAAGCGGATATTTCTACACCTGCTTTACGTAACTCTACTGTACTATATGAGATTCCTTTGAGAAGAAACATTAACAAGTCTTGAAGATTAGCAACCTCCGAAGTTTTTCCACAAACACCTTTTACCGTACAGCCTGTATTGTGAGCTGTTTCCTGACACTGATAACAAAACATATTCATATTCTTAGTTTTTTAGTTAATTATTTTTTATAGAATGATTATTCCTTTATTTCTGAAAAATTGGTTATATAGTAAATTTAACTCCTGATTATTGTGACTACCTGTTATTTCCTATGCAAACATACGATGGTAGTAAAACTAAAATCGTAACATTTGTTACGACTGTGAATTATTTTTTGTAACTTTGTAAAAAATTACAAGACTATGAACTCTGACTTACTCTTTTTCTGTACAATGTGTCGTGAAAAATCTCAAGAAGAGATTGCTCGACTAAAGTGTACGATAGATCATACTATAAAGCATTATAAAAAAGGAGAATATATCGCCTATCAGGGCGATGTTATTTCACAGTTATATATGTTATCAAAAGGGAAAGTAAAAACAGAGATAGTTTCCGATTCGGGGCTTACTCTATCAGTAGAAGAAATTTCAGCTCCTTATCCTTTGGCTGCTGCTTTTATTTTTGCGGAAAATAATCGTTTTCCTGTGGATGTGATAGCTCTTGATGATAGCGAAATCTTATTTATCACCAAAGACTCTGTGGAGAAACAAATGGCTAAATGTCCCGGATTTTTGCGAGGTTTTATGGCCTTCAATGCCGATCGTGTCCAATTCTTGTCCGAAAGGCTCAAAATATTCTCACAAAAAGGAATTAAAGCTAAAATAGCATATTACATTTTACAGCACGATAAAAACGGATCTTTTGAATTAGGGAAAAGCATCGCATCTCTTGCCGAGTATTTTGGTGTAGAACGTCCTTCCCTATCCAGAGCTATTTCAGAAATGGCTGCCAGTGGAATCATAGAATTTGAAGGAGGTAAAGGTAAAATACTAAACTATAATGAAATAAAAGAATTGTTAGGATAATTGATATCCGAATATCTTTTGTCTTACTCTATAATAATAGAGAACCGAATTTTCTATTCTATCTATATAGCTCTGTATTGTCAATATACATGTACACTCCCTTGTGCGGCCGGTAGATAATTTACCCCAATCCAAGTTATCATCAGTAATATGAATGCGATAGGCAACGCCCAAAGCGCAACTTTATCATATTTACCATACAACCGTATATGTATATACGCGAGATAAGCCATGGACGTAACAAAAGCCCATGTTTCTTTAGGATCCCATGACCAATAATGTCCCCATGCTTCTTTTGCCCATACAGCACCCATCAGCATTCCTAATACAAGGAATCCAAATCCTACATAAACGATATTATCTATAAAATTGAATATCTTTTCATCAGAATAACCATTACGGTGTACTTTTCGTAATTGCACAAAAGCTCCGATAGTAGCAGCTCCAAACATAGCGTAAGAAAGAATATAGGATGTGACATGAGGTACAAACCATTCGCTTTGAAGAGCAGGCATCAAATTTTTAGAATGTATTTCGGGCTTAAATAAATTGATAAACACAAAAACTGATGCTACCAATGCAGAGAAAGATAATAGCCAAGGATATTTCCATCTGCGATACGCTAGGTATCCGACCGAAGACAGAAAGAAAGAATACCATAAGCGAGTTTCACCCATCGTTCTCATTGGCGGACGTTCGATATGTATCCAAAAGCCTGTGATAAATGCTGCAAATACAGCAATACCACATAGCATTAATATATCAGCTAATCGCTTTTGTGATCGATACACTATAATTCCGGCAGAAAACCAGAGTATTACAGCAGGAAGTGCAAACCATATAAAATTATTCCAATTCATATTCTTATCTTAATACTATTATTCTTTGTTGTTGTCATTCTCACTTCTATGCTTAACCAATCTGCCATTCCAAATTAAAGCGATTGAACCTAGAGCGATAAAAATAAATCCGATATATACCGGTATAACCCAAGGGTCGTATACAAGTTCCATGCTACTGTATGAAGATAAGCGTCCGGCCTGATTATCATATCCGTATTGATAGATTGTCCAACTTCCTATACGCATTGGTTTATTTACTTCTATTGTTCCTTTTTTTATTGTGCCATCAGGTGTGTATGCTTCTATATCCGACATAAATCGTTTTGGCTCGGGAACGCTCATTACCACACACTGGTGTTCATCGAGGGGAAGGGTCATATAAAGTTGTGCCTGATTTCCTCCGCATATCCATCCGGTGGTATCTTTACCTTGAGATACATTGAATGCTCGTATTTTGGCAGCCGGAGTTGCTCCGGGCATAGGTACCTCCCTATAGGTACTATCGCTATTGCGTACTGCCTGATGGATATATTCTTTCAATTCAATCTTCCATCCATTAAGTTGTCCTTGAGCTATCTCTGTATCTATCTGATAATAGTCCGGCTTGTCTTCTGGCAGAGGTTTTCCACTTTTGCGATCTATAATAGTTAGTTTGGGTGGATATTCCTCCATATCAAAATCGTTTAGTTGTATCGCAATCGGTAATTCCTTTACGTTTTCATCTTCATCATAAACTCTCCACTCTACTTCTCCTTCACGTATGTGCATCAGATAACGTTCAATATCAGCATGTCCCAGTCCTGCGGCGAAAAGTGTAATCCATAGTCCGATATGGTTTAAGTAAAATGCGTAGTCCTTCTTGCGAAAATTAAATAAACGGCGAACGATAAGACAGCCAAGTGATAATAGGGTGATAAAGTAAATGAGTATGAAAGCCCATGAACTTGTCATACTGTCGAAACCCAGACTTGAAAATATGTTTTCCGAAACTTCGTCCGTATGGCTTGTCGTTTGTGGAGTAAGCCCCATGATGATCGTAAGAATGAGTAATGCTGAGATTAAACAGACTGAAGAGGGAATACCACTAAACCATAGTATGAAATGGTTCTTACGAACAAAAAGCGAAAGAATACATAAAATCAGTATAATACCTCCAACCAAGAGATTGGAAGGGAATGCCAATAAATAAAAATTAAAATTACCAATTGTGAGTTGAAGGAGAAATCCGACCAAAAGGATTCCGCACGTAGCAACAATGCTTTCAGGATATCCCCAAGACTGTTGCCACATTTTTCGATTATTTGTTTTTTCCATCTGTTTATATAGAAGAGAGCTATTATTTTTTTGTCGAGAATAGTTTAGGTGTTATATTTATAGATACCCATCCCCAATCTTGCCAGCTTTTATGGTATCCGCCTTTTACTACATCCATCGATTTGCTTCCAAGCATGAACGAATAGCCTGCCATAAGTTTTACATCAGGCATGATTGACCAATTTACCTGAAAGTCAAACTCAGAACCTAAGCCTTTGTCTATTTTTTCATTTGATACAACAACTTCATTTGCAGTCAAGAAATAATGATAATTCAAAGATAGATCGACTTTTTTCGAGGGCTTGTAGAAAATGGCAAGTTGGTTGTCCCATAACCCCGGATTGAGACCATTCGCAAATGAAGAAGCATAGAAGTAATCCATTGTTCCATAGAACTTATGGTGTGTACCATACAACGGATCAAATGCTTTTTGCTTTGTGTCATCCTGCTTGTTTCCACTCAGATAGTCACTGCCTACACCTAATGACCATTTAGAGTCTATTTTGAAACCTGCAAAAAGACTTCCCATAAAGGCTGATACTTCTTTATTTGACTTATTTTTTCCTGTTTGATAATAAAAAGAACCTTTGATATCCCAACCATTTGCTATATAAGTCAAATAAGTCCCAAAGGTTTGCATATACTTGTTGGATGAATCTTCTTCGCTTCCGTACTGAAGACCCAGATTCATTGCAAGTAATGAGATGCCGAATGGGGTCTCTTTATTTCCATAGTGATACCAAAGTGTTTGCATATTTTTATAAGGCTGTCCTCCGGCTTCATAAAAACTTCCTCCTTTTATTTTTTCATCGTTCTGGTTTAAAGCCAGGATCAAATGCAAAGTGTTTATTTTATCCGCATATCCTAACTTTAATACATCATGATAGCGTCCCGAAACGTTCCAATCGAGCCCACCTAATATACGTTCATCGTCATAAGATAATGCTTGTCTTCCTAATTGGGCAAAGAATCCATTGTTAAAATTTAATTTAGCCCATGCTTCGTTTAGCATGAAACGCCCATTTTTATCTACTTGGGGATCTTGCCCCCAAACTCCAACGTGCTGTCCTGATAGTTTTAATTCTAGATTTGAACGTTGAAAGTCCATTGAGATTCGAGCACGGTTGTTTATGAAAGTAGCGGGGTGTTCACCTTCATTTCTGGCGAACAAGGCCCCATTGCGATATTCTCCCCGTGATCGTAGTTGCGCCGATATGGAAAATATGTCTTCTTGATTATTCTCTTGTCCTAATAATGTGAGAGGGAGTAATAGCAACCCTATTATGAAAATCTTTCTCATAATGATTATAGTTTAAAAAGCGCCTGCAAATGCTATATTCGATGAATGCAGACGCCCTTGAGGTAAGAAAAAATTAGTTCATAGCCAGCTTTCCTTCTGATTTGGCTTTTTCTATCCAAGTAGGAAGTGTTGTTTTAATCCACTTATCTTTGTCCTCACGAAGCTTTTTCATATCCAGTCCGATATATTCCTGAGCTTTTGATTTTGTAGAAATATCTGGCATTTTAACGTCTGCAACTCCAAGAGTGAATAATACTTTTTGCAGTTCCAGTTGTGCTTGTAGCGTACGGTCTAAACTATGAGCAAGGATTCGTTGAGTTTCTACAGGAGCATGGAAGGATGCACCGTGAGAGGCCACAGCAAAATCCCAACGCCATTGAGCCTGACGAATCAATTTCAAAGACTCTTTCATTTTAGCTTCATCTGCACCATTGTCCCACGCTGCTTTAGCCATTACATGGGCTTTAGCAAGTTCTACTTCTATCCTGTTTCTAATCTCTAATGCTTTATCCTGATATTGATAAACATAATTTTTTAGATTCTCTTCACTATCTCTATGGCATGTTTGACATGTTGATGATACATTTTTAAGCGGACTCATTACCTGATGGTTAGAATACTTAATGCCTCCTTCGGACATATATGGCATGTGACAGTCGGCACATGATAATCCACGTTGAGCGTGTGGTCCTAAAAGGAAAATTTCATAGTCAGGATGCTGTGCTTTTAGCATTGGAGCTTTGCTCAGATGATGCACCCAGTCTGTATAATTTGCATTGTCATAATATTCTTCCATCGATTCTACTGTCATACCTCCATCCCAAGGGAAGGTCAGATATTTACCGTCACCCTTAAAGAAATATTCGACATGGCATTGGGCACATACCAGAGATCGCATTTCCTGAGGAGTTGCTTTTGTAATATCTTTGCCTTGACGCTCAAAGGCCTCTATCAAAGCCGGGCGAGTGATAGTCAGATTCATCGTCTTAGGATCGTGACAATCGGCACAACCTACAGGATTTACAATCTCACTGCCAAACTGACTCCATGAGGCTTTGTAAAAATTCTCTATTCCTACTTCATGCATCATTCGTGGTACATCAGGGCTCTTACAAGCCCAGCAAGTAGCAGGTTGCATATCTTTGTGTTCATGATCAGGTGTTCCGGTACGAAGTGTATGCGTCACATCTTCTATCGTATACATATGTCCGCGTGGAGCCGAATAGTCTCTGGAAAATGCATAACCAGCCCAAAGAACAACCATTTCGGGACGGCTTTCGAGTACATCTTCAGGCATATTGCCTAAATGCTTACTACGGAAATCCATTTCTTTTGTTTTTTTCCAAGTATCGTATTCACGAGGATAATTGATACCCCATTCTTCACTATT
The DNA here is from genome assembly GCF_001899125.1 of Dysgonomonas sp. 37-18. Classification (NCBI taxonomy): domain Bacteria; kingdom Pseudomonadati; phylum Bacteroidota; class Bacteroidia; order Bacteroidales; family Dysgonomonadaceae; genus Dysgonomonas; species Dysgonomonas sp. 37-18. The sequence continues at coordinate 5,488 of NZ_MKVC01000004.1, read as the reverse complement.
GGTATTAATTCCTGTAATCTCTATCTTTTTATTATTATACAGAGTCGCTATTTCAGCTCTACGTTCTGTAATAGATGCTGCTAAAAGTCCAAGCATAAATACCAAAACCATTACTACCGCAAAAATCCCCCATCCAATGATCGGTTTTCGCCTGATTGCTTCTGCTAATTTCTTTAACATATTGGATCTTATTTTTTATTTTTCATAATATTATTCAACCAATCCGGTACTGCTGACTTTGGTAACGGAACAATCGCGTTCGGTGAAGAAGATAGATTACTCACGATGGTGTGAGGAACTTCCCGATGACAATCCCAGCAAGCTTTTCCTTCACCTTCTTTTACCTGTGTGTAGTTTATCATACCGGTATTCACAAATTCTGTATTCAATTGAGTATGGCAGCGAATGCAGTTATCCATGATTACTTTTTTACTGGCATCTCGAGGACGGATAACCTGTGGTTCAGCATTTAATGTAAATACTGCAGCATGATAAAGTCCATCCATAGCTTTGAATGCATATTTATTTATGACATTATCATGTGGTACATGGCAATCGTTGCAATTGGCCCATTCTCGGTGTGCGCTGTGTTGCCATGTTTGATAATAAGGGGTCATAATATGGCAATTGATACAAGCTTCGGGATCATCAGACAGATAAGAATGTGCCCGGGACATATAGGCCGTGTATCCGCCAAGTCCGGCTATGATTCCCGCTATAACAAATAGTGGAACAACAAAATTCCGTGGTATTAGATTTAGAAGTTTTCTCATTTTATTTACCAATGAACACTGTTATAAAACAAAGATATTATATAGAAATGATAATTTCCGTAACAAATGTTACGTGGTGTTGTTTTTTATTAATTAATTTAGAGCTACTTATATCATTTCGTCTCTTTTGAGAGTTATCCAAATATGTTATCCTGTTTCAATGGATAATTAAAGTCGTGTCATAATATTAAAGAATAGAGTATCTGTTTATTGAAATAATTTATTTGTAATAGATACTTATACAGATTTTTTAGTTGTATGAGAGTGAACCGTTATAAAAGACGTATATAAATGTTTGTTATTCACGACAAAATACAAATTATTTTTTATTCTTCAAAGAATTTTGTTCTTTGTTTTAACTTTTTATTTGCTTAAGGTTTAGCTTGGTCTCTATTTGTCCTTTTCATCTAAAAGCGGTAATTTTGCGCACAGCTTTTTTGAAGCACTAAAAAAACATACAAAAGAAAGAAATGAATAAGAAGATATCAGATTTTGAGATAATGGCACCTGTTGGCTCTTACGACTCTTTAGCTGCGGCTATACAGGGTGGGGCAAACTCTATTTACTTTGGAATAGAAGGGCTGAATATGCGAGCCAAGTCTTCTAATAACTTTACAATGGATGACTTGAAGCAGATAGCCGCTATATGTAAAGAAAATGGACTAAAGAGCTATTTGACGGTGAATACAATAATTTACGACAATGATATCTCGTTGATGCACCAGATTGTAAATGCTGCAAAAGAGGCTGAGCTTTCAGCCGTAATTGCTTCTGATGTAGCTGTGATGATGTATGCGCGCAGCATAGGTGTTGAAGTTCATTTATCTACACAGTTGAATATTACGAATACAGAGTCCTTAAAGTTTTACGGGCAATTTGCTGATGTTGTTGTATTGGCACGCGAGCTGAATCTCGATCAGGTGGCTTCTATCTATAAAGATATTGTAGAGCAAAATATAAGAGGTCCTAAAGGGGAACTTATCCGTATCGAAATGTTTTCTCATGGAGCTTTGTGTATGGCTGTGTCAGGCAAATGTTACCTGAGCTTGCATGAAAGAGATTTATCTGCAAATAGAGGGGCATGCAATCAACTGTGCCGCCGCAGCTATATTGTAAAAGATAAGGAGTCGGATATCGAACTTGAAATTGACAACGAATACATCATGTCTCCAAAAGATTTGAAAACCATTCATTTTATGAACAAAATGATGGATGCCGGTGTACGTGTATTTAAAATAGAAGGGCGTGCTCGTGGTCCCGAATATGTGCGTACTGTAGTCGAATGCTACAAAGAAGCGGTGCAAGCCTATTGTGAAGATACATATACTGAAGAAAAGATTGAAAAGTGGGACGAACGCCTTGCTACGGTCTTTAATAGAGGATTCTGGGATGGTTATTATCTTGGTCAGAAACTGGGAGAGTGGTCTAGCAATTATGGCTCAGGAGCAACAAAACGAAAAATATACATAGGTAAAGGGATTAAATATTTCTCAAATCTTGGTGTTGCCGAATTCTTGATGGAAACACAATCGTTGAAGGTTGGTGACGAAATACTTATTACCGGGCCTACTACAGGAGCAGTAACACAGATCGTAGACGAAATTAGAGTTGACCTTCAACCTGTAGAAGAGACAGTAAAAGGCGAGAAGTTCTCTATTAAAGTGAATGAGAAAATCAGACCTTCCGACAAACTATTTAAGCTAGTAGCGGTAGAACGGAAGAAGAAGTTTGTAGAAAAGATATAGCAATATTATTTTTTCAGATTCCTTTTTATATTAAACTTCACGATCTTCGTAACTAGATTCAATGGTAAAGGTTTATCCAATGGCAATTGTATTGCTCCTTTCGATGTTTTGTATTGTGTGAGTTCTTCTTCGAAGGCAATAATAGCTTCTGCACCCGGATATAAACCGATGTGCTTTTTATGACCTGCAAAGTGTATAAGATTTCCATTCTGATGAAAGGTGGGCATTTGCCAACTGATTTTTTCGATTGCATCAGGTGCAGCTTTTTTGATGGTTCTTCTTAGTTTATCCATCAATACCTGAATATTCTCAGGAAATGAAGCTATATATTCATCTATATTTTGCATAATTATAATCTTTAGTTCTAATTAAATAAATTTGTAAGGCTTGAAAATTAAATTCAAGCCTTACAAATTTATTTAAAATTATTTCAATATGAACTAAAATAAAAAAAGGTGGGAGTATGTACTCCCACCAATTCAGAATTATATTCGTTATAAGTCTTGTATATTTTCTTCTATTTTTTTTGCAATTTCTTCAAATTCAAATTGCTCAATCTTTATTCTTGGATTTGAAAGGCTCATATCTGATTCTTTATTTATAGGAATCAAGTGTATATGAGCATGAGGTACTTCAAGGCCTACAACCATTATACCTACACGTTTGCAAGTAATGGCTTTCTCAATAGATTTTGCAACTTTCTTTGCAAAAATGACCATATATTTTAAAATATCGTCGTCAAGATCGAATATGTAATCGACCTCCTGCTTAGGAATGACAAGGGTATGTCCTTTTGCCATCGGATTTATATCCAAAAATGCAAAGAACCTCTCATCTTCAGCCACCTTATATGATGGTATCTCACCCTTAACAATTCTACTGAAAATACTAGGCATAAGTTTATAATGATATATCCATAATTTCGAAACTCATAATTCCCGAAGGAACTTTTATTTCGGCTATATCTCCCACTTTTTTGCCCATTAATCCTTGCGCGATAGGAGTGTTTACAGCCATCTTGTTTTCTTTCAAGTTAGCCTCGCTCTCTGCAACGATTGTATATGTCATCTTTTGGTTATTTTTCGTATTGCGTATTGTAACCTTGTTCAATATTTGCACAACGTCTGTTCCTATTGAATCTTCATTGATCAGACGAGCATTTGCCAATAGATTTTTCATTTGGGCTATTTTAGCTTCAAGTAGCCCCTGAGCCTCTTTGGCTGCATCGTATTCAGCATTTTCAGATAAGTCTCCCTTGTCTCTAGCTTCTGCTATTTGTTTCGATATAGCAGGCCTTTCCGTAGTTTCAAGAGTGTTGATTTCTTCTTTCAACTTTTTGTAACCTTCCGCGGTCATGTAAGTGATAGCCATGGTAATTAAAAATTAAATTAATTCCTACTGTTTTTTAAATTTTTGATTGTTTTTAAAGCGACAAAAAGAAAAAGAATTCCTGCCGTTAAAGGCCAGAACTCCTTTTCCTTTTTCATTTTATCAAAAACAAAGATATACTATATTTTTCGTATTTTCAAATATTTGGAAATACTTTTATAATAATTTTTGAACTTCTGAAGCTAGGTTATCAGTAGATAAAATTCTTTTTACAATCTCTCCATTCTTGTTTAATAAATATGTAGTAGGGAAGCCCTGAATGTTGAATTTTGCAAGCCATTCAGAGTTGAGTAGTTTACTATCTCTTACACATATCCAAGGTAAATTTGTTGCTGCATTTTTCCATGCATGTATATCCGTGTCAAAAGATACTTGGTACACTTCTACATTTCCTTTATTCTTACTATATACATTATTGATAAGTATATTGTGAGCCGGAGAAAAATCTGTTTGGTATGCAGTAAAATCGAGTATAACAACTTTTCCTTTTAATGAAGATAAACTTACCTCCTTGTTATTTATATCAGGTAGCGTTATATTATAAAACACACTGTGATCTGTAGCCTCGGTATTCTCTAGTTTTTTCATTGTTTCTTCCTGACTTGCCATTTGTTTCAACTCAGCCAAAGTAGTCAGCGTAAAAGTCTTTAAATGCTCTGCTCGTGGTGATTTTGATTTATATAGGTCCCAAACGGTAGCAACAGCTCTGAAAGCTACCAAGTCATTTTTATCATAAGGATCGAATATTAAATATCCATCTACTTTTTGAAATAAAGCAAAATAGCTGGCTAAGCTTTTTGAGTCAGATAAGATTAGATCTTTAGCTTTCGTTTTATATTCATCCAGCGCTTTTTGAATTTCTGCGACATATTGATCCTGTGATATTTCTTTACTTTCAAATTGTTTTCTCAAATCAGACACAGTCCGACTAAGCTTGTTTTGGGCAAAAACAATATCTTTTATTTTCACAGAGCCTTCAGATCCCTCTATTGTATATTCCGAAGCAAATGTAGGTTTGCTAGCATGTACAGTAATTGTTTCTATAGAGTCTATAGCTAAGTTTATGGATTGTTTATCGATTCTTAGTAAATAGAATTCAGGATATCCTAATGCAGGCTCTTTAAATTTGAAATTCCCATCTGCATCTAGTTTTACTGAGTCTATGATTGTTGTTTCATTCAAAGACCGTCTTTCTAGATATAGCATTGTGGTGTCGGCATTGGCAATCTTACCCTCTACTGTAAAATGAGGACCTTTATTCTGACAAGATGCAAAAGTGATGACCGCAAGAGTAATAATAGATAACTTGGAAAAAAGAAATGTTTTCATGTATAATGCATGTTATAATTATATAAGTATTTAGCGGAACAAAGATATTAATTATAATTATTATGTGATTCTCCGCAAGAGTTTCTTTCCAAAAATATTTTCATATATATATAATATAGTAAGGTTAGGATTGCTCTTTTTGATGGATGCTCTTATAGTCAAAAAAACAATCATTGATTAAGTAGTTTTGTTTAAGGGTTTTGTATATTTCGGTTAAAATATTTTGAAAAAAAGGCATTAAAATATTTGGAG